>DAOUCP010000017.1:0-9953 GCA_034432155.1 Anaerolineae bacterium
CCGTCGGCGCGTGCCTTGTGGATGGCCGTCACCAGGTCGAACAACGCTGCCAAGGCGCCGGGGGTTCCGAAGTCGTCGTCCATGGCGTCGTGAAACCGCCCGTCGGCCTGTTCGACCGCTGCCGCCAGGTCCCGGTCGGCAGGGAGCGCCTCCGCGCCCAGCGCTGCCGCCTGTTCCCCCTCCACCACCGCCAAGCCCGGCAAACGCAGTGCGCTGCGAAGCCTTGCCAGGCCGGCCTCCGCAGCAGCAATCGCGTCATCGCTGAGCAACATCGGCTTGCGGTAGTGGCTCGACAGCACCATCAGGCGGAAGGCATCGGCCTCGTGTACGGCCAGGAAGTCAACCACCGGCACAAAGTTGCCCAAGCTCTTGGACATCTTCTCATCGCCGATCTGCAGGAGGCCATTGTGCACCCAGAACCGGCAGAAGGGCGATCGGCCGCTGGCCGCCTCGCACTGCGCAATCTCATTCTCATGGTGAGGAAAGATGAGGTCGGTGCCCCCACCATGGATATCGATCTGTTCGCCTAGGTAACGCATGCTCATGGCCGAGCACTCGATGTGCCAGCCCGGTCGTCCGTCACCCCACGGGCTGTGCCAGCGCGGTTCGCCCGGCTTGGCAGCCTTCCACAGGGCGAAGTCCAATGGGTCGCGCTTGTGCTCCCCCGGCTCACCTTGCGCCCGCGCTTCGTCGAGCGAGCGGCGCGACAGCGCGCCATACGTCGGGAACGAGCGCACGTCAAAGTAGACATCGCCATTCAACCCCACGTAGGCGTGACCGCGATCGATCAGCCGTTGCACCAGCTCGAGGATGGTCGGGATCTCACTGGAGACCCGCGGATTCAAGGTCGCCTCGCGGATTCCCAGCCGTTCTTGCTCCAGCAGGAACTGCCGCGCATAGCGATCCGCTAGCTCGAAGGGCAGGACTCCCTCCTCGTTCGCCCGACGGATGACCTTGTCATCCACGTCCGTGAAGTTCTGCACGTAGCGCACCCGATAGCCACGATGCTCCAGGTACCGCCGCAGCGTGTCAAAGATGATGCTGCTCATGGCATGGCCGATGTGCGCCTGGTCGTAGACGGTGACACCGCACACGTACATCCGCACCTTGCCGGCCTCGATCGTCTCGAATGGCTCCTTCTTGCGGCTGAGCGTGTTGTAGACGTGCAGCGTCATCTTCGGGCTCCTCGTTTCCAAGCGCCGCCTTGAGCCAGCGGCGTGCCTGATTCTACTCGTGCTGGCGCGAGGGGTGATCTCGCCTCCGACCGGAGCGCTCGATGTGGTCAGCCAGCCAGCCGGCATCGCGCCGAGCTTGCTCGATGATAGGACCATCGGGCCAGGGACTGGCTTCGCCCACCGCCAGCGGTGCCTGGGGCCGTGACCGCGCGCCGCCCCCCGGCCTCGTCGGCAGCGGGAGACTGTCGAGGTGACCGTCCATCGCCAGCACCAGGGCCGCCGCGTGCGGTAAGTTGCGGGCCACGAGTGATTCCCCGTCCGCGCGTGGACGTACGCCGCCCCCCTCCGTCTCGCCCGTCAAGAGGATGGAACGACAGCCGGCAGCCCCGCCAGCCAGGCAGTCCGCGAGCATATCGCCGATCATCCAGGAGCGGGCCAGATCGATGGCCAGCGCGTCGGCCGCGGCCAGCAACATGCCCGGCTGCGGCTTGCGGCAGTCGCACATCGCCGACGGCGACTCGACGGGCCGATGGGGACAGAAGTAGTAGCCGTCCAACCCAACACCCTGCCAGCCGAGCCAGGCGCAGAGGTAGCGCGCCGCCTGTCGGGCCTCCTGGGTGGAGAACAGACCTCGCCCGATGCCACTCTGATTGGTGACGACCACCAGCCGGTAGTCAAAGCGCCGCCAGGCCCGCAGGGCAATCACAGCGCCGTCAAGCACCTCGCCAGTCAGCGGATCGGCGCCGTGATGGACATTGCGGATCAGAGTGCCATCACGATCCAGGAAGACCGCCGGCCTCATGGTTGGTCTGCCAGCCCCGCGATCCGTGAGCCTCTAGGGCGCGCTCGTAGACACCTGCCAGTTGCGCCACAGCGTCACTCCAGCGGTGATTCTGCTCTACGTAGCGGCGGCCGGCCTGTCCGAGGCGCCTGGCGCGCTCCGGCTCGGCCAGGAGGCCCACCAGCGCCGCGGCAAACGATGGCCAGTCATCGGCCACCAGCACATCCCGGTCTGGCTGGACATCCAGCGCTTCGATGGCCAGTCGGCTGGCCACCACCGGCGTCCCGGTGGCCATCGCCTCCAATACCTTGTTCTGGACGCCAACGCCGTAAACCAGCGGCACGGCGGCCATCGTGGCTTGACGCAGGACGGTTCCCATGTCGGGCACAAAGCCCGTCACGAGTACGCGCTCCGGATGGCGGTTGGCCAGTGCGCGGACGGCCGCTGCTGGCTCAGCGCCCGCCAAGACGACGCGCGCCGCCGGCTCCTGGCGCCAGACGAGCGGCATGATCTCCTCGACGAGCACGCGCGCCGCCGTTACGTTCGCGTGGTAGCTGAGCTTGCCCGAGAACACGATGGTGCGAGCGTCCCTCGGGCCATCGGGGGCGAAGGCTTCCAGGTCCACGCCATTGCACACCACGGTGACGGACGCCAGCCGCCGGCCAGCCAACGATGGTCGGTGTGTGGTCGGCCCTGCGACGGCGAGGCTGCCCTCGGCCAAACGCAGGAGGGCGTCCCGGTCCCGTGACCCGGTGACGGTGACTGCATCGAACTGCCGGACCAGCCAGCCCTCGTAGCGTCGCGTGCGTCCCAAGTCGATGGTGGCGATCAGCCGTCCCTTCACCGAACGGGACGTTTGCCGCGCCGCCTCCAAGAGCGAGGTGATGCAGTCCACGCTATCCCAGACCACCGGCAACAGGCGCTCTAACTGGATGGCATAGCGCGAGGCGCGCAGGTGCTCCACATGGGCTACATCGAACGGCCGGCCCTCCCCCCGCGCCTTCACCACCAGATCGCACAGAAAGCGGGCCATTCGGGGATGCCATGCGTACCAGGCTTGGAGCGGCCAACCAGAAAGGAGTCCCCTCGTCAGACTGACCGCTCGCCGCCGCCGGCCCAGGATCACGGGAGTGTGGACGACCTCGGCACCGTCGAGCCGATCGGACCCGTCGTCTACAGGCGCGGCTGTCTTCCGGCGGGGCGTGACCACCACGACTTCGTGCCCTGCCCGGCCAAGAAAGCGCACGAAGTTCCGCGGCCGGACGCGGACGGGAGTCAGGGGATCAGCGACGACGAAGAGGATCCGCATGGCTTGACGCGCGGGAGCCGGGGGCTTCCGCGGGGGCAAGGTAGACCGGTGCCACGCCCAGATCCAGCTCCACTGCGCCGTCGTCTGCTTGGGCAACGACCCGTTCCCCCCCCAGATGGTCCGTCACCGCAAGCCACCCTGACCAGGGTGCCAGCATCGATTCGTCGATGCGCAGGCGGGCAGTCGGCGCCGGAAGCCCGCGCCGGCCCAAACGCTGGCCGTTCGTCGCCCAGGCAACGAGCGACGGCCGATCATCGGCCAGGCGGAAGCGATACACCTCACAATCGGCGCAGCCCGTCGCCGCGGCCTCCACCAGCCCCTCGAACCGGGCGCCGCGCATCTGTCTGGCCAGCACCGCCAGAGCAGTCAGCGCCGGTCGCGGCTCAGCGGACGACGCCGCCCGATAGTCCAGGTGGAAGTCGCGGAGCGGGCAGCGTTCCTCGATGGCGAGCCGGAAATCGGCCGACCGCATGAGTCCGAAGGTGAGCCAGTCCCAGTGCGGAGGCACGCAGTCGCCGAAATTGCTGTCGCGGGCCGAATACCAGATGGCGGCCACGGCGCCGACGGCCATCGCCCGCACGAAGGTCTGGGCCACGTAGGCGGCCTGCAAGGCCTCGGAGCGTTCCGTCCACTCATCCGACGGCGATGCCGCCAGGCCCGTTTCGGAAACCACGAGCGGCATGCGCCGAAGGTCGTAGAAACCCGGCAGCGCCAGTTGCTCGTTCCGAAAGGCGCTGATCCTGCCGAGCATCTCGCGCAGCGGTGGCCGGTCCCACTGATCTGCGTTGTCGTTGTAATTGTGAATCGCCACGAAGTCAAAGAAGGGAAGTTGCTTATCCGCCGGATGGTGGCGGTACAGGTGCTCAAGCGCCCGCTGGGTGAAATCGTGGACAAATGGGCCAGGGGATCCCGTCCAGCCTGGTGGAGCCGAGGCCACCGTGAACCGATCGTAGGCGACCGGACCAAAGCCTACCTGGGCACCGGGATCCGCGGCCTTGATCGCCCGGTAGGCAACCGCGAGCTGCTCGGCATAGGCTGCCGGATCGTTGCCGAAGCAGCCGCCGTAGTCCGCTTCGGCGGATACGGCTGTTGGATCGAAGTCCACCTCGTTGGACACCTGCCAGATGTGCGCCACGGCGCCCTCGGGCGCATCCGCCTCGCCGTCGCCATCGTAGCGTTCCACCAGCGCGCTCCAGAAGGCGGCGTAGTCGGCCATCCGCTCGGGCCGCACCGGACCACACTCCGAGTCGGCTGCCCACGGCGGATTGGCGTACACGACGACCACATTGCGAAAACCCGCGGCCGTCGTGGCGCCGAGCAGTCGATCGCTCATCTGCCAGTCGTAGCGAGGCGGTACCTGGTGTTCGGGCTCGATCGCCTTCCAGAGAGCCCGGGCGCGCGCCCAGGCAATCCCGGCATTGCGCAGATGGTCCAGGGCCGGGGTTTCGACGTCTGCCTCAAACAGCTGGACGCCGATCGGTAGCTCGGCCGGCCACCATCGGTCCTCCGCGAGCGGCCGGGCGAAGCCGGCCGTCCCTTGCGCAACCACAGCGTCGGTCGGGCCGGGCGCAGGCGACGGTACCGCTTGCCCAGGCCGACAGGCCACCAGGACCGCCAGCAGGCCGAAGGCGGCGACGTACTTCATGGTTGGATCCGGCCACTTGCCTTGCCCGGAGTATCGACCACGTCCTCACCGGACGGCGCTTGGCGGCAGGCTGGCGAAGGAGCCTCCGATGGCACTTGGCGGCAAGCCAGCGAAGGAGCCTCCGTGGGCGCGAGCGGATCCATGCCTCGCCAGACGCCTAGCACCGCCAGGCAGAAGAGGGCGACCAAGACGCCGTAGGCGAAGAGGGATCCCCCCGCCCATGGCCGGCCCCTGGTGAGCCGCTGGGCCAGGGTCATGCCCTGCCACGGCGAACCGTATTCCGTCCACATGCGCCGCAGCCCCGGCTCATCGGCCGGCAGATGGACCAGACCACGGCGTGCCCAGGGCGTGGCCCTTGCCGAGCCCCGTGCCTCGGCAGGGCCCATTGCGTCTGGCTCCCTCTCTGCCTCGGCACGGCCGCGGACACCCCGCTCGGTTCTAGGCGGCTCGGGTCCAGGAGGGCTGGCCTGGCTGGCCGCCCGGGCATCCCCGCCCGATTGGGAGCCCGTCGGGTTCGCCGCCGACAGTCCATCCGGAGTCGCCGTCTCTCCCGGTGCGAGCACGTCGCCCGGCGCCGTACCCACGTTCGGCGAGCCGGGTGCCGACGCGGGCCGGCCGGCGGTAACGCTCGCCGCTCCAGGGCCACTCGTTGCCACGGCAGCGGGGGAGACTGCTGTTCCCTTGGGCGTCGCGGATGCGAATACCACGCGTGGTGTGGCGGTGGAAGTTGCCAGTTGGGTCGCCGCTGCCAAGAGCTCGTCGAGGGCACTCCTGCCGGCGGACGGCAATCGTGTGGCTGGGATGGCTGGCTCGGTGGGAGAAACGGCGGCCGAGCTCGCCGGCGGAAGGGCCGAGATGTACACCGGCCGGAAGTCCACCGTCAACGCGACGGGATCCTCCGAGCTCGTCCGTTCGGCGCCGAGACAGTCCACGAGGCGCGTTCGACCCGACCAATCAGGCAGCATCGAGCGATCCACCCGGAGCACATGGCTGGGATCGGCCACGGGGACCCCGGCCACCTTCCGACCCAGGGGCTGCCCGTGATCAGCGAACGCCACCAGCACGTAGCCGCCGTCCGGACGGCGGAAGCGATAAGCCTGTACCTGCCAGTGACCGGTCTCCTGAGGGGTCAGCAGACGATCGAATGTTGCTTCCTGCAACTGCCGGCTCAGCGTCTGCAGCGCTGTGAGGACGGGCTTGGCTTCCAGATCGCTTGCCGGACGATAGCCCGGCAGGGGGTTGCTGGGGCAGCGGGCTGCCTCGCGGGCCACGCGCAGCGATCGGAAGAGCCCAAATGTCTGCCAGGCGTCGGGTTCGCCGCAGTCGCCCACCGCGTAATCCTGATCCAGGTACCAGATGGCTGCGCCGGAACCGGCGGCCAGGGCCCGCACCATCACCTGGCCGATGTAGGCCAGTTGGTACTCGGCGGAGCGAGCGATCCACTGGTTGGAAGGCGAGTCCGCCATGCTCACTTCGCTTACCAGCACCGGCAGGCTCGCCCACTCATAGGCATCCCCTGCCGGGTGCAGCTCGTTGGCCCGGAAACGAGCAAGCTTGTCCACGAGCTCGCGGTCCACCGCCTCATCGCTGGCCGCATTCGCTTCCCAGTTGTCACGGAAGTCGTTGTAATTGTGCACGGCGAAGGCATCCACGAACGGCCAGCCTGGTTCACCGGCATGGCTCGCGGCCAGCTGGCTGAGGACTTCTCGCACGAAGCCATAGCGAAACGGACCGCGGTGTGCGGTGCGGTACCAGGCCGGCGCATTGTAGAAGCGCTCGTAGGCTAGTGCCCCGAACACGAGTTGCGCTTCGGGGCTGGCGGCATGCACCGCCTGTGCCGCTACCCGCAGGTGCTCGGCATACGCCGACGGTCCGCCATCATCGCCAAAGCACGAGCCGTAGTCGCTTTCGCCCTTGGCTTGGCCTGGGGCGAAGTCGGGCTCGTTGCCGATCTCCCAAGCACGAACCACGGGCGAGCCTGGAGCGTCGTCCTGGCCGTCGCCGTCGTAGCGCTCCACCAGGGCGGTGAGGAAATCGCCGTAGCGCGAGAGCGGCACCCGGTCGACAGGTCCGCAACTCCGGCTGGCCGCCCACGCGGGGTGCCCATAGACCACGGCCATCACCGACAGGCCCCGCTGGCCGACGGCGCCTAGCGTGCGATCGGTGAACGACCAGTCCCGAAGCGGTGGCGTTGCGTCCCGTCCCTCGATCGCATACCAGAACACCGGCACCCGCAGCCAGCCCACACCGGCGGTCGTCAGCCGGTCCATGAGAGCGCTGAGGAAGGACGCGAACTCTGCAGCACTGCGGTCGTAGGGCTGGACGCCGATCTGCACGCCAAAGATCGGGGGCTGCGGCTGGATTGGCGTGGGCGTCGCCGAGCTTGTCGGCACTGCCGTTGCGGGCGTGGTGGTCGGCGCGGCCGGCGACGTTGCCGGTGTGGGTCTTGGCAGATCGGCCGCCGCCCGGAGCGCCAGCGGCAAGTAGACCGGAAGCGGGGCCGGCCCTGGCTGGGCGAAGGCTGGCCGCGCAACGGGGGCTCTGCCGCCGACCCCCCTCCCCACGAGCAGTAAGAGCGTACCCAGGAGCACAAGCCGACTACCCGCAGCCGCGCCCTGGCGGCGCCGCTGGGTGTCGGAGCGGCGAGCGGCGCCACTTGTCTCGCGATCTGCTGCTAACCGATCGGCCAGCACCTCTGCCGTCGCCTGGGCGACCCGATTGCGGGCAATCCGAGCTCCCATCTGCTTCCTCATCGCACTAGCCATAATAGTACGGGATGACCAAGCCCACCAAGGTGCCCACATCGAACGCCAGGAGCGCCACCAGGAGCACGCGCAACGCCCGTGCCTGGCGATCGGGCGCCAGCCAGCCCCCGAGGCCGGCCACGAGAACGAGGGCATAGGGAATGACGGTCGCCATCAAGTACCGACCCTGCGGCGGCGGTGCATAGGCTTCGGTGAGGTAGGCCCCGAAAAAGAGGCACGCGGCGACGACGGTGCCACCCAGAGCGGCCATCGAGGTCAGGACCGCGGCGCCCTGCGGCCAGCTCAGTCGACGCCGCAGCGCCCTGGCGACGAACCCGAGGACGCCCAACGCACCCAGCACGGCGAAAGCGGCGTAGAGAGGGCGTGCGTAGCGAATCACATCCCAGCCGTAGCTTCCCCAGAACGTGTCATGCATCCGCCAGCCGTATTCCAGGAGGACGGCGCGACCAGCCGGCGAGCGCAGCACGGCCAGCATGCGCGTCGGCTGGTCCGGCTCATTGAAGAGATAGCGAAGCGCCGCATCGCGCCAAGGGGCTGGCAGGATGGACGCACCGCCAGCTTGCCACAGGCGCCAGCTGCCCAATCCCACGGCAATGACCGCTAACAGGCTGACGGCCAGCGTCGCCCACCGCTGGCGGGCCCTGGTGGCGGATGCCAGCACGAGGGCCAGGACAGCTGGCGGCAACAGGAAGACAGCGGTCCGCTTGACCACCAGAGCCAAGCCCAGGCTGATGGCCAGCGTGGCCAGCCGAGTCACGCTCGTGCCCCGGACGAGGCAACGCACCATCCAAAGGAACGTCACTGCCGCCAGGGCGTTCAGGAGACTGTCGTTGTTGACGCCAGCCTGCGCGAAGGCGAACATGGGGTGCAGGGCCACAAAGAGCGGCACTCCGTAGCGCACCAGCGGCTCATCCCCAAACAGCTCGCGCGCCACAACGCCGGCCGCCATGACCACCACCACTCCCAGGAAGACGGACAGGAGCCGTCCCCAGTAAAGCCCCCACAGCCGATCGGCTGGCTGCAGCCGCGCCACCAACCAGTAGTAGAGCGGTGACGAACGGTACAGCGCGGTGTGCATGCCCATGACCCAAACGTCGGCGAAACGGTGCACCGGCCGACCCGGCTCGTAGGCCGGCGCTCGCCCGAACCACCAGAAGCGATGCTCGTCCATGGAGCCCAGAATCCAGGCCTGCAGTTCCGGGTCGGCGGCCTCCGCCTCGCTGGCGAAGGCCACCAACTGGCCACGCTCCGCCATGAGTCGGGCGTACTCGTAGTGCTTCGGTTCGTCGGGCGTCTGCCAGGGCGGCACTAGAGCGGCCCAGAGAAGCCCGTTCGCGAGTCCTAAGAGAACAATGCGGGCCAGGAGGAGCGAACCCCAACGTCGCGGCGCCGTCATGGACGATCCGTCCTCGCCGGCTCTGCCGCGCCCGGGGCGCCAGTGCGCGAACGGGCCAGCGAGCGCAGCCTCTGCCCCGCCAAGGGCAGCCACTTGCCTGGCGAGCGGCCGCTCGCCGGCGGAGAGCCGCTTCGACGTGCCAAGCGCAGCCGTCGCGGGCAGCTCAGGAGCCCAAATGCCACACCGGAAGCCACCGCAAGACCGCGCACGGCAAACAGGGGCCAGGCAGCCAGCGCAACTGCCGGGTCGCGACGCGTGCGCCAGGCAAAGGGAATCACCGATGCCGCGTAGCTCAGCAACGTGGCGAGCCACAGGCGACCGAGCCAGTGGGCATCCGAGCGGCGCACCAGGGCCGCACCCAGTAGGAATGTGAGCACCGCCAGCAGGGGTACGAGAAGGAGCTGGCAGCGCATGGACCATGGCGTTCGGGTGTCGTCGACCACGCGTGCCGGGAATGCCAGATACACTCTCGCCCCCCAGCGACCGTATCGGAACTTGCGCCGCGCATAGTCAGCCACGGTCTCGGGATGCGCATGGTAGACCCGCGCCTTGGGTGCCACCACGATGCGATGGCCCTGTTCGGCTAAGCGAAAGGACAGCTCGGTGTCCTCCACCGCTGGCAGATCCTCCCGGAAGCCGCCCACCGCGCGGAACACATCCGCCCGGAAGCCAGCGGCGGCCGTGGCGACAAATGCCACCTGCGCCGGCCGCAGCATGCGCGCTTCCTTCTCCTCGTACTCGGCCTGCACCAGCCGCCCCACCAGGGACGGCTGGTCGCTGGCGAAAAGGCCCTTCACCGCCGCCACGCGCTGGTCGGCGAAGGGGGCCACCATCCGCGCTGCCCAGTCCGGCAGCGGGCGGCAATCGGCATCGGTGAAGAGC
>DAOUCP010000018.1:0-58358 GCA_034432155.1 Anaerolineae bacterium
TCGGCCGCCGTAGCAGCCTCGGCGCCCGCTTCGGCAGCGGTTGGCGAGACGGCTGCACCCTCTTCGGCCGCCGCGCTCCCGCCCTCGGACTCCTGGGCGGTGGGGGGTTGCGCCACTGCGGCGAGGGCCGGCACCACGTAGCGGGTGACGATTCCCGACTCCGAGCTGGCAACGTAGACACGGCCCTGGGCATCGACAGCCACACCAATGGGCTGGTGTAGGCCCCGTTCATCGTTCACCACATCCAGAGTGCCAAGCAGCTTGCCGCTGCGATCGTACACCCACACCAGATTGGCGGCTGGGTCGCTGGCCACCACGATGCCGCCCGGTCCGACGGCCAGATAGGCCTTGTGGGCCGCCTCCTGGCTCGTCCAGCCGTCCACCTGCCACTCGGCCACAGGCGCGAGACTGCGATCGAAGCGCTGGATGCGATAGTTCCAGATATCGGCTACGTACAGATCGCCGGTCTCGGGGTCGAAGGCCAGCGACGTCGGTTCATTGAACTCCCCCAGTTGCACCCCGGCGCCGCCAAAGGCTCGAATCGGCGTGCCCATGGCGTCCAGGACAACGATCCGCTTGTTGCCCGTGTCGGTCACGTACACCAGGCCGTCCAGTCCCACCGCCACGTCGCGCGGTCCGTAGAACAGGCCCAAGTCCTCCGAGGCCGAGACCGGCTGCCCGAAGCTACCGGTCGACCAGACTTGCTCCCCGTTCACGTACTTGAGCACTCGGTGGTTCCACGTGTCGGCAATGTACACTGCCCCGTCCGGACCAATGCCGACGCCCCAAGCGCTCGGCTCGTTCTTGGGGTCGCCATTGACACTCAGGGCACCGGCCGCAATCTCGGCCACAGCCGTGCCATCCGCTTCGAACACCGCCACCCGCCGGTTGCCGTGGTCCAACACGTACAAGCGACCATCGGGACCGATCTCAATGCCTTTGGGGGCCTGCAAGGTCACTCCTTGCGGCCCGGTCTCGTACACCTGCTCAATCGTCAGCGCCGTCTGGGGTGGCGCCGCAGCGGTGGTGTCCACATCGCTCAGCCAGCCCGGCCGCACCTGCAGAAGGGGCCACAACTTGGCGAGGATATCCTTCCGGATGTACAAACGCATGTTGGCATGATGGTACCAGTCGGCCAACGACTTCTTCTGCGGGTCGTCGGACCGCGGATCCAGAGTGTACTTGCGCTGGAAGAGAATCCTCAAAGCATTTCGGCGCGCTTTGGCGTCAAAGAGGCTGTTCCAAACGATGCGTGGCGTCAGTCCCTTGTATCCCTCGTTCGGCCACCACATACGTCGGTATTCGATCGAGTGATACCGGTTCCGCATGTAGGGTTCCCAATTTGAGTAGTTCGGCGAACCCACCAGCGCTACGTCTTCGCTGAGTGTGCCGGAAGGCTTCTTGGCCAGATAGTGCGCTGCGTACCAGTCACTGTCGCGAAAATACCAAGTGAAAGGCCAACTTACCTCGTCATCATAGGCGATGGAGAGAGGTCGATCCACACCCAATCGCTCTTGCATGTCGAGAAGTGTCTCATAGACCAGTTTGTCATCCGGAGTACCGTGGGCGTATACGATGTATTCGGTGGCCAGCTCGTCGTTGATGAAGTTGGCACGTAGCGAGACCTGCACATTCAGCGCCACAAGCAGAAGCAACACGCCCAAAGCAACGGATAGCAGCCACTGTCGCCGCGGGACTTCCCTGCTGGCCCGCCAGAGTCCCCACACCAGCAGCGCCAGCACCGGCAGCCCCAGCAACCAGCCGGCCACCGCGGTGGAGGTGCCGGCGTCGGTCGCGGCCGCGTCCGTCGTCAGCCGCGAGGCCACCCCGCCTTGCCCTACCAGCCACGTCGCGAGCACCGCCACCAGCAACAGCGTCAGACCGGCAATCCGCCAACCGCGGGCACGGAGGAGCGGCCAGTCGATCTCGCCGAACGTATCAGCCACCAGGCGCCCGGCCACGAAGGCCATGGGCACGACGAGGTGCACGAGCAGCCAGGGCATCTTTTCCCCCGCCCAGGAGAAGATCCAGAAAACGCCCGTCGCCCAGGTGATGCTCATTGGGACGAACAGCCGTGCCGCCGGTGCCGGATCGTCGCCCGAAAGGGCGTCGTTGCCGCGACCCGTTCTCAGCCTTGGCGAGACGAGGTACACTACCAAGGCGGCGAGCGACAGGAAGAACGGCACGAACTCATACATCGGAGCAAAGATACTGTAGTAGTACCACGGCTGATCACCCCGCACGACCTCGTGCTGGCTCAACCAATAGCGGATGGAGTCGAGGAAACCGCCGATCTTTTGGGGCTGCGTGAAGAAGGTCGTGTAGAGAAGCACGTAGATCACGAAGCCAATCGCCAGGCCGCTGGCGACCAACCCCAGGGGCATGTCGCCCAATGCGCGGGCTAGGGCACGCTCGCGATGCCGCTCGAACAGCCAGCTGAATACGCCGTACAAGAACAGACCGACCGCCATGGCCAATATTCCCGTGAGGATGCTGCCGCTCAGCCATGGCTGGCCGCCCGCCGCCTCCGCTCCTTGCCCAGGTGTACCCTGGATACCGCGCAGCACCAGCACGAGCCCGGCCACCAGCACACCGATGGCGATGAGCAGGCCATGCAGCCGCGCACCCAACGCGCGGCGGGCCTGCCCCAAGACCAGGGCCGCCACTGCGTAGGCAAGGATCAGAGCCCCCACGATCTGCACCGTGGGAGCGACACCCGCCAGCCACTCGGCGGCACTGCCCACGGCAGCGTTCCGCCCCGCGGCAGCCATCGCCAGACCCAGCGCCAGGACGACCGCGCCTGAGACGAGCGGCAGCAACGCCCGCTCGAGGCGCTCGTAGCGAGCGGACCAACGCTCAACCGTCAGATCGGCCAGTTTGCCGCCTTCCGGCTCGGCCTTGGTAACCATTGGCGCGGCGTGAACGCGCCCCAAAAACCCCGTCGCCAACGCCCAGACCAGACACACGCCGGAAGCCAGGAAGCTGAACTGCATGGCCGTCCAGAGGGGTTGGTCCTTGGTCGTGACGTCGCCCAGGCGTCCCGTGTTGGCCACGATGGCGAACGCCAAGAGACCCAATCCGATGGCGGCTAGGCCGGTGGTCAGCCATTCGCGTGACCGCGGCGCCAGTCGTTCGGCGACGAGCGCCAGAACGAGGAAGCTCAGCAACACGAAGCCATTGATGTACGTCATCTCGGCTGTGGTCACGCCTAGCGCGATGGCCATCAAGGCCAGAAGAACCCATCGGCCCTCGCCCGAGTCCAGGAACCGGAGAAAGCCGATGACCATGGCCACAGTGAAGAGCTCCACCGCAACGTCATGCCGAATGTACCGGCTGTAGTAGAGCACGGTAGGCGACAGCGCCAAGATGAGCCCTGTGGCCAGCGCACCGACACGGCCAAGCCACTTGCGCAGGAGGAGTGGACTCAGCACCAACAACACGCCGCATACGACGGCGAACAGACGGGCCGTCAGGTCACTGACGCCAAAGAGGAAGTACGAAAGCGCCGTGGCATGGTACAGGAGCGGCCCATGCATCATGGGATCGTGAACGTAGTTGCCGCGATCGAAAAGCTGCCACGAGAAGTGCGTGTGCAGGCTTTCATCATGCGACATGGCGCGGTCACCCAGTTGCCACAACCGGGCGACAAGCGCCAGCACGAAAACTCCCAGCCAGAGGGCCTTCTCCCAGTCAAGGACGATGGCTCGCGCCAGGGTGCGATCGAGCAGCGATCCGTGCGTTGACTCCGTCTCGGTCATTCGGTCCCTCACTTCATTCGGTGCGAAGGTAGAGCTCCACCTGGTCGTAGGCGATGTCGCCCGCCTGCGAGGCGCCGGAGGGCGACCGACGCTGCAGATACCAGCGGAGGAAGTTCTGGAGCGTGTCCAGTTGGGGTTGCCAGCGGCCGACGATGGCGTACCGAGTCCCGCGGTAGGTGCCACTGCCCAGCGCCAGCCGATCGGTCACGCCCGGCAGCACCAGCGCACCGGGGCTGGCCCCCTCGCTCGGCGTCTGCCACACCAGCGCCTCCCGTTGCCGCAAGGGCCAGGCCAGCTGCGGCCGCAACTCGGGAGCGACATACGTCTCCAGAGCATCGGGGTCGCGCGTCTCGGCCCAGGAAGCCAGACTCAGGTTGTGAGCCAGCGTCGCCGTGTCGCTGGTGGCATATTCGGCATGCAGTAGCTCGCGCACCATGCGCCCACCACGGTAGGCGAGGGGCGTGCCATTCGCCCAGGAGAGCACCGAGAGCACGAGAAGTGCCGTGAGGCCCGTGACACGCAGCGCCAGCCGAGCGCCCCAGAGAAAGGAGTAGGCCACTACCAGCGCCAACGCCAGCAAAAGGGCACCAGCCATGAGGCGCTCGCTGCTGGCCGCCCCGTGGTAGCAATGGCTCCATGCCTGGATGAGACCGAAGCCCAGGATGGTGAGCAGGATCGCCACCATGACACCATCCTCCTGCCACTGGAACTGCTCCGCCACTTCCTCGAGCAAGCTGGCGATGGCCAGGGCGGCGGCCAGCGTAAGCGGCAGCAACAGCTCCATCGCTCCCAGCGACGATCGCGTCGCCAGGGCGATGGCCAGGGCAACGCCAGTCCACAGCAGAAGGAACACGTCGATCCGGCGCAATCGCCGCGCTGCCAGGAACAGCCCGACCAGGCCGAAGACCGACGTGAGCGGCGCGTAGGCCGCCAGGGGCAAGAGCAGCCACTGCCCCACGCCCCGTGGTCCGTCCAGGAGTGCCACGGCCCAGCTCGCGGGCCCCTCGACAAGGGCGGCAAAACCGCTGGGCTGGCTCAACAGTCCAGTGGCGGCCAGGATGATCGTCCCCACGAAGAGCACCAAGGCACCCTGCCGGTCGGCATTCTCCGGCCACATGCCGGCCAGGATCCGCCAGTGGTCGCGCAGTTCACCACGTAGCGCAACGACCACAGCATAGACGACTGCCGCGAGGATCAGCCCGTACACGAAGTTGCTAGCCACGAGGGCAAGCCCGGCAGCGACGGGGACGAGCATTCGATCCCGCGGGCGGTTGGCCGCCAGACCGCCCAGAAGGAGCACGATGGCTGCCAGGCTCAGGGTCTGCCCGCTGACCTGGCGGCTAGCGAACAACCAGACCGGGGACACGGCGAAGAGCCCGGCCAGAACCAGGGCGGAGGAGCGTCCCCAGACGCCTCGCAACCGCCACGTCAGAGCAACGGCCAGAACGCCAGCGCATGCCGGGACGAGGCGGGCCGTGACATCCGAACCCCCGCCCAACAGCCAGAACACGAGCCGCAGCAGGTGGAACAAGAGAGGCTCGCCCGGCACGCCCGCCGCCGACTCGGGGCGCGCTGCCTCCCAGGCGGGAAACGCCAACGCCGCTTCCCGTTCGCCTAGCGGCAGCCAGTCGAGTCGGATCAGGCGCAAGACGAGTGCCACGACCACCAGCGCCACGTACAAAGCTACCTCGACGGTGGTGGTAACCGGGTGGCTGGGCGGCGAGACACCCTTCCGTTCTTGCCGGGAATCGTCACTCATGGCTCACCTGTCGATTACGGGTACGCGAAAACGGTGGTTCGCCCCGAGCGGAACACCGTCGTCAGCCAGCGCGCCAGACGCGCGACATCGGCATCGGTCAGATTGTACTTGGCGCGCTCCACATCGCCGACCACCACGAATCGGACCTGGTATTTCTCGAGCAGCTCGCGGAAGCGCTCGCGACTTCGTGTCGTGTACGCTTCCTGCACGTCGGCACGCCGCGGATCGATGTCCTCGCGGGTGCCGCGCCACTGGTGTTCATGGCCCTCCCAGCCGAGCACCGTCGGCAGGCCAGTGGCCATCGAGATCCGACCGTTGTGCTCGTAGCCCCCACCCGACGCCTCCAGGATGGTGACCAAGCCCGGCACATTGCCATTCAACCATTGGACCGCCGCCAGGTCATCGGGATGGCTCGTCCGCCACCAGGCGAGACCATCGAGGGTCAGATCCCGCATCCGCCAGCCGTTGGTGCGGGTGTGCAGCGCCGCAAGAGGGTAGGCGAGACTGGCCAGGAAAAGGCCGGCCGCCGGCACCAGCCACAGCCATCGCAACCTGGCACGCGCCAGAAAGACCTGGCAGATCGCAAAGCTGCCGGCCAGCGAGAAGAGCAGCCAGGCCTGGAAGAACAGCTTGAAGACGGTGTTCATGCGATTGCCAAACAGATCGCGGATGAACAGAAACTCCGTGCCCAAGCACAGGAGAAGACCCACCGAGCCACAGACCAGCGCGTAGGCGGCGGAGACGGGCAACGCCGGCGCGGGCGGTGCAGTGCCGGATCGCTTCGCCGCAACGGTCCCCTGGCGGCCGTTGCGCTCCTCTGCCTCGGGCGCCGGCGGCGCAGGAGTCACCACGACCGCCCGCCAGAGCTCGATCAGGGTGACGACGCCGGCCAGAAGGCTGCCGCCCACGAGCAGCGGCACCCACTGGGCACGCGCCAGGGAGAAGGCGATCACGGGCAGGATGGCGGCCACCGCCAACCAAGAAGCCCGGCTCCACGCATGCCGCGAGCGCCAGGCGGAGGCGGCATGCAAGGCGATGAGGCTCACCACCAGGTACCACAGGAATCCGAAGTGAACTAGCCACTGTGCCAGCCGCGAGCGGACGGCCACGACGCCGATCCCCGAAGCCTGGGAACGGAAGCCAACGTGGAACGGGGCATACAGCACCAGCGCCAATGTCACCAGCCAGATGGCAAACCGGCCCACCGCCCACACATGGCGGTACACCGTACTGCCCCGACTTGCCTGGCGCCAGACGCCGTACGTCGCCGCCGCCGCCACGGCCACCAACAGGACTGCACCCGTCAGGCCCGCCATTCCAGGCGAGGCATCCGGCGACTGGCCCGAAACCGCACTCAGCCAGCGGGCCGAGAGCCGCCAGCCCAGCGCCGCGAGTCCGATCCCCACCACGGCTCCCAACGCGCCATCGGTGGCCTCGACGCCTATGGCCGGCGGCGGCCGGGTTAGGCTGCGTAGCGCATAGGCGAGCACGACCACGAGACCATACGTCGGCAGATCCCAAGCGTTCAGAAAGCCAAGGGCACCGACGGCCAGCGCTACCGCCAGCCATGTCGGCGACCGGAGAGGGGACGGTTCGCCATCCCAGCGGCCAGCCAGAATGCTGAGCGCCAGGCCGCAGACGAGGATGGCAAACGGCAGGGCCAGCACATGCGGGTGGTTATCCGCCAGCATGAAGCTAAAGAACGGGAACTCGTGAATGACCTCCGTACAGCGGTCGTGGATCACCCGCGAGCCACGCCACCACCAGAGGAACCTGCCGGGCAACCAGCCGCCAGCAGCGTAGCCTAGGCCCTCGTCGCCGCAAGAATTGGGGCCCACGGTGAGATCCCGGATGTCGAGGAACCGCCAGAACGCCGGCGACCCTAGGCCTCGGACATAGGCCAGCTCGAGGGCCCCTTCGAGGCTGCCCACGAAGGCCAGCAGCACAGCGGCAATCGACCCGCCGGCGACCCGCCACCGCCGGTCAGCCACGCCCCGCAACGCCACCAGGTTGTACCCGATCCCAAACATCCCCAGCAGGCACATGCCCAAGATGGCCGGGACGACCAAGTTGAAGGCGACGTAGGGCACAACCGCGGTCAGACGGGCGACGAGACCAATCAGGATGTAGCCCAAGTGGTAGTAACTGATGGCGTGGCCACTCAGCCACGGATCGGCCGGCGGGAAACTCGGGCTGCGTAGCACCGAGCTGATGAACGCCATCTCCATGTATTTCTCACCACCGGCCGTCTCAATGGCTGGGTTGTGGGCGCGATACAGGGACCAGGCAGCCAGAGCGACGAAGAACAGCCATTCATAGCCCAGGAACAGCCAGCGCCGCTGACGCACGTCGGTTAGAAGCGGCCGCCAATCGCGGCCGGCGCAGGCGATGCTCAGCAGGGCCACGGAAAGCAGCGCAAAGGCCGCCCCCGACCAGGAGTTGGGCAAGATCCGCGCTGCGACGCCGAGCCAGAACACGTAGCCAGCCACTAGCAGGCCCAAGGGCCGCGCCAGCGAAAGCCCGCGATCGGGCAGAACGACGAACAAGCGCCAGGCCATCGGCACCGCTGCCCAGCCGAGCAGCGACAAGACAAACCACCAGCGGATCACGGCATCCAGAATCGCCATCAGCGTTGGGCTCCACTGCTGGTCAGACGCAGAATCCGCACTCCAGGGTTGCCATAGGCCAGCACGGCCGTGCCATCGGCCAGCCAGCGATCGAACTTGGCCAGACCAGCGGCGGAGTAGAAGGCTCGCTCCATCTCGCCGATGACGACGTACTCGACGCCGTATTGGGCAAGCAGCGCGCGCGCCCGTGCCTCGTCCGTGGTGTTATAGATCTCCGCCACGTGGCCCGTTCGTTCATCCACCACGTGGCCGCCCACGGCATTCCGCTGCTGCTTCTGATGCCAGTCCCAGCCAACGACCGTCGGCAAGCCGGTGTGGATGCTGTAACGCGAGCCCCAACGGTACGCCTTCTCGCGGAAGCCCTCCAGGATGGTTGGCGTGCCGGGGACGTTCTCGAGGAACCACAGGATGCCGTCGCGGTCGTAGGCCAGCCGCAGGGGGAAGCCATCGTCGTCGTACACCGCGTAATCCAGGTAGGCGATCCCCGACAGGCTTGGCTGCCAGTTGGCGGCGTAGTCCTCCGCGCCCAGATCGGCACCGGCCATGGCTGGGAACCGGTCCCGCATCTTGGCCGGGGCTGCCGTCAACGGGTAGAGCAAGCCACAACCGATCAGGATCGCCAGGCCGATCCACCACCAGTGGGCCCAGTCAACCCGGCGCAGCCGGACCGCGAGTAGCGCCACCGCAAGGGCGGCCAGCACCGACCACAGGATCCACACCTGGATGTAGAACTTGAACACGGTGTTCATGCGCCCGATGTCGCCAGCCAGGACCACGTACTCGACCGCCAGCGTGAGGCCCACGCCAACAAGCAACAGCCATGCCAGGAAACGCTCACGTGGCAGGCGCTGCGGCCACGTCAGCCATGTGCCGGCCGCGGTCAGCATGGCCAGACCAAAGATCGGCACCCAAGGCGTGGGCCGCCCAGCATCGGTGGCGGTGTGGCGTGCGGCGTGCCATACCAGCAAGAGGAGGGGCAACCCAAAGGCGACGGCAGAGTACGCCAGGCGCCGGCGGGCCATCGCCAGGTCGCGTCCCGCCAGCATCCCCAATCGCCAGGCGGCCAGGGTCAGCACGGCGAAGAGGAACAGGCCGTGAATCGTCACGTAGCTACCCAAGGGCGTCCGTGAGCCCCACCAGAGTTGGAAGCTGCCGTACGGGCGGGCGTAGGTGGCGTGGTACGGCCAGAAGAACAGGAAGCTCGCCAACGCCAGTGGCACGACCTGCGCCAACAGCCGCGCTCCCCAGCCCCTGCCCAACCGACCTTCGCGCTGCCACGCGGCCGCCGCGATGGCACCGCCGACCACCGCCAGGTAGGTGGGATAGTCCCAGGTATTGGTGGGCCACAGGGCGCCCACCGCCAAGGCTGCCAGAGCCAGCCGCGCGATTTGCCATCGCTCGGGGAGCAGGGCCGGCCAAGCCCGCTGCCGCGACGGCAGGATCCACGCCAGCGCGACTGCCAGAGCCAGAACGGTGAGCGGCAGCGCCATCATGTGGGCATGCAGGTCGGCGTACAGGAAGGTGAAGAACGGGAACTCGGTGATGGGGGCATCGGTGGGCACGATGATGGCGCGCGACGCATCCCAGTACCAGTTGCCACGGCCGATGTTCAGTCGGGCGCCGTGGGCGGCCACCTGCCACCAGCCCTGGGCAGCGCGGACCAGGGTGGCGAATCCCGGCAGGCGACTGGGAAGCTGTCCCGGCGCTAGGTCGGCCAGTCGATGGGCTACCAGCTGAACCTGGTACAGATTGCCGGCGATCACCGCGAGCAGGGTGCCCAGCAGGCCGGCAGCCGTTGCCACGCGCACCGGGATGTGGAATCCCCTCGCCCAGGAGTACACGACGCCGAATACGCCCAGTCCGGTCATTGCGGCCAGGCTGGGAAGGATGAGGTTGTACGCCAGCCAGGGCACCACCGCGGTCAGCTTCACAGCCACCGAGACGAGCACGAAGCCGTAGTAGTAGTAGTTCATCTGCCCGCCGGCGAACCACGGGTCATACGGTGGGAAGGCAGACGTGCGCAGGATCGCGTTCAGATACGCGAAATCCATCGGCTTCTCGCCGCCGTACCACGGGTGCCACAGGTCCGGGTTGGCCATGCGAATGGCCAGGAAGATGGCAAAGAGGAGAGCGAAGAGGCCTTCCTCGACCGCCAGCAGCCTCCACTGCGACCTTAGCCAGGCGGCAAGCCAAGTCCGTTGGCGCCAGCTGAGAACCGCCGAACTGGCAGCCAGGGCGACGAAGCATAGTGCCACCAGGGCCCGGGTGTGCGCCACCTGGCCAGTCGAGGCCAGCAGCCAGCCACACCAACTGATGATCAGCAGACCCGCCGCTCGGCTGACCGACCAACCGCGGTCGGCAAGGGGCCGCAGTGCCAGGCTGAGCCAGGGGAAGGCGGCCAGACCGATCAGCGCCAGTGTTCCGTACCAGAGAAGGATGGCCAAGATGGGTGAGCGGTTCCGCAGGCTACGCAGATGAAACAAATCCCGCCATGTTCCGCTTGCCCGTTGCGCCGCGACGCGTTCGGGAGACAACAGGAGATCAACCCGGGGCTCAGAGACGGGAGTCGCCACCTCGGCCGGCGGCCCTCGACGAGAAACAAGACCGGCCAGCCAACGAGCGATCGGGCTGCGATCGGCTTCGGCCTCCGCCTGGAAGCCGCGCCAGGTGCGAACGGCGGGGTCTGTCAGTGGCAGAAGCTGCGCCCGAAGCCTCTCCGGGTCGAAGCGTTCCGTCTTCGCAAACACGTCCACTTGCGGGTGATCGTAGACGTGCCAAGCTTCGTCGGCTCCCTGATCGTTGATCTCCCACCGCCCCAGGTTGGGAAACGAGTGAATGCTCGCCCGCTGCTCGTAGCCGCTCTGACCGGCGAACAATAGGTCGTAGAAGCGGATGGACATCGGGTAGCGCGTGGGAAGCTGCCGGATGGCACCGTATACCCGGTTCGAGGACAGAACCAGGTAGTCGGACGCGGCGAGGGCATCCAACAGCCGGTCCACTTTCGCCGGCTCATCTTCATCGTACATGTCGGGCATGCGCTCCCTGCCCGGTTCCCCGATGAGGTACTCACCGAAAACGCCCTCGCCCCAGGGGGTCTTGGCATCGTCATGGGCTGCATAGCCGTCGAGGCCCAAGGGCAGGACGTCGTCCCATGGCGTCTCGGACAGGATGATGCTCAGCCGCGCGCCAATGGGCGCCCCCGTGATGCCCAGCCACAGGTAATACTCGCCCCCCGGCGTCAACGTTGTCTCGGGCAGCGGAATGGTGATCGCTTGCTCTCGCGTCGCCGTGAGTCGAACCGTTACCTGCCCGCTGGCCAGAACGCCCTCGAGCCGATCGTCCTCTCCCGGGAAGGGCTTGCTCGTCAGCCAGGCAGCCAGCCGCTCGGGTTCCGAATCGTTCGCCGGATCGGTGACGTGGCTCCACAGCACGCCGTCCACCGTCACCGGCTGGCTACCAGGCACGAGGACTCGTTGACTTTGCAGCCGACCGTCTGTCTCGACCCGATAGCGATGGCCTTCGAAGGCGAAGCTGGCCGAATGGCGGGCTGGCAGCAGCCGCCAGCCGGCAGGCCCAGCCTTCACGGTGAGCGCCACCCCGGAGGGCAAGTTGTGGTAGATCCAACGGCTGGCCTGGACCCGCGAGTGCTCGCGGGTGTAAATCCGGCTGAACATGAACGCCCACACCACTGTCGCCACCAGGATGCCAGCGGTCAGGCCGACCACGAGGCGCGGCGCATGCCGCCACCAACGGGGACCCGTGGCCGAGCTGCTCCGCAAACGGGCCCCATCGTACAGCTGGACGAGGCCCCAGGCGCCGAGCACGAGGAGCAGGGGATAGAGCGGCAGGAAGTAGCGCATCGTCTTCGACCACTGCATGCCCAGGTAGCCGAAGAGCACCGCCACGGTGAGCCAGGGCAACAGGTGACGCACCTGGCCGCGGAACAGGGCCAGGCCAGCCGCCAGCCAGCCCAGCCACACCGTCAATCCCAGAGGCAGGCCCATGCCCCACCGGACCATGTTCTGCCAGGGGAACCACCAGTCGGCCCTGCCCCACCACTGATGATTGGGCGGGAAGTCCATGCCGTGATCGCTCATCAAGCCGCGCACCTGCTCCATGTTCTGGGCCCATCGCGGCTCGGGCAAGAAGAGGGGTTTCAGGGCCTGTGGTAGCGTACGATCCAGTCGGAACCACCAGCTCGGCGCAGCCACCGTCACGTCCCCTTGCCATCGTGGCCCGGCCCACATGTCGGGCTGGGCCACCCGCAGGGTCAGGAATGACACGGCGCCCAGCAACAGGATCTCCAGCGCCAGCCGTGGCCATTGCCGACGGAGCCCGCGCTGGCGATGGCGATCCGCCAGAATCAGGCCGATCACCGCAATCGGCACGAGCGGCCAAGTCGAGATCTTGCTCGCGAGCGCCATGCCCAGGGCCAGGCCGGTGAACACGATATCGTCCCATCGGCCGTGCTGCACCATGCCCACGGCGGCGACGAAGAACAGGAGCACGAAGAAATTCACCGCCATGTCCACGGTGAAGAAGTGCGACTGCTGGATGAGAAACGCAGTCACCGCGGCAAAGGCCGCCGCCAGGAGGGCCACGCGCCGATCGTAGAGCCGCGTCCCAAGCACATACAGGAGCACAATGCCAAGCAGGTTGGAGATGGCCATCAGCCGGCGGCCCACCAAGTACACCTGGTGATAGCCGGTCTGGTTGAGGGCCCGGGCGACAAGGTAGACGATGGTGATCGGCCAGCTGCCGTACACAAAGTAGTTGTGGCCGGTGTTTCGCGGATTGAGCGTCGAGGACTGGCTGTCCAGGTAGCTCGCCAGGTCCCCCGGCAAGCTGAGCGAAGAGGCGACCATGGTGAGGAACCGTTCGTCCGGATGGAGGTGGTGACCCTCGTCCCAGTCCCCGCCGAGAAACGAGAAGTAAGCGGCGACCGCCAGGATCAAGGCCAGTGCAGCCACCGCGACCAGCGAGCGGCCGGCCGACTGCCGCCCGCCGACTAGCCGAGGGGCTTCGGCCACCACCCACCTCCGTTTGCGCCACCCTGCCACCGAGACGAGCGAAGGGGAGCGAGCCACCGCCCGGCCGCCGAGAACGACCTGCCGGCCTGCCCGCTCCCGCCCGGCGCCTGTCGAGCCGGGCCGCGGCCCTTAGCCACTCTTCGCCTCCGCTTCTCGCCCCGGCACATACACCGTCCAGAACGTCTTGCCCGTGGTGGCTGACTGGTGCTCGGCTACCAGTGCCGTCGGGAAAAGCTGCCGCAAGTAGGCCACGTTCGGCCCGGCCTGATCGCCGCCGACGAAGTAGAGCTTGGGTGCCGGATCGCCGACGTGCCCGTCGGCCACCCGGACCGCATCCGAGCCATCGGCGGCGGCACCCCAGAGCAGCCCATTCCAGGTCAGATCGCCCATCTGAGCCCCGAACGCTCGGTAGTCCCAGCCATGCGCCCAACCGACCAGGTAGACATGATCCAGAGTGCCACCCAGTGCCAGGAACCCGCGCGCGATTCGCGCTCCCTCGCTCGTCGGATGGGTCGCCTGGTTGTATGCCTGGCGGTACTCGACGAAGTAGCGGTGGACGGTTGTCCTCGCCGCCACGGTGAATAGGAGGGTGAAGCCCACGAACGCTGCCGCAGTCCCGTTGGCGCCAAAGGCCCGCCGCCAAAGCTGCCAGACGATGGTGAGCGGCCAGGCCACCAGGATCATGGTTACCGGCAGGGCACCGGAAGCGCGGGCCAGGTGAGGCACCTCATTGGGGAAGGCAAGGGCCAACGTCGAAGACAGCAGCATCGCCGGCAAAGCGAGCAGGAGGAGCGGCTCGCGCCAGCGACGGCGCAGCAGCGCCTGCACGCCGGCCACAGCGCCGAGCACAAGAAGCGCACCCGTGACTGTCTCGAGCGCCGGTCGGCCGGGAGGACTCTGCAGCCAGGCCGAGTCACTGGTGGCGTTGAACATGAGCAGAGCTCTGCGCCAGTTGGTCACAAACTGCACCAGCGGCGCGTGCTCCAGCGGCACCTCGGCGCCCGTGATGCGGGTGATCGTCCGCCCCCAGAAGGTCCGCGGCTGGTCCAAGGCGAATCGAATGAGGGGCGCCGCGACCAGAAGCGCGGCCACGCCGGACCATGCTACGTGACCGACGAGCTCACCCAGCGACGCTCGCCAGGCAGCGAGATGCGGTGCCACCGCCTCGGCGTTGCCGTGCCCAGACGCCCCCTCCACGGCGTGCGCCTGTCCCGGCGGGCCCTCCTCCGCGCGGCTCTGTCCCGATGCACCGTCTATGCCGTGGCTCTGTCCGGACGCACCGTCGTCTGCCCAACCCACGGCAGCGCTCGCTGTGGCCTGTCCGCCCGCCGGGACGGCACGCTCGCGGGAGCGCAAGCGCCACAGGTCCCAGCCGGCCTTCAGAACCACGGCAGCAGCCACCAAGAACGCCATCGACCGGAACGCCGAGTAGCCATACATGCCAGCACCGAGGCTGACGCCCACCGCCAACCAGGCATTGCGCCGTCCCGATTCCAGGGCCACTACCAGGCAGCCCAAGCACAACGCCACGAAGAGCGGCGCGAAGCCAATGCGCAGTCCGGCACGACTAATCTGCAAGTGCCACGGCGACAGGGCCAGAGCCAGGGCGGCGAACAACCCCACCTCGACGCTCCAGCCGCGCCGCCCCACCCAATGGACGACCGGAATGGTCACCAGACTGACGAGCACCATGCCCACCTTCATGGCCAGGAAGCCAAACGGCAGGCCCAGCCGAATCAGGGTCGCCACCCAGTAGAACTCGAGTGGCTCGCGGCCGGCGTTGCGCGGCAGATAGACGGGACGCAAGCCGCCGAGGACATCCCGGATGTCGAGAAGCTTCTCCACGTGGTCGCTGGTCATCTCCAGCGGCAGCACAGCGAGATCCCGGAAACGGAGCACTGCCGCCAGGGCCAGAATCGCGAACAACGCCAGCGTCGAAGGCGCAAGGCGGATGTGCAAGGCGCCCTCATCCCACAGCTGTTCTCGCCGAGGCCACGACAGCGGCTCAGCCACAGCCCAGAGGAACAATAGGCCACCCACCAACCACAAGATGACCCCCAGAGGCATGAGGGTGTTCGTGTCGTTGGCCGGGCCAAGTGGATAGCGCAGAATGGCCAGCCTCCCCGCCAGGCCAGCCACCACCGGCCACTCGGTCCGGGCCAGGGCAGGTGCGAGGGAGGTCGTGGCCAGCACGCATGCCAGGCCGCCGATGAGCGCCCGTCGGCGCCGGCGATCGAGGACCGGCCCAGGCTGCGCCAATACCGGCTGCTCCTCGACCAAACACCAGCGGCGCAGCGCCAGCCACCACAGAGCGACGGCCAGCCCATAGAGCAGCAGGGGATCCAGCCAGTAGGCCGGATTGCCATCGTACAATGCCTGGGCCAGGATCGCCAGAGCAATGCCCAGCGCCGCCAGCAGCGCCGCGAGCCATGGTGTTCCCCAGGCATCGGCGGCGCGCAGCCGAGCGCCAGCTGTCCGTGGCAAGCTCATCGGGCAGCTCCTTCGGGCTTGTGGGCCAGCAGGGCGATGATCACGAAGGCTCCCTGGGCCGTCTCGGGGGACGAATCGTTGCGCCGGTCCACAGCGCGGAAGGCGCGCAGACCGAGCTCGATCGGATGCAGCGGCGATCGGGGGCGCGGCTCAAGATCGAAGCGATCGGCTGCCGAGGCCAGTCGCTCGGGCAGCAGGCCCTGCTCCAGAAGCGGCTTTCCCAGCCCGTAGACGAGGTTGTGGCTGAACGGGAAACAATGATGCACCAGGCAACGCACCTCATCGATGACCAGGCCGCAGTCAGCCACCAGGGCCGCCAGGTCTTCCAGGCGGTAGAGGCGGACGTGGTTCGCCCAGATGCCCGCCAGAGGGCCGTGCTGGATGTGGCGGCCAAGGAAGTGTTCCAGCGACTTGTTGATCGGATCCCACCAGAAAGGGTAGTTGGCGTGTGGCACGGTGAGTGCCAGCACACCCCCGGCGGCGAGCACGCGTGCTACCTCGGTGAGCGCTGCTCGGTCGTTGGGGATGTGCTCCAGCACCTCGCTGAAGATCACCTTGTTGAAGGAGCCATCCGGAAACGGCAGCTGTTCGATGCGCGCTGCGGCCACTTCTACCCCCGGCAGACGCTCTCGGGCGATTCGCAGGAGTCGCCCATCCAGCTCCACCCCGGACAAATGAACCCCCGGGAAGAAAGCGCGTGCCAGGTTGAGAAAGAAGCCACGCCCACAGCCGGCATCGAGCACCCGATCGCCTGTCTCCAGGGACAAGAACTCGAAGACCGCCCTGGCTCGGCGCTTGAAAGCCATGTCTGCCTCGTTGGCCAGCGCGCGGTCCAGACGACGGCGCCAATGCCCGTTGCCTCGCGCCTCCCCCGACATGTTCATGGTGCCCATATTCCGCCCGACGTGCGCCAACGGTTGCAGCGGCGGGCTTCGTCCGGCCGCCGCCCGGCTGCCGCGCCAAGGGCGGCAGTATAGGCAGCGAAGGGGGCACGAGCCACTTCACGGCCCCCGGACACGACGCCATGACGGGATCCGCCCACAGGGCACGGCCAGGCGACGCGAAGCGGGGACCCGTGCTCAAGGCACGGCGGGAACATCCACCAGCCTCCGACTCAGTTCGTTTCTCGAAAGCCCAAGCATGAGCAGGCCAACTGCGCCCAGGATCACGATGACCAGGATGGTGATGGCATGGAGAACCAATGTGTACGAGACGACGGCCGCGAGCGGCAAGCGGACGCCCATCGCCGCGGCATAGACGCCCAGTGCCAGTCGAGCCGCCGAGTGGAACACACCCACGTAGCCAGGCGAGGACGGCAGGACCGCGAATAGCGCCGTTGCGCAGAGCACGAACGTGGCAGCCGCAAACGGCAAGTCGATGGCGAAGCTGCGCATCATCAGCCACGTCGAGAGGGCGCCAAGCCCCCACACCGCCGCCGACCAGGCTGCCGTCGCCAGCGCCCGATCGGGCCGCCGCAACGCCCCAAAGCCTCCCAGGAAGGCAGTGCTGAGCGCGCCGGCACGAGCCGCGGCCAGCGGTCGCAGGCCGAATCGGATGAGCAGTCCGGCAACCGCGCGGCCGACAGGCTCGGCGCCCGTCGACAGGGCAACGCAGCCGACGTAGACGCCGAGCACCAGAGCCAAGGCAATCAGGCTCAAAGCGGGCGCCGTGACCCATCCGCCCGCCCCAAAGGCGGTGCGGAGGAGCGTCGTGGCCGGACCCGGAAGCCAGAGCGCCAGGAGCACCGCGACCGTCAGGAAGTCGACGGCCCGTTCCACCAGAACCGTCGCCAGACCCGCGGCCCCGCTGGCGGGCGTCCGCGTCTGCACCAGCCAGGCGCGGACGGGGTCGCCGAGGCGCAGGGGGAACACGGCGCTCACCATGTAGCCGATGGAGAGGATGGCAAAGGAGTCGGCCAAGGACGGACGCGGCCCATCGCCGAAAAGCATGCGCCAACGCACCGATCGCGCCAGCTGGCCAGCCAGGACCACCAGCACCGTGGGCACGACCCAAACGTAGTCAGCATGGGCAAGCTCCTGGACAAGGTCCCGCCAACCTACGCCGCGCAGGGCGACATAGAGGGCAACAAGGCTCACGGCCAGGCCGAACCATGTTCGTGGCTGACGAAGGGAGCGCCACACGGCGGCGCATTATAAAGTCACAAGGCGTCGCGGGCGAGGCTCCGGCCTCCGGTCTGCCCTGGCCACCCCCGGATTGGGCGCTACGCGTCGCCGGCTAGCGGTGTCGGTGGGGCCCCGAGCCCGCCCCCTACGCGTCGCCGGACTGAGAGGTGCAGAACCAGCCGATCAAGCATCCCAGCCACAGGACTCCCGCCGTCGTCTCGGTCACCAGCAGCCATGCAGCCGCGAGCGTCGCCCGCGCTGCGGCCGGCTCGGGAGCCACCCAGGTGGCCCGTACCAAGAGGAGTGGCCCCAACACGAGCCACAGAGCCAGGGTGAAGACAACCCCGCCGGCGGGCCGCGGCAGCGCTAGGAAGCGTCGCACCTGGCCGTAGGTGTATAGGAGAGCCACCGCGACCGCCAGGGCTGCCACCGAAACCAGGCCGCCGGTCGTTCCCGTTCCCGTGAGCGAGCCACCGAGCTTGGCCCAACTGGAGCCATTGGGCACCAGCCAGTCGATCGCCAGGGCGCCGCCGAGGCCCACCACGCCGGCACTCAGACTTCGCACGAGGGGACGCACATCTTCGCCACGCGCCCACCGCGCCGCCCGATCGGCCTCGGTGAGAGCCACCGCCCGGACCTCCAGAGCTGGCTCCCCACCGGACGCCGCTGTTGGCCCTCGCTCGTGGCTGTCCAACACCGCCTGCGGATGCTCCCTGGCGCCCACACCCAAGCTGGTCATCCGTCATCCACGCCTTCCGGCAGACCCGCCAGGAAGGTCACGAGGCTGGCCACGGCCTCGGCCGTCAGCGCCACGCCGTAGTCGGGCACCTCATCACAGCGATATCCCGGCAAGACATCCCGGCAATGGTCCACGGTAGCCTCGGCCAGATACTCCTCGGCCGTGGTCGCACTTCCGGCATACCCCGGATCCAGCAGGCGGATCCGCGCATGGGCCAGCGCTCCCGCGAGACTAGGGCCAAGCTCGGTCGAGCTGCCGACCGTCACATGGCAGCCCGAACAGCCGGCGGCCACGAAGAGATCGGCACCGCCTTGCGGAAGCGATCGTTCCGCCAGCGGCTTCAGCGTCGCCGACGGCGTCGGCGAAGCCCCGGCACCGAAATCGCCGCGACCCGCCCACACGGCTGCCAACATGATGCCTAGGATCGCCAGCCACACGAAGCGCGGCAGCGGTGGGTCCTGTGCCGCAAGATCCGTCGTCATGCCAGCCTCCGCCGGGAGCTCTGCCGTGCAAGCGGCCTCTCGCTGGGGCATCATCTGGCCGGGTCCGCCTCGCCACTCGCCAGACCAACTAGGTAGTCGACCACGGCGTCGCCGTCGGTCGTGGCCCCGTCAGCGCCAAAGAGCCAGCCGAACGCCGGCACGCCGTCCGGTCCGTGCACAGCCAGCCGCAAGGCAAGGGCGCCGCGATCCGGGAACCGATCGCCCACCCATGCCAGATCGGGACCCCACCGCCGCTCGCCGGCGACGGCCGGGCCCGCTCCGTAGTCGCCGGGAACCGTCGGTGGCCCGTAGGGCTGATCGGCCTGATCGGCACGAACGCGTTGCGTGTGACACATGGCGCAGCCTTCCGCCACGTAGACCGCCTGGCCGCGTTCGCGGCTGCTGCCGGGCAAGAAGGTGCGGGCCGCGCTTCGCTCCGAGGGTGTCACCGTGGCGGGTAGCACCAACGGCACGAAGATGCTGACGAGGAGTCCCAGTGCGATCGCCACCACCGCTGCCCAGCGAATCACATCGCCAGACAGAGCCTGGGCGGCGACGACGGGTAGTCGTAGCTCGGAGGTTGGCACCGCATGCGGGCTCGCGACGCAGTTGCCGAACCAGACCCAGGCGGCCAGCCAGAGCAAAATGCCGCCGGGGACCATCAAGCCTGCTGCCATGCGCACCGCTTGCGAGCTGCCTTCGGCCAGCCATGCCGAGCCGCCGCCCGCGATCTCGGCCAGTCCCTGTGGGCCCCGCACGGCCACGAGAGCGGCGGTGGCAGCCAGCGCCACCAGCAGGTGCCTGCGCAGGCTCATCGGCCACCTCGACGGGGCACGGCCCATCATGGCCAGGTAGCCCGCCCCCATCGCCATCAGCCATGGCCCCGGCCATAGCGGGGGAAGGGGCATGGCAGAGCTCCAGGCACTGAACTGCACCTGCCGAGGGACAAAGGCGGTGAGCGCCGCATCGGACAGCATTCCCAGGGACGCGGCCACCACTCCGGCCATGAGGAAGGCCGCGCTCCCCCGCGGCCAACGGCGCTCCTCGCCGACCAGGGTGCCGCCGATCAGTACCAGGCAGAGCAACCCTGGAACGGCCTGTAGGACCGTGCAGGCCAGCACGAGGCGCGCGGGCCAACCTTGCAGCAGGTCGGGGGGCAAATCGCGGGCCAAAGCCATGGGCACCAGCACCAGCCAGCTAACCCAGGCCCCGACCGCCAGTCGATGACCATACAGGGGCCGCCCAATGGCCAGCGGAAGCACCATGGCCGCCAGGCCGATCCCGGCCGGCACGGCCCATAGCCCCAGGAGACAGCGGGCATAGACCGCCCCGGCGATGGCCTGGGCTGCTCCTCCGAGCAGGGGCACGAGCAAGCCCACGGATTGCGCGGCCACGAGTCCCACGGCCGCCAGCACACCGAACCAGCTGCCCACAGCCGGCTGGTCGGGCGCGCTTGGCACAGCCCGCCAAATGGCCACCAGCCAGAGCAGAGCAGCGATCCACAGGACAGCGCCAGCCGCCAGTGGCGGCGTCAGTGGCTCGCTCGATGCACCGAAGGCGAGATCGCTCCCCACGGTGATGGCGACGCCCACGTTCCACAGCAGGACGGAGGCCCAGGCCCCGATCGGTCGGCGGTTCGCCTCGCTGGGCGCGAGGGCGAAACGCAGCCACCCAGCTGCGAGACTCAGCGACACTGCGCCCAAGGTGCCGGCCTGCAGGGCAGCGGCCAGCATCCGCCCAACGGACAATGCCGCTACTGGGCTGGGCCAACCCAGGCCAAGGCTGGCAAGCGCCCACAGAGCGCAGGTACTGGCCACGAGGCCCCAGGCGGCACCGGTGAGACCACAAGCCCGAGGGGCGTCGACGAAATGGGGCACACGGGACGGGCGCACCATCGGAGGCGACTTGTACCACCGCCCAGGGCTATGGTCAATGCCTACCGCTGGCGCCCGGTCACGTGTCCAAGTGGGCGGTTGTGCCGCGACGGCCGCTGCTCTAGAATCGGCCGGCGAGTTCGCGCCATCGCAAGGGAGGCACCATGCCAGAAGAGTATCGGCTGGTCGGTCGGGGACTGTACTTCGAGCAACTCACCACGGCGGTGCAGCTCGAGAGCCCTGCCCGCACCGTGACCGAAGCCGATGTGGCACTGTTTGCCGGGCTGTCCGGCGACTACAACCCTTTGCACACCGACGCCGAATTCGCGCGCCAGACGATGTTCGGCGAACGCATCGCTCACGGGCTGCTTGTCCTCGGCATCGCCAGCGGCCTGGCGGCGCGGCTCGGCTTTCTGGACGGTACCGCCCTGGCCTTCCGCGCCGTCGACTGGAAATTCAAGAAGCCAGTTCACTTTGGCGATACGCTTCGCGTTCGGGTGCGCGTCGCCGACAAGCGGGAGCTGCGCGGCGCCGGAGCAGGCATCGTCGATTTCGAGGTCCACGTGCTCAACCAGCGCGACGAAGTCGTCCAGCAGGGCGTGTGGACCATTCTCGTTCGCTCGGCCGGCGCCGCCGCGCCGAGTGCCCCCGAGGCGGGATGATCGTAAGACCGCCGAGGGGCCCGAGTCAGCGAGTCGCGCCGACGGGCACCACGCCGATCACCTCGCGCCGGGGCCTGCCTATCATCCTGGGCCGCGCCCAAGGCGCTCTGCCCCGGAGCCGAGGGCCACGGTGACGTCTGTCCGCGCGCCCAGCGGCGAGGAGGGCAACGGCGGGCCGTTGGTGCGGCGCTTTGCCCTGCACACACCCCTGCCCGTCGGCGACGTCAACGTCTACTTCGTTCCCGGCCGTGTGCCATCCCTGGTGGATACCGGCCCCGATCAGCCTGGCGGCGTGGATGCCGTCCAAGAGGCGATGGCCACCTGTGGCTGTCGACTCGACGATCTTCGCTTCATCGTCGTTACCCATGGCCACGTCGATCACTGCGGGCTGGCGGGCCGCCTCCAGGCAGCGACCGGCGCCCGCGTGCTGGCGCACCCCGATGCGATGGTGATGCTGCGCGATTTCCCGGCAGCTTGGGCAAGGCGCCTGGAATACTATGAGCGAGCGGCGATTGCCGCTGGCGCCCCGGAGAGCGTTCGCGCCGCGTTCCTGGCCGTGCTCGGGGAGCGAGCGTCCATGGCGGCGAGCGTGGCTCACGATGCCGTCTCGCCGATGGTGCACGGTGCCCGACTGCGGCTGGGCGACAGCTTCTGGTCGGTCCACCACACGCCCGGCCACTCCGACGACCATGTGTGTCTGCACTGCGAAGCCTCGACCGTCCTATTCTGTGGCGACCTCCTGCTGCGCTACCTGCACACCGTCCCGGTGCTCGCTCCGCCTGTGTCCCGCCGGCCGCGCCGGACCGCCCTCGAGCGCCTCGTGGCCTCCTGGCGGTTGGTGGGTCGCCTGCCAGTGCGGATTGCCTGGCCCGGCCACGGACCGCCGATCCGGGCGCACGCGGTGCTCGTTGCCCGACGTTTACTGACGGTGCAGAGTCGGGTCCGCGCCGCCGAAGGCGCGGTCAACGATGGCGCGAGGACGGTCTGGGAGGTTGCCCGGGCCATCGGTCTGTCCGCTGAGCCCAAGCTCCTAGACCTGACACTGAGCGAGGCAGCCGCGCTGCTCGATTGGCTGCGCCGTCGCGGCCGCATCGAGCGGCGCGTCGCTGGCGAGGTGGTTCAATTCACGCCGCCCCGTCAGCCAAGCTTACGCTGAGCCTCCCCTCATCTCTGAAACGGGCGCAGCGGCCCCATTTCCTTGAACCGCCATCCGCCCAGCGGACGCTGCTCGAGCCGCCACTATGGGCAGCCGACCTTGAACTCTAGGCCGTTATACAGGGGGTGAAACGGCTTGGCGTAGGTGCGAATGGACAGCCAGGTGCGCAGCGGATTCATGGGCCCCGTTGGCCGGGATGGAATCAGTGGCCGGTTGTAACCGCTGATGGCCGATGGGTTGGCCAGCGCAGCGCTGATCACCGCGGCGGGCACCCGGCGGACAATCTGGGGACAAACCTGGATCCCGGAGGCGGGCGTCGGGCTGGGCTGGGCCGAGGTGGCGGTAGCGATGGGCGACGGCAGAACGGGTGACGGACTGGGCGACGTCGCCGTGGGCCACGGCGGCGGCAAGACCGGGGTGGTGGTCAGTGTCGAGGTCGCCGTCGGCGATGGCAGATCGGGCGTGGCACTCGGCTGGGCGGACCATGCCAGCCCAACACCGGCCGCGGCGCGTGGCCCGACCAGCCCCAGCACCGCAAGGACGACGAACCCGCAAAGACCCAGGCTGGCTACCCATCGTCGACGCTGCGCCATTGTCTTCCTCCTTGTGGCAGCCGACCGCCCGCCACCGGGTGCGGCCGGAATGCAACTGTTCGCACCAAGAGTCCAGAGCCGTTCGCGCTAGCGCATCAAGCCGTAGCGCACCTCGGTGCGATTCAGCCCTGCCGGCCGGAAGTCACGCGCCGTGATCAGCCGCTCCGCAGGGCTGTTCGGGCACAACTTGTACCCGGCCAGGTCCGAGCTTGTCAACCTGAGGCGATAGGGAGGCGGCTGGCATACCCGCAAGTACAACCGTTGATCGACGCGGCCCGCGCCAGCGATGCTTGTTCCACTCGTCAGCAGCTCGCCATTCAGGGCGCCAAAGAGCTGGAAGCTCAGCATTGGCAGGTGGTAACCCGTGCCCAAGATCCAGTCGCCGCCGTCGAACTGGTTGTTGCAGCCCTGGATGCCAGATCCAGTCACGCCCACGCCATCCGGGAAGCTCTGGACGGTGATCGTCCACATGGCCGAGCCTGCACAGGGCTGTTCGACGTTGGGGTCGATCACCGTGACCTTGGGCAGCGGGAACGTGTACTCTCGTCGCTCGCCATCGGCATCGGTGTACGTGGCGTACGCCCACTCGTTCGTCGGATAGGTTCCGGCCCGCTTCGGCTTCACCTGGTACACCCACGTGGCACCCTCGGGTGGCATAAGGCCCACGGTCCATAGAATCTCCTGGCCGACCACCGTGCCTCCCGGCATCAACGTCCCGGCGACCATGCTGGCATCGGGGCTGAGCAGGTCTTCCACGATCACATCGGACAGCACGTAGGTGCCGACCAGGATGGCGATGGTCCGATAGATCTCCTCCAACTCCGCGGTCGTCGGCGAGTAGTAGTAGTTCGTGTCGGCTGTTGCCAGTTGACGCAGCAGGGTGGCATCGGCGTCCGGTCCCAGGCCGACGGTAAAGATGTGCGTCCCGGCCAGCTTGGCGGCTGTAGCTGCGTCACGGGCGGCCTGGTGGGGATCGGGCGGCGGCCGATTCGGCGCTCCGTCGGTGATCAGAAGGATGACCGGCAGTGCGCCTTCCCGGGCTTCCGATTGGAGCAGGTCCTGAGCCGTGCGCAACGCCAAGGAGATGTCGGTGGCCGATTGGATGGAGATGCCGTCAATCGCGGCCTGGATCGCCGCCAGGTCCTGGCTGAAATCGATGACAATCTCCGACTGGCCGTGGAAGGCCACGACGGCCACGCGATCGTGGCTCAAGTCGACCGTGGCCGCAAAGGTCTTGGCGGCTTGCTTGGCCGCCTGGATCTTGCCGTTGTTCTCCATCGACCGGCTGCGGTCGATGACCAGCACGATGTCGGCGCGATAGTAACGGTTGGGCGGGCACTCGGCGTTCAGCGTAAGTCGAACCTGCACCGTCTCACCCAGGCGTATGCGAGTTGGCGAGACAACCTTGTCGCCCGTCACCTGGCACTGCATGCCCTGGCGCATCGGTGCTGCGACAGCCGGAGCGCTGCCCAGCAAGAGGACCGCCAACCCAAGGGCTGGCCACCAACCCATTCGCCTGTCGCTCATGTCTTTACCCCTTCGGAGCCCGAGTCGGGATGATAGCGGATGCCTCCTTGGCGGCCAACCAGCGGCGCCAGGTGTCCACAGGAGGTAACGACCCACTCGCCTCCCCCGATAGAACACGACCCCAGGCTGCTGTCCGCCAAACCGAAGACCTGCTCTCCCGGCGGTTCGCGAGCGCCACCGGCCACGCCGCCTGCGGACGGACGAAAACCCGCCACACCTCGCGGCGGATACACCCATCGAGGCAATGCTACCTGCGGAGGGACCGAAGTCAGCCAAGCCCCGCGGGGGATACCCCCATCGAGAATGCGCTGCGTGCCGCAGGACCGAAGGAGCCCTGTCCGCCTGAGGCCCTCTCGTGTGTTAATCCAGGCGGAACGGGAGGCTGTCAAAGCTGACCGACGGTCGGTCGGGGCTGACATTCCTGCCCGAAGGCTCCGAAACGGGCGGCTTCGTTTGACAGGCCAAGGCCGTCGGGGGCAGAATAGTCAGCCAGCGGCGGTCGATCGCGCAGCGTCCGCGGGTGGTCGTTCGGTTTGACAGGCTCCTGCCAGGTCGGTAAGATCGCCTTCGCACCGTGCTGGGCCCGCTCCCCGGGCAAAGCTCGGTGCCTCACAAACGAAACACGGAAAATACGGGAAGGAGACTCGAAATGCGCCGGCTCATATCCTACACGCTGGGCATCGTCCTGGTCATGGCCATCGGTGCCACGATCGCGGCCTCTGGTCTGCAGGCTGCCGCGCCCCAGAGCGCGCCCATGCAGCGGGAGGAAAGCCCCTGCCTGGCGGAACCGTCCAAGAACGCCAACCCGCGCGTGCTCCTCAAGGGCGAGCGAACCAAGATCACCATGCGCGTCATGGCGGTCTGCGCCGGCGAGGTGTATCCCCTGCACATCGTCTTGGTTCTCGACCGATCCGGCTCGATGGAGGGCACCAAGATCGAGCAGATGAAGGACGCTGCCTCCGAGCTGGTGCGACGCCTGAAGCTGAGCGAGTATCCGAACACCCGCGTCGGTGTAGTCGCTTTCCACAGCGTGGCGCAGACCCTGGTTCAGTTGACGAACCAAGAGGCGCGGGTCATCGCCGCCATACGAAAGATCCAGGCTGGCGGGGGAACGGCCATCGACTTGGGAATCACCGAGGGCCTGAAGAACCTCATCCGAGCCCGGAAGGACGCGCCGCAAGGCTCGCAGATCAACGAAGTCATGATCGTGCTTTCGGACGGCCAGAACAACGCAGGCTGTCCGCCGGTCCTGCAGGCCGCAGGCCAGGCCAAGAGCCAAGGCGTGTTGCTCATCACCATCTGCGTCGGCAACGACTGCGACGCGGCGTGCATGCGGCAGGCAGCCAGCTCGGCGCGCTACTACTTCCAGGTCGAGGATGCCTCCGGTCTGCTCGCCATCTTCGAGCGCATCCGCAAGGAAATCCAGAACATTGTCCTCAAACGGCTCGTCGTGAAGGACACCTTACCGGACAACATGCGGTACATCGATGGCAGCGCCGAGCCCGAGCCCAAGACCGTCTCGCCCAACAAGGACATTCTCGAGTGGGACACCAACTTCATCGCCAGCACCGGCGTGACGTACACCTTCTGGGTCGAGCCTCTCGAGCCAGGCTACTGGCCGACAAATGTCGGTGCCGAGCTGACCTTCTGGGACAACAAGGGTCGTAGCGGCTCGAAGACCTTCGAGGTGCCGTGGGTGCAGGTGCTCGAGCCCAGGCCCGTTCCCACCCGCACGTTGCCGCCGCCGACGAGCACTGTCACCCCGTCGCCAACGCCAACCAACACGCCGCTCAACACGCCGACGAATACGCCGACCAATACGCCCACACCTACGCCGACGCCGACGAACACGCCAACCCCGACACCAACCTGCAATCCGTTCTTCTGGTACTCGGACGTGGCCCTGGTGATGGACCTGTCGACGAGCATGCGGCGCAAGACACCTCTGGGCCGCTCCAAGATCACCGCCGCCGTCGAGGCTGCTAAGTACTTTGTCGAGATCATGAACCGAACTACGCCCGACCATAACGGCGACTACGAGCAGGTGGCCGTCGTAGGCTTCAACCGCACCGCCTGGATCGAGCAGCCGCTGACCAACAACAAGGCCCTAGCCATGGCGGCCCTCGACCGTCTGCCAGCTAAGATGGCCGAGTACACGCGCCTCGATCTGGCCATCGACACCGGCGCTCAGGCGACTTCCGGCCCCAACCATCGGCCCAAGAACCAGAAGGTGATCATTCTGCTGACCGACGGGCTGCCCAATCAGGTGCCGCTGGCCGAGGATGGCTCGCAAGAGACGACCGTCCTGCGACGGGCCCAGCTGGCCAAGGATGCCGGCAACTGGCTGTATACCATCGGCCTCGGCGAGCGCAACGATATCCTGGAGCGCTTGCTCCTGGGAGTGGCATCCGATCCGGCGAAGTTCTACTACATGGCGAATGCGGAGGACCTAAAGACGGTGTACGCCCAGATCTACGGATCGCTGGGCTGCAAGTAGAACGCACCTGGGCCGCACATGGGCGGCCAGGAGGCCGCATCGCCAGGGCCGCCCCAAGAGGCGGTCGGGACGAACGGCCAGGGAGCATCGCCAACCGGGCACGGGAGACCGTGCCCGGTTGTGTTTCTTCCGCGATGGGCTCGTAGCGGCCAACGTCGTTGGAGTCGTCGGCCGCGCGCCCTATAATGCGCTCGGTGTCGCGCCTGTGGCGCGGGACGCGGTCGGTAACGGCACGAGGGATCGACAATGACGAAGCGATCGAGCCTAGGGCTGGCGATTCCCCTGTTCGGCAGTGTTCTTCTCGGAGTGCTGTGGCCAGTCCTTGGCCAGCCGTCGGCGGTGCTCATTGCCCAGGACCAGCCGAAGCTGCGCGAAGCGTACGTTCTTGCCGCCACATGGGAAGGCAGCACAGCCCAAGGAGCGCCTGGCTCCGTGCTGGACCCGGCCGGCATCACCGTCGTCGGCAACGCCGTCTATCTCGTGGATCGTGGCAACGATCGGATTCAGCAGTTCACCGCCAGCGGCGGCTTCGTGGCCAGCTGGGGTCAGCGCGGCGAGCGTCTTGGAGACCTGCGCTCGCCCCAGGACATTGCTGCCTCCGGCGGATCCCTCTTCGTGACCGACCGCGGCAACCATCGCATCGTCGAATACAGTCTGGATGGCGTGCCCAAGACGACCTTTCAAGCGGGGGACGTGGCGGCGCCGTGGGGTATCGCCGCCTCAGCGGACCGCGTCTTCGTCACCTACCCCGAAGATGGCCGGGTCGTCGTCTTTCGCCAGGGCACCGAGATTGGCCGCTGGTCGTTGGCCGAGGAGCCGCGGGGCATCGATGTCGGGTCCGACGGTCGAGTGTACATCGCCGACTACGGCACATCCCGCATCCTGATCGCCAGCGCGGACGGTCAGCTCATCGCCCAGCTGCGCCCGACCCTAAGTCCCCTGGATCTCGCCGTAGACAGCCAAGGTGACATCTACATGCTCCATGAGCGGCTGGACCGGCCGGCCGAGGGGGTCATCATCTGGTACCCGGCTGGGTCCGCGGTGAGCGCCCAGGCCATGTACCAGACAGGTCTGCAGGGCATTGCCCTCTCGGAGCAGCACGGCATCTACGCCACCCTGGCCTCCGACGCGAGACAGCTCCATGGGGTGGTGCGCTACCCGCTGCGCCCGAAGGAGGGCACACCCACGGGTCCGCCATGGCGACTGCTGGGTTATCCGCCGGGCCGGCTCAACGGTCCGCGCGCCATCCACTACGGCCTCGACGGCCGACTGTGGGTCCTGGACAACTGGCCGCGCATCCAGGGATTCGCGAGCGACGGCACCATCGAGATCCAGCATCTGTTGCCTGCCCAGCGGGCCGAGCTGTCGATACCGCGCCAGGCGGTCGATGCGCTCGTGATGCCTGGCGGCACCATCATGGTGGGGGAACCTCGCTACCTCCATCTGCTATCGCCAAACGGCGTTCTAAGCGCCTCGGCGCGCCTGGCCCGCGGCACGGAGGCCTTCTGGTTGACAGCCCTGGCGTCGGGGACGACGAACCGCGACGTCGCGGTGCTCGATGCCGCCCACGCCATGGTCCGGCACTACACGACCATTACCAGCACCCTGGCGCTGGTCGACAGCTGGCCCCTGGCCGGTGGCGAGACACCTGCCGCCTGGCAGCTCTATTGGGACCTTGCCCGCGCACCGAACCCCGACGGAGACATGCTGGCGGCGGCCAACCGAAGCGGCCAACGCATCGAGTTCTACCGCCGGCGGCAGCTTGTCACGAGCTGGCAGACGGAGGGGAGGCCGGCACGCCTTGCCCCGTCCAATGATGGCTCGCTGTTCGTGCTGAGCACCGACGGCCTGATTCGCAAATACTCGTCGTCCGGCGAGGTCGTCGCTGCCTGGGACGCCGGCGCCTATTCGGCGGCCGGAGCAGCCGTCCTCGATTTGGCCGTGGATGGTGCAGGCCGGGTGTATACCGTGGACCGCGCGGCCAACACCGTTCGGGTTTGGGCGCCCGATCCGGCTCGCACCCCCGAACCACCGGCTGCAGGCGGCAGCGCCTGCCGCATCCGCGGCGACAAACGCGCCCAGCCACGTTCCATCCGGATCGGCGAGCGGGTCACGGTGGAACTCGAAATCGGCGGCGAATGCCCCAACGCCGCCCCGCAGGCCGACATTCTGCTGGCCATCGACCGATCCTACTCGATGAACGCCGATCAGAAGATCACACGCACCATCGAGGCAGCTTTGACCTTCGTCCAGGCCGCAGATCTGCAACGGGACCAGATCGGACTTGTCACCTTCAGCAACTCCGCCCACCTGGCCCAACCGTTGACGCAGGACCGCGCGGCGATCGCCAATGCCCTGCGATCGATCCAGGCCATTGGCGGCACGAACATCGCGGACGCCATTCGTGTGTCGGCCGGGGAGCTCTTGGGCCCGCGCAGTCGGCCAAACAGCCTGGCGGTACTGGTTCTGTTGACTGACGGCAAGGATCGTGAGCCAGAGGACGCCTTGCAGGCCGCCGCCGACGCCAAGGCGCGCGGCGTCCGAGTCTTCACCATCGGCTTCGGTGAGGTGGATCCGATGATGCTCGTGCTGGCGGCGTCCAGCCCTGAGCACTACTACTTCACTCCCGACACCTCGGCCCTGACAAGGATTTACGACGAGATCGGCCGACGCATCCTGGCGACGGTGTTGGCTCGTCGCATGACGATCGAGGACGTGCTTCCGACCAACATGCGCTACGTACCAGCGTCGGCGGAGCCGGCGGCCACATGGGAGCCAGGCGAGCACAAGCTGACGTGGGTCCTGTCCGACGTTCCTTTCGCCGGTGGCGAGCTGCGATACGCCGTCGAGCCGCTCGACCTGGGCGTGCATCCCACCAACGTGGAGGCCAGCGCCAACTTCGTGGACGGCTTGGATCAGCCCGGCCGTTTGTTGTTCCCGGTGCCCAGGATCGAGGTGCTCGCCGAGGCGCCCACGCCGACGCCGACGCGAACACCGTTCCCGACGCCCACGGCGACCCCCATACCGCCCAAGCCCCTCTACTTCCCAATCGCCCTGGCGCAACACTGCGAGGACCTTGAGGTTCGCGCCGACATCGTCCTGGCCATCGATACCTCGGGGAGCATGGAACAGACCACGGCTGGCAGTACGATGAAGAAGATCGATGCCGCCAAGGCGGCCGCCAGCCAGTTCGTGAGCTACCTCGATCTGCCGCGGGATCAGTGCGCCATCGTTAGCTTCCACGAGACGTCGCAACTCGAACAGCCACTGAGTGGCGACCGCGACGCTCTCCTCGGCACCATCGCTCGACTCCGAACGGCTGCGGGCACCCGGATCGATCTCGGCCTGGCAAGCGCCATCGACGAGCTCGTCGGATCCCGCGCCCGACAAGGCCACAACCGCGTGATCGTCCTCCTCACCGATGGACGCAGCACCGGCGTCGAAGACCCCAATGCCCTCATCCTGCGTCAGGTCGAGCGAGCTCGCCAGGCCCAGATTCTCCTCTTTACCATCGGTCTGGGGAGCGCCCCGGAAGTGGACTTCGACATTCTGCGGCGGATCGCCAGCCAGCCAGAGTACTTCTACGAGGCACCCACGGCCGAGCAACTGGAGGCCATCTACCGCACCATTGCGTTCACCATCCGCTGCTACAACCTGGATTGGCCGTAGGGATTTCCCGGCGCACGCAGTTCGGCGCTGGTCGCCGGGATCGAGGTCCGGCTCAGTGAGGGGATTCCCCGGCGCGTGCGGATGGCGCTTTGCGACGCGACTGCCGCCGTTGACGCGCCGGGATGGCCCGCCTATAATCGGCCGCGGACGGGGCGTAGCGCAGGCCGGTTAGCGCGCAGCGTTTGGGACGCTGAGGTCGGAGGTTCGAATCCTCTCGCCCCGACCCGGCTGCGGGTGTAGCTCAACGGTAGAGCTCCAGCCTTCCAAGCTGGTGGTACGGGTTCGATTCCCGTCACCCGCTTTCCGCCCCGCCCAGACGAGCGGAGCGTGCGCGGCCCGCTACGGCCGATGGCAGAGCCGCTCGTGACAGGCGGGCCGAAAGGACGGCGCCGGTGGACGCGCCGGGCGGCGTTGCGAGGACCACCACGGCGGGGGTGTCTCAGCGCTGCGGCGAGGGCCGCCACGGCGGGCGGGCTCCGGTGCCGCGGCGAGGGCCCATAGCTCAGCGGCAGAGCGACCGGCTCATAACCGGTTGGTCGCAGGTTCGAATCCTGCTGGGCCCATTTTCGCGGGCCGTTTCGCCTGGGCCGCATTGCACCACAGCCTCCTCGTGCGCGCGAGGCGAAGCTCGTGCATCCGGGTGGCAGCCACGGTCACGCCGCATCTCCCTCGCCAGCGCCGGGCGAAAGCGTCCCGTCGGGAGCCAGGATCGCCGCTTGCGCGATCCACCAAAGAAGCGCCAGATCGACCAGGAAGAACGACTGGTCCACCAGGCCATGGGCGAGCGCATAGGCCTGCATGCCCAAGCCGGCTGCCACGAGGGGCGGCAAGGAACCCGCCCTGCTCGTCCACCGCCGCACCGCCCGTGCGTTCGCCAGCACCAGGCTGCAGAAGATCCCCAGACCCACCACGCCCAGCCGTAGCCACCAGTCAAGCAGCCAGTTGTGAGGATGGCTGAGGAATCGTTCCTGGACCACATCGCGCTGCACGTAGGTGTCACGATAGTGGGGCAGGAAGTTGTCCAGGCCGACGCCGGTGAACGGATGGTCGCGCAGCATGGCCAGTGAGGATTGCCAGAGCCGCAGGCGAACGAAGAGCGTGCTGCCCGGCGAGAGGTCGAACGTGCCTTGAAGCCGCTGGCTGGACGCAAAGGGCGCCAGCAAGGCCAGCGCGATCGCGCCTGCCCCGAGCAGCCCCAGTGCCGACCGCCGCCAGGATCGAGCGCGCCAGCGGACGGCCAGCCAGAGGACGACCGCCGTGGCGGGGAGGCCAACCAAGAGAGCGCCGCGGCTGAAGGTGGCCAGCAGCGCCAAGCCCACGAGCCCGGCGCTCATGCGGACACGCCAGCGCCAAGGCTTTGCGCACCCTAGCGCGATCGCCAGGACCGGCGTCAGACGACCCAGGTACAGGGCCAGGTTGTTGGGCGAGCCGTAGGGACCCCTTGCCCGAATCACCCCTTCGGCGGCCACCGCCTGACTCGTCACACCGAATCCCGTCAACGCGACGCCCAGCAATCCCCACGCCGCTGCGAGCAGGCCCCCCAGGACAGCCCCCGCCAGAGCGGAGCGACCGGCGGCGCGCCGGTCATCGGCAGTCCGAAGCAGCACGTAGAAGATAACGGGCTCCAGGATGACGGTGCGCCACTCGCGGATGGCGACGCCGCGGTAGCTCGTCCATAGCAGGGTGATGGCCGCCCAGGCAACGAGCACCAAGGCCAAGGCATCCGCGGCCTGCCAAGGGCGCCGCCGCATCCTCTCGCGCTTGGCTCCGCGCCCGACGACGTCGGCAGATGCCGCGGCCAGCCAGTCCGCCAGGAGTCGGCCGCCTACGGCCACCGCGAGCAAGAGCTCCACGCTGCCGAAGGGCCGAGGCCCGGCATACAGCCGCAATCGGAAGTAAAAGGGCGCTGCCGCGGCGACGGTCGCCAGGGCCACATAGGGGCGCGCGGCAGCCAACAGAACGAGCGTCGGAACGGCAAGCAAGCTCGCCGGCCACCAGGGCAGGGCGGCCAGGCCGAGGGCGCCGAGCCAAAGGCCGACCGCGCGCCGGTCGGACAGCGCCGCAAGCCGCAGCCGACCCTGCACCCGTCGCTGGCTCAGGCCGCGGGCAAGCCGCGAGCCAGGCCGCAGCATCCCGGCACCGAGCAGTCCGATCAACAGCACGACGGGCAGCACGGCGAGCCGCGGCGTCGTCACCTGCACCGGCGCTGGCACCACCTCGCTCGCCAGCGTCGATAACGTGGGCCACAGCGCACTCGGCCGACCGTCGGGGCCGACGAGCGCGTAGCACCATTGCTCGGGCGGGTCCTCTGGACCCGGCTGGAAGCGCCACAGAAACATGGGCCCCAGCCAGGGCCAGGACGTGCGGGCGAGGCTCCAGGCTTGGGGGATCCAGCGCCGGACATCCTCCGCCGGATGCGCCCCCCACGGACCTCCGTCCGCCGCGGCGGCCTGCTCTTGCGCGCACCAGCCCCACGCCATGGCCCACATGGGTCGGTCGACGTGTCGGGCCGCGAGCCGTTCTTGCAGCACCTCAGCCCGGCCAAAGTTGAGCACCTCACGATCGCGACGAGGATCGTCCGGTCCACTGCGCAACCCAAAGGGCTCGATGCCCACCGCATCCACATCATCGAGGACACCCGTGGCTGCCAGCCGATCCAGGAAGACGGCGTCGGACAGGTAGCAGACCCCGACGTCTGTGGTCGGGGCAAGGGCTGCCGAGACGACCAGCACCTCCGGCGCCTGCTCTCGGATGGCGCGTGCCGCGGAAGCCAGCAGACGGGCATAGTCCTCCGGGTCAGGGCCAGCCCGTCGCCAGTTTGGCAGCAAGTTCGGTTCGTTCCAGATCTCGACCGCCCACAGCCGGTGGCGGTAACGCGCCGCCACGGCGGCCGCGAAACGACCGAAGTCGTCGGGATCGGTCGGCGGCGCATACACGGCCAGCTCAGGCTTCACGACGCGCGCATCGTCGCACAGCCACCAGTGAGCCGGCGGCGGGGGGTCGTGGCGCGCCCATGCCGGGCTCGTGTGGAGGCTGAAGAGCAGGTGCAAGCCGTGCCGCGCTGTCGCCGCCACGAGAGCGTCGCTGGCGGTGAAGTCGATATGGCCGGGCCGCCTTTCCAGGTCCGACCAACGCAACGGTTGCCGAAGCGCGCGAACTCCCGCTTCGGCCAAGCGCTGCAGATGCCGTTCGCGCGTCGCCGCGTCGTACTGCCCGAGGTCGATGTTCACGCCGAGGATCGGCGCGTTGGGCTCCACGACGGGGGTGGGTCTCGCCGCCCGTGCGCTGGCTGCCCCTGCCATGCCGTCCGGCGTGGCGGTTGCTGACGTGCCATCGGACGCGAGGAGCACGAGCAAGCCGATGCCAAAACCGCAGACCAGCCTCACCGCGGTGGCAGCGAGCGCCCTCGGAGGGCAAAACGGGCGCGCGGTGGCTGGCCCGACCTTCGCAGGGCCGTCCACACGGACACCGACTCCTGTCTCGACGGTCGAAGGGCCGTCGCCCCAGACAGGGGTTGCGGTCCCGACCGTCGAACGGTCGTCGCCACACACAGGGGTTGCGGTCCCGGCTGTCGAACGGTCGTCGCGACAGACACGGGTTGCCGTCTCGACCGGCATCAAGCGCTCGATCGAGCTGCAGGCGCCCCTGGGGCGCACCCGTCGGTCACGAGGGCTTACTCCGTGGCCGTTTCCTTGGCGGTCTCCAGGAGATCTCGCAACGCGCTGACATCCGCGTTCGGCACTAGCTGATCGTCCAGGATGAGCGTCGGCGTGGTCGTCACCTTGTGCTCGTCGGCAAAGGCCTTGTCCTGCGCTATGGCCTGGTCCGTCGCCGGGTCAGTCAGACAGGACTGGAATGCGGCCATATCCACACCGGCCGCTCGGGCGATGGCCTGCAGTGGCCGCTCGGCGTAGGCACCTGTCTCGGGCGCCGTTGCCTGGTTCGCGAACAGCCAGTCGTGGAGCGGCCAGAACTTGCCCTGTTGGGCGGCACATGTCGCCGCTCGGGCAGCAGCCTGGGACTCGGATCCCAGGAGCGGCAGATTCACCCACACAACTTGCAGGCGGCCGGCAGGCACATAGTCGGGATAGAGTTGCCTGGCATCGGCGGCGAACTGCTGGGTGCGCGCGCACTGAAAGTCGCCAAAGACGTAGAGCACGTGGCTGGCGCCAGCAATGCCCAGATAGGGCCGACCGTTCTCGTCCCGCCCCTCCGGCAGGCCAAGCGTCGGATCGGCCGTCAGCGACTCCGGCCGTGCTGGGCCAGGCCCGCCCAGTCGTGTCCCCAACCAGATCAGCCCCATCACCACAAAGACTGTCAGGACCGCGAGAACGCCAACGAGCTCCCACGCGATTCCCTGCCGCTTGCCGCCGCTCGCCATGTGCCAAACCCCCTCGCTGCTCAGCTCGGCCGGAGCGGGCAATCCCCAGTCGGGAGAGGCCCTCGGGCCGAGTGTCACGATCACGCCTCGCGGCAGTATAGTGAAGTCTCGCGTCCACGGTCAACGGATGAGGGCTGCATCCTCAGTCACCGACGGCAGCACGACCACCGCTCCGCCAGCGATTGACTCGGCCAGCGGCGTGTGATATACTGTGTCGACGCTGCCGGGGCCGACGGCAGCGCGCGGATTGGGCATCGCGCACGGGGCGGTCCGCAGGCGGGGAGGGATCGCACGGCGTGACGGATGGGCCCCGATCAACCGTGATGACGGCCTTACCAAGTGCATGCCAGTCCCCGTAGCTCAGTGGAACAGAGCGTCTGGTTGCGGACCAGAAGGCCGGAGGTTCGAGTCCTCCCGGGGATACTCCCGACGCCGAGGTGGCGGAATTGGCAGACGCGCTACGTTCAGGGCGTAGTGGGCGCAAGCCCGTGCGAGTTCGACTCTCGCCCTCGGCATCTGAGCCTCGATCCGAGCTCGGGCGGAAGTGGCGGAATTGGCAGACGCGCTAGGTTGAGGGCCTAGTCCCCGTCAAGGGGGTGGGAGTTCAAGTCTCCCCTTCCGCACAGCACCTTACGAACGCGAACCGGTGATCCGCCGCTGGCACAGCCGCAGGCCTGCGCTAGAGGAACTTCCCGGCTGCCACGCACAGGTGGGCCCCGTGAAACAGCAAGCGGGGGCGTCGGACTGCGAGGTCCGGCGACGACAGCCGCAACAGAGAGAAGACCTGTTGGCGCGAGCCGCGCCAGCAAGGGTGAAAGCTCGTCGGGAAGGCGAGGGTGTGGTCGGCAACGATCACACGCAGGCGAGGCGACCACGGCAGCAAGGCGGGTGGGCCGGGCCACCGTCCCCGCCACGTGCGGGGACGCGTTCGGTCCCGCCGCAGCGGTAGCCGGCGAAGGCGTGCAACACGCGCCAAGTCAGGCACCGCCAGGGCTTGTGCCCTGAGACAGATGGCGGACGCGACAGAACCGGGGGTATGATCCGGTTCGCGGCTCGCAAGGAGGGCCCCCGTAGCTCAGGGGATAGAGCACCGGCCTCCGGAGCCGGCGGCGCAGGTTCGAGTCCTGCCGGGGGTATACACACTAGGCACGGCGGCGTAGCTCAGGTGGTTAGAGCGAGCGGCTCATAATCGCTAGGTCGTTGGTTCGAATCCAACCGCCGCCACCAGCAGCCGGACCATGGGGTTGCACAACGACGCGGGGTGGAGCAGCGGCAGCTCGTCGGGCTCATAACCCGAAGGTCGCAGGTTCGAGTCCTGCCCCCGCTATTCGGGCGCGTGCCTGCACGCGCTGGGGGCCCCTTCGTCTAGAGGCCCAGGATACTGACCTCTCAAGGCAGAGACAGGGGTTCGAATCCCCTAGGGGCTACTGGATGGGGGATAGTATAATGGCAGTACAACTGACTCTGGATCAGTAGGTCGGGGTTCGAATCCCTGTCCCCCAGCCAGAGCGTTAACAACCGGAGCGGCACCGTGGGGAGGTTACCATAGCCAGGTAATGGGGCGGCCTGCTAAGCCGTTGCGGGCGCAAGCCCGTCGTGGGTTCGAATCCCACCCTCTCCGCCAGGCGGCCACGTCGCCAAGTGGTAAGGCAAGGGTCTGCAAAACCCTCATCGCGGGTTCGATTCCCGCCGTGGCCTTGCGCCGAGGTAGCTCAGCCTGGTAGAGCACTTGACTGAAAATCAAGGTGTCCCCAGTTCAAATCTGGGCCTCGGCACTGCGGTAGTCCGGCGTCGCTCAACGGTAGAGCATCCGGCTGTTAACCGGAGGGTTACAGGTTCGAGCCCTGTCGCCGGAGCTGGGCGCCGGCCGTGGCGACGTTACGTCAAGTGAGCGTCTTCGAGGCTGGCAACTAGAGAGTATTCTCGCAGGGGCGATTAGCTCAGTCGGTTAGAGCACTCCTCTGATAAGGGAGAGGTCGGTGGTTCGAGTCCACCATCGCCCATACGTCCTGGCGACGTGGAGATCATAGCTCAGCTGGAAGAGCGCCTGACTGTGGATCAGGAGGCCGTGGGTTCGAGCCCCACTGATCTCCCTTCTCGCTCGTTTCTGGCCCTCTTCACGCTGGCGCCTCGGCTACCCACAGGCGCAGCCCTTCGTGCTGCCGATCACGGCCAGAGCTCACCCTTCGGCTCGCTTCTTCAAGGCTGTTCCAGCCTTCCGAGGAGCCACTTCTTCCGCTTGACTGCAGCCTCTTTGCTCACGTATCCGTAGAACTGCTGCCATTCCTCCCGCAGTCCTATTCGTCCAAAATCCATGACGCAGTCGTCTGGAGCTAACAAAGCATTGAACTTGTATACCTTGATCTGTTCTGCATTCGTTACAATGTAGTACGATGGAGGCACTTCCTGCGCATAGGATCTTGCCTGACTGACATGCTCCACACTTATATCCCTTGTGCTTCTTTTTTCTTCGACAAGCAGAAGCGTATTGCGCATCTCGCGGCCGGGCCCATCAAAAACGACGCAATCTGCTTCTATGGTAATCCTCTTGGCTCTCCTGAGCAAAGTTATTGGAAAGACAATCGCCATGCGCGTCGCGGACCATGGAACTTTGTTCGTAATGCAGGCGCGACCATACGAGAGTTTCCTGTCATGCGGGACCGGCGTCAAGCCGGTTTCCGTATGGCGGCCAAACGGCTTTGGAACCGCGGCGGCCACAGATTCAGGGCGCCAAGGACAATGCCGGCAAGAAGGCCCGGTGGGGTCGGCCGCGGACACTGACCCCCACCCCCAGACTATCCAGCCAGTCGCGATCGAGGTTCAGCCGGCCGTTCCCGTCCGCGTCCAAGACAATGTTGAACTCTCCAGGGCGAAGCGCCGCTGGCTCGATGGTTACCGGTCCGAGTTCGCCCTGCGCGTCGCTATGCACAGGCGTGACGCCGTCCGTGCTCAGATCCGCGAGTGGCATGTCCTTGATGGCTGTGCGGTCCGGATGGCGGATCAGATAGGCAGCAAAGGTGGCGTTGGGCGGCAGCTCGGACCCTGTGAGGAAGATGGGCTCGCCCACCTCGACACTGCGCTTTGGCTGGCCCGCTTCGTCGCTTGCGCCCAAGGGTGGGCCGCCGCTCCAGAAGCGCCACACCAGATGGCCGCCCGGCAGCCCGTCCGCGTCGCCGTCCAACGCAGTGCCGGCTCGGTCCGCGGCACGGTCGCTCACGGTGACGACATGCTCGGTGTACGGCCGGAAAGGCTCAGCCGGTGCAAAACACATCCGATCGGCTCGCCACAGGAAGGAGCCCGGCTGGCTGGGACGAAGCGTGAAGGCCTCTTCTGCGGTCCGACGATCCATGGACTTGGCGAACTGGACACACACGGCGCTCGTTGGCGGCACGTCCACGGTTTCCGGCACCGGCTCGAGGGCACTGGCCGAAGCGGGGAAGCCCACGTAGTCACGGCTGAGCGGAATGGCAGGCGCCACATCGTGCGGCTGGTCGGGCAAGGCAGCGGCAATGCGACCGGCACGCTCGGCTACCGCCCAGGCGCTGATCGCCCGGGCGGGATCGCCCAGCCGCTCCAGATCGATGTCCAGGCGCAGATCACCGGCGCCGGGACCGAGCGACCAGCTTTCCAGTTCGCCTCGCGGCACCCAAGCGCCAGCGAGCGCCGAACTCGGCGGCCATCCGCCGCGTGCCAGCCAGGCAACGGCTGACGTGGCCGGCGCGCGGTGCCCCGCCTGACCGAGAGCGCTCGGAGCCCACTGCCACAAGCTGGCAGTCGGTGTGGGATCGGACCGCGTGAGCATCACCCGATACTCCGCGCCGTCCTCGAGTGGACGTGGCGCACCCGTCATCCAATCGTTGTCGATGTCAAGGTAGACCGAGATGTTGGTTGACCGTTCGGCGCCGAGCGTGGGGCCAAGGTCCACCAGAGCGCTGACGCGCCCCTCGTCCGGCTGGCCTAGCTGTACGCGCGCAAGCTCGTCGGCCGCTGGTTGGGATTGATCGAGAGCTGCGTAGCGTTGTCCAGCCAACTTGGTGACGGAGAGCCGCAATCCGAGGCTGCCGATCCGCGCCGGCGGGTCGATCCCGTAGTGGGCGGCAAAGCCCAGGCCGGTCGCTTCCTCGGCAGCCTGTTGCCAAGCTTCCTCGGTGAGCAGGCTCTGGAGGTCGAGGGAGTGCACCTCGCTATGGGAGGCGGAAGCCGGGTCGGCCAGGCCGCATACCGGCGGCAGCGCAACGTGGCCCAGATATCTCCCCAACGGTTCATCGCCAGCCGTCCGCAGCCGGTCGGTCAGGGACCCCAGCAGGCGGTCGAAGGTAGCCACGGAGGATCCCTGGCCCGCGGCGGCCCTGAGTTCCTCTTCGAGCCAGGCCGCCGTTGTCGCCGGGGACGTCACACTGTCGTCTTCCCAGACCAGCAAACCGATCGCCAGATGGTTGTCCGCCGGACAAGGGGCGTGAGCCTCGTAGAGTGCGGTCAGACCCAGCATCGCGTCGGCCGTGACCGCCGGTGCGATGCGCCAGCCGCCGGCCGTCTGCTCGACGGTGCCCGAGGGGAAGGCACCACCGGCCAAGGGTCCCAGAACCCGAACCGTCGGCGCCGGCTGCCGCACCGGCGGCAAGGACCATGCCACGAGACTCGCGGCATAAACCTCACCGCGGTCGCGCCATGCCTCACCAAGGTCGCCATTCCAGGCCAGAGCCAAGGTTTCTGCCCGGACCGCGACATGCATGCCTGCCTGCGTGGCGACGGCAGCCCGCTGCCGGTACTTGGGCGGGAAGTCGACCGCCGGCAGGGGCTGATTCGGGCCGCCGCCAACCATCACCGGCTGGGCTGCGCCCAGAATCGGCAGCCACCCTTCCCGCGCTGCCAGCGTCACGGTGTAGGTGCCGGGCGAGCGGACGGTGAAGGTGAAGACGCCGTCGGCACCGCTCTGTGTCGGCCGTTCCTCCGGTCCGGACAAGGTGAGGTGCCAGCCGGCCAGGGTCGCTTCACCGACCTCACGCATGCCATCTCCGTTGGCGTCGGCGAAGACGACGCCGGCGATGTCGTTTGCCGGCGCGGCCACGACGTAGCTGCACGTCTCGCGGACCTGCATCACGGTGTCGCCGATCGCGGACTGGGCGTCGATCGTCAGCTTCCGCAAGCCTTCGGGCAGGGCCGCGGGTCCAGCATCGATCGCTCGATTGGCGTTGATCGGCACGCGACGCGGGCCGAAGAGGGTGCGCGCCTCGCCGCCGGCCGCGGTTTCTTCGGTGATGGTTGCCACGACATCGATGTCGCCCTCTGTCTCGACCCGGTAGGTCAAGCCGACGTTCTCGCCAACGAAGTAGATCGGCTGCTGGCCGCTCTCGAGGCAGCCACGCTCGGTGCGGATGCTGGCTGTTTTCAGGCAACACGTGTGAACGGCCAGGGGCACCCGGACGACCGGGGACGTTGGATCGTCGGCATCGATCCGCAGCACATCGGTAAAGGTTCCCTCTTGCAGCGGGGTGGCGTAGACCGGCACCGTGCGCGCTTCGCCGGGCGCAAGCGCAAAGCCCCCCAGGCGTACCATGCCGGGCATCCCGAAGTGGAACGCCGAGGCAACGCCCGCCTCGATGGTCAGCGCCGGCACCGTGAGGGATCGGCCGCCGTAGTTGCGGACGGTCAGTTGCCGCCGGCTGGTGGACCATGGGGCGGCAATCCCGAAATCGAGAAAGCCAGGCTCGACGCCGATGCGCGACGTCGTCGGCTGCAGCGCACGGTAGCTGCACATGGCGGTCGCATCCGGCGGTGGCCGAACCTGGGCTGCAAACACGCTTAGCCGCAGTCGCACCACGCCCGCACTGGCGCCGCTGGCCCCTGGCAGCTCGTACCATTGGCCGCCGGCGACCTGGTAGCTGTCGACGAGCGTAAGCGTGCGGCTGTCCGGCAGGTCCGCCTGCAAGCGGACGCTGGCTTGGGCAAGTCCCGAGACGCGCACGCGCACCGTCGGCGCTTCGGAAGTCTCGAAGGCTGCCGACGGCTCTGTCTCCAGGCAGCCACGATCGGTAGCGAGTTCAGCGGCGACGAACTCCGATGGTGGCAGGCCCTGACGTTTGTGGATGCCGAACACCGGCGTGGCGCAAGCGCGGTCTGGGCAGCCCGCCGGGGGTACGGTGAGCGCCAAGCTCGTCGGCAGTGTGGCTTCCCACTCGGGGAGGAGACCAGCGCTCACGACATAACCGCCCGGCTCCGTAGGGGCAAAGCCGAAGCGGCCGGCCAGGTCGGTGACGGTCGTGGCCGCGCCGCTCGGGCCTTGCAGGATGACGGTCCAGCCCGCCAACCCGGCTTCTGCGGTGGGCGTCCACTGGCCGTCGTGGTCCCGGTCCTCGAAGACATAGCCTTCGATTCGTCCCCGTGTTCCCGGCTCGGGCACTGGGGCTACGTGAAGCTGGATGGTACGCTCGATGCGCATCGTCTCGGGTACCCCAGGCAGGTACGCCCGGATGGCGATCAACCGGGCGGCTCCGGGTGGGGTCACGTCGGTGTGTTCGGGGACGAACCGCAGCCGGCCGGAAACGGTGCCACGGGCGCGCAACGGGCTGTCCAGCTCCCGGCCCAGGGTATCCACCCGGCGCAGCAACGCCGACGGCAGGTCGTCACCCATCTCGATGGCCACCGTTTGGGTGACGGGCTCAACCCGGGCGGTGAAGGTGGCTACGAACTCCTCACCCACGCTTGCCTGGCAGTCGGCGCTGCTCAGCCGACCCTCTGCCTGCGGCAAGTCGACACAGCGCCAAGGCAACGTGGCGCCGAGTTCGAGGCGCATGCCACTGGGCGAGCTCACTTACGTTACGGCGCCGCGCGCCGGCCGATCAGCGGCTGACACCGCCGCGGTGATGCGCCGCACGCCGTCTTCCACCGCCCGGAGATCGGATCGTGGGCGCCCAAGACTACCTTCGAACGCCTCGATGGCACCGGCTTGGAGCAAGGGGGGCGAACGGGCGGCAAGGAGGTAGTGGCTGCTGCCTGAGTCTGCCGCGCCGCTGGCGCTGAGGCCCACGAGGAAGCCTGCCCTTAGCAGCATTTGTACCGAAGGCTTCACCTTATCCCATCCACATAGCCTACAGAATCATACCACAAGGTAGGCTACCCGGCCAGGGTCAGTCGGCGCCATGGTTGACCGATCCAACCGGAGCAGGATCCAGCTCCCAGCCCCGGGATGCGCTGCGGACAGCGACCGGCGGCTCCTCGTCTCGGGGGCCATTCCGTGCCAGTCGCGCTGTGGCCTAGTGTGCCGCACCTTGCGCTTCGCACGGTAGCCCTTTGTGCCAAATCTGTGACACATCTGTGCCAAGCGGCCACGAGCGCGATCTGGCGGCCGCCCGTCGCAGGCACGGCAGTGCCCTGCTTACCGCCTCACGGCGGAGTGATAGAATGGAACCAGCTCGCGCGCACGACCCCTCGCGCTCGGAACAGCGGCCCAACGCGAGCGGGGGCGTGCTGGCCGTCAGCCAACACCCCCTGTCTAGGGGCCTCATACGTCCATGGATGTAAGTCGGATCACTGGCGACAGCGTTCGCAAGGCCCTGCGGGCCATTCGCTATGGCCTGCCCCTTGCGGCCAACCCCCTGTTGGAACTCGACGCACTGACGCTGCTGTTGCGTTCGGAACGCATCGCCGACGCCCAGCACAGCCGGGCGTGGCTCCTGGGCCGCTATCTGGACGATGTTGTCAGCCACGAGCTGGATCGGGCTCGTGCCGCCGCTGGCGCTCCTGTTCTGCCTGCGGGTGCGGCCGCGGGTGAGCTCGAGCAGCTTCGGACTGACTTTTCGGTCGGCAGCCCCGATCTCGAGGCTTGGAGCATCTTGCATTACCGATACCTTGGCGCCTCGCCCGGCCTGTCAAAGCAGGAGCTGTCGCAGGCGCTGACGCAGCCTATCGGACGATTGCCCGCCGCTTGACGCGCGGCTGCGAGCTGTTGGCGGTGACCTTGCGCGACCGCGAGCTTGCCGCCAGGCAGGAGGTGGCCTCGTATCCGGGCGCCGCCCCAAGCGAGCGGCTACTCGTTGAGGAAGGAGCGCAGGCTGGCCCGGTGAGCGATCGCCGAGCAGCGTTGCTGGCGACGGTGCTCGACAACGCCCGGGTCCTGCGAGTGGCGCCCACCGAGCTGGTGGAGATGGCCCGCGGCCCGGTGGCCACCATCGAAGAGTATCGCTTGAGCCGGATTGCCGAGTGGTCTCAGCCACGCTATCGGCTGGATGAGCGATTCGTCGACCTTTCGGTTCTGGTGGACCAGGGCGAGGAAGCGGCCTCAGGACGCTGGCGGACGGAACTGCGGCGCTTCCGCGGTCTGGGTCAGGCGGTCAGCGAGCTTGCCGACCGAGCGATGGTGATCATCGGTCCACCGGGCAGTGGCAAGAGCACTATGCTTCGGCGCTACGAGCTGGATCTGGCGGTGGCTGGCCTGCGCGGTGAGGTGGACAAGATCACCTGCTTCGTCCCGTTGAACCACTTTCGGCCCCGCGCACCAGGTGAGCCACCGCCGGCACCATTGACCTGGCTGGCGGAGCGGTGGTCAAGACGCTACCCCAGTCTGCCTGCTTTGGCGGACTTGCTGGCTGCGGGCCAACTGGTGTTGTTGCTCGACGGCCTCAACGAGATGCCTCACCGGGATGCCAAGGACTACCACGAGCGCATCTTGCTGTGGAAGCAGTTTCTGCACGATACAGTCGTCGGTGTCGACGGAAACTCGGTCCTCTTCTCCTGCCGCAGTCAGGACTATTCGGCGCCGCTTTCGACGCCGGCGCTGCGTGCGCCGCAGCTGCGCATCGAGCCCATGACCGACCCACAAGTGCGCGAGTTTCTCGCCCGGTGGGTACCGGCGCAGGCGGACCGGCTGTGGCGGGAGCTCGAGGCATCCCCGCAGCTCGAGTTGCTGCGCGCCCCCTATTTCTTGAAGCTGTTGGTGGACCACGTGGTCAGTGAGGGGGACATTCCGCAAGGCCGAGCGACGTTGTTTACCGGCTTTGTCCGGCAGGCGCTCAAACGTGAGATCGAGCGAGACAACCCGCTCTTCCAGCCCGATGAGCTGATCACCCTGCGGGACTACAAGCGGGTGGTGTGCGCCCGCAGTTGGCGAACGCCGTTTGAGCTGCCGGAACGCGGTCTCTTGTTCCCCAAGCTGTCCGACCTTGCCTTCCGCATGCAGGCGACGGCCACGATGTCGGGCCGGGGGCAGGTGCGCATCGGTTACGACGAGGCTGTGTCCTGGCTGGCTCACACGCGGGCCGAGGACGTTCTGAAAGCGGGCATCGCACTGGGAGTGCTGGACGAGGATTGGGACAGCGACGAGCTCCTCTTCTGCCACCAGCTCCTGCAGGAGTACTTCGCCGCTCGCCGGCTGGCCATAGAGCCCGATCCGGGGCTGGTGCGCGTGCCGTGGCAGGTCGAGGAGCTACAGCCAGGAATCGACGAGGTGGTTGGCAGCCTAGCGACGGCAGATGCCCTGCCACCGATGCCGAGCACGGGCTGGGAGGAGACAGCAGTCATGGCGGCAGCAATGGCGGCCGACGCCGATGACTTCCTGGGCAGCCTGATGCGCGCCAATCTCCCGCTGGCCGGTCGCTGCGCGGCGCAACCGGAGGTGCGGCGGCGTTGCTGCGGACCTCTGCTGTACCAGCTCCGAGAGGGACTGGCAGAGCGCAGTCGCGATCTGCGGGCGGACCTTCGGGTTCGGATCGCCTGCGCCGAGGCTTTGGGCGAGCTGGGCGATCCGCGCTACGAGGAACGCGTCGGCCCCTACGGCCGCTTCTTACTGCCGCCGATGGTTCGAATTCCGGCGGGTCGCTATCCCATTGGGGATGACGAGCCGCGGGAGTGGCGGGAGCACCGCACCGGCGAAGGGGGACTCGAGACCAGCCACCAACCCGCCCATGTCGTGGCGCTGGGGGCGTTTGCCATCGGTCGCTTCGCAGTGACGAATGCCGAGTGGGCGTGTTTCATGGCCAGTGGCGGCTACGATGACGAGCGCTGGTGGCCGACACCGGACGCGCGGCGGTGGCGCGACGGCCAGCTGGCGAACGAGAGTGCCAAACGCAACAACCGCCTTTGGCGACAGCGCTTCCTGGCCGAGCCGGCGCTCTTTGCACGGGCCATCGCCGATGGCTTCTTTGCCGACGAGGCAGCGGTGGAGCGCTGGCGATCGTGGCTGGCCCTCGACGAGGCGGCCTTCGAGGAAGCGCTGGCTCGCCACTGGCAGCCCCAGCGTCGGACGGAACCCGCCTGCTGGCGGGATGACCGTTTCCATCGGCCGCTGCAGCCGGTCGTTGGCGTCAGTTGGTTCGAGGCGTTGGCCTATTGCACTTGGCTAAGTGCGCAGACCGGCCGCTCGTTTCGGCTGCCCGCGGAGGTAGAATGGGAAGCAGCGGCCCGTGGCTTTGCTGGCCGTCCCTATCCTTGGGGCGAAGCCACGGACGGTTGGCGGGCGAACACGTTTGAGGCCCACCTGCGATCCACTGCACCGGTCGGCGTATTCCCCGAGGGCGACACGCCTGACGGGATCTGCGATCTGGCAGGCAATACGTACGAGTGGACGTCCAGCTTGTGGGGTGCGTTGGACAGCGCGGAGTCGGGAGGGACGTTCGGCTACCCATACGACGCGCACGATGGGCGGGAGGAGCTGGCGGCAGCCGTCGACCTCGCCCGGGTCCTGCGCGGTAGCTCCTGGCTTGGTGACGCCAGCTGCGCCCGCGCCTGTCTGCGTTTCGCGGCGCGGCCGTTCTACGCCAACGACGACATCGGCTTTCGGCTGGCCGCCTCGCCGACCGCCGAGACGGACGTGCCTTAGGGGACGCGACTCCTTTCGGGCCAGGACGGCGCGCCCACAGTCCCCTGTCGCCGTGGGCGCGCCTGGCAGGATCGCTCGCCCGGGTGGACTGGCAGTCGCTACTGCAGCGCGAACCACCAATCGCCGTTGGGCTGCTTGCCTCGCCGAAAGACGAGCAGCAAGTCGTCGGTGTGGGGCACCTCGAAGATCACCCAGCCGCTTAGCTGGCCTGGCGGCAGGACCTCACCCTCGAAGGGCGGCTCTGGCATCACCACCCCGGGGAACCATGGCGGCTCGAAGGGTCGCCCGCCGGCCACGAGCGTCCAGTCATCCTCGGCGTACTTGGTGAACTCTCGTGGCACGTCGTCGCCTTCGATGGCCGCGTACAGGTTCAGAAGGACGTACTGATTGCCCGATGTCGGGGGCGAATTGAACATGTTGACGTCCTGGAGGAAGTCCGTCGCCTCGCTGCCGATCAGTGCTCTGGCTACACCCAGCTCCAGGCGCCAGCCGTCGTCGCGGCCCGCCAGCACGAAGGCTTTGTCGGCCGGCACCGGCGCTTGTCGACTGGCGAACTCGGCGGTCGGGGTGGGCGTCGGTTCGGCTGGGGTGGAAGTCGCTGCCGGCCTCGCAGTTGGCTCACCGGCAATCCCGGGCGCTTGTTCGGAAACCACCTGGGCAGGCGGTTGGCCGCCGGGCTGCGCCCCGCCTTGGCCGCTCTCGAGCAACCCCGCCGTCGTGCCCGAAAGGCGGCCGACGTCATAGGCCGCCCTCTCGAGTGGACGCCCGCTGTCGAGGAGTGAGAACCCGACGCTCCAAAGCCCCGACCAGGCTAGTAGCACCAACAACCAGCCTAAGGCCTTCTGGCCACCCGTGCTTCCGCCGACCAGGGGCAGTGCCCGCCGTTTCGCGTATACGGCAGCCGGCAACAGCAAGAGCACAGCATACACAACGCCGGCGGCGAGGCCTTGCGCACCGCCCTCGCTCAGCCCGGACAAGAACATCAGGACGACCAGAGTGTAGTAGAGTGCCGCGAGGACCTGCTTCCAGCGTTGCTGTGCCTGCAGTCCTGGCAGCCGGTTCAAAATGCTCATCGAATGACCTCCCTGTGCTTCGGCTTTCGCGCGGTGGCCGGCGCACTCGGAGGGGTCGGTCATTCGACCGGCAACGACCTACGATGCCGAACGGACTCCGGCATCGTCAGGCTGTCACGGCGGCCGACGCTCGGTCGCCAGTCACCGCGCAAGGCCAGTTTACGGCAGCGGTGTTGCAAGTACGGCAACATCCGGGCCCGGGCGGAGGCGGCAGGACCCAGCCACTGCGTGCCGGCCAGGCTAACCAGCCGCAACGCTAACCATGTGCGGCGAATGGCATGCCTCACAGTCTGCGATGCCGTTTCACCCGGATCGACGATGGCGATCCCGCTGGTCGCCAGCCGAGCGGCGCCGCGGCGGAGGTGGAGTCGGTGGCCGGCCAAATGCGTCGTAGGACCCTCGGCCGGGCGCTCGGGTGCCGCTCTGGATCCCCGCTACCCAAGCAACCCGGCCGGTCGATGGCCGCGCCGACGGTGAGCCTACAGCGGGCTACAGCCCTCGCCTTGGACCACGTAGCTGGGTCCGTCGTCCACCGCCGTGCTGTCGGCCGCGTGCGGCACGTGCACTTGGAAGGCGGTCATTCCTAGATTGCCGGACGCATCCCTTGCCGCCAACTGAATGGTGTAGACCCGGCCGTTGCCAGCGCCCTGCCGCTCGGCCCGCAACTCCACCCGCCGGCAGCCTGGGGCAATGCGGATGTCTTCGCTGGTGTGATCGTCACGGCCACCAGCCGCGTCTTCGGGTTCGTCGCTCGATACCGCCGCGATCCAGACCGCTTGCGGGGAGAGACGGGAGTCGCAGGCATCGGTGACGGCGAGAAGGAGGTCGTCGACGTCGATCGCTTACACGTCGTGGTTCGGCGGCCAGAGCTGAATCGGCGCGGCGCGCACAATGATGGTTGGCGCCTGCGTATCGACGACGTGCACGCGGCGAAGCGCCGTTGCCTCGTTGCCGCTCGCGTCCGTCGCAAGGTAGCGAATGGTGTAATCGCCGGGGACGCAAGCGTCCACCACGCCATCCGTCGCGACCGCCACCGAACCCTCGCAAACGTCCTCCGCCACGGCACCGGGATCGGCGTAGGGCCCAGGGCACTCGATGCTCACCTCGGCATCACCGACAAGGGTGATGGCCGGCGGCACCGTATCGGGGACCGTCACCACCACGCTGTCCGGCGCCGACGAGAACTCACCGTCGCTCACCACAAGCTGGATGGTGTGCGATCCCATAGTGAGGGTGACGATCGGTTGGACTCCGTTGACCGTTCCCCCACCTTCCGGGAACGGTCCGGTCCAGGTGTAGGTGAGCGAATCGCCATCCGGGTCCGTGGAGTTAGAGCCATCCACGGTGACCAGCGTGCCACCCGGGCCGGCACACTCCACCGTCTGGTCGGCACCGGCGTCGGCAATCGGTGGTCCGTTGCAGCCGGGCGAGTAGCCGTGCAGCCAACCATCGCGCACGCCGTACGCGTATGAGTCGGTAACGTCCAGGCGGTTGGAGTCCACGCCCGGTATGAACAGTGGTGGCGGGCAGGACCGGCCCCAGTAGTGGCCTTCGCCGCCCACCGAGACTTCCATAGCTTGGTGCGAGAGCACCTGCGTGACCGTGTTGCTGTAGACGTTGTTGTGCGTCACTTCAGATCTTTGAGCATTGCTCAACCACAATCCATGGTTGTAGCCCGTGATGGTGTTGTCCGTGACCACGGCCCGCCCAACTGCATACGTGCCGCGCAAACTGATGCCAGCGCCACCGATACCGGCACTGCCTAGACCAGTGAGTCGATTGCCCTTGATAAGAGCGCCCTCGAAGGCCGCACTCCAAGGATCGTGAATGGCAATGCCATATTGAGCATTCAGAATCGTGTTGCCCTCAATCACAGTGTTGCCGAGCCCGCAGGCGCCCACAAAGCCGATGCCGAATGCCCGATTATTGATCGTGTTACCCGTGATTGTCAGATCGTATGACGACTCACCGTACAGGCAGCTAAGTGGTTTGGCGATACCGATCCCCTGGCCGGTGCCGGAAACGTCGCAGTTTCGCACGACGCACCGGTCACACGGAGCCAGAACAATACTGCCGCCATTTCGGTAATTCTGTCCATCCCAATCCCATACGTTCAGTGAGTCTCCGGTGCCAATGTTTCGGGCATCGACGCCTTCTACCACGGAGTCATCCCAGATCCTGAGCCCGACGGTGCGCAGACCGAAGCGCGTCAAGTTCGCGCCGCTCACCCGTGCTCCGCCGCCCACATCCGCGCCGCTGTTCGAGCCGGTCAGGTCATTGCCGTTGAAGTTGGCGTCGAATTCCAGCCCGCCGAATCCCTCGAGAAGCATCGCCCACTGGCGCGAGTATGAGAGGTCATTACCGCCGATGTATGCGGCAGTCACCCGTTTCTCCGCAAACGTGCGAGACCACGACTTGCACATGAGCCCGTAGTCGCTGTGGGAGAAGTCGTTGCCCACGATCCTATCGCCTTGTCCACAGGCAGCTCCATCGTAAAGAAGAGCAACCTGCCTATTACTTGCCCGGTTGCTCTCGATGATGTAGCGAAGGTGTCCCGCGTTGTACCGGCAGTCGGTAGCCAGGTAGATGCCGACACCGCTGCCATTGCCGCTGAAGTCGGACTGGCGGATCGTCACATCTTCCAGGTTCGAGTCCAGGCGCACTCCGGTCTGGGTGTTCGTGGTGACGATCTGCTCCAAGACGCTATTCTTGTTCGCGCCCCCATACTTCTCCCCGGTGCCGAAGATCCCGTAGGTGGCGCCGTCGATGTGGAGCGCCTGTAGGCGAGTCCGGTGGGCCTTACCGCCCAGCCGAATGCCCACCGGAAAGCCCTCAATGCGGCAGTTGCGGACCGTCGAGTCAGCCCACCAGATATTCTGTACTCCCACCCCGGTGCCGTCACCAACCAGCCGGTGGCCGGCACAGTCCAGGGTGAGGCCGGCTTGGTCGAATTGGATGGTCTCCGGCACGTCCCGCGTCAGCGTGCACGTCTTGGTCGCTCCGTCCCACGTGCCCAAAGCCGGTTGGGGTGTCCACGTAAAGCCGCCGCCGCTGAGCGCTCCGTCGTGACCGGCGACCCGATCGTGGGCGACCGTGCCACCGCCGTCGTCGAGTCGCCAGTAGCCCCGCATGCCCTCCGGGCAGCCGCCAGCGCAAAGATCGGCCGCTTGACCGGCGGCATAATGGGCAGCAATCTCCGTCGCCGAGAGGGCCCGCTCGTAGATGGCCGCCCCACTCATCATGCCAATGTACTTGAACCAGCCGCGCACCTCGCGGCCAAGGGTCACCGGGAAGGGGCGGTCGGCCGGTACGACACTGGTGTCCTTGCTACCGCGTAAGACCCCGTTGATGTACACGCGGAGCTGGGACCCATCATAGACGCCGACCACGTGATACCACTGGTTGAATCAGTAACCAAGATTGGAATCGACGAAGTCACTATCAGTTTCGTTGCCGATGATAAAGCGGATGCTGTAGCAGTGATAGGGACAGGCAGGTCCGAGTGCAAAGTCGACGCTCTTATCCTTGTCGGGTGCGGCCCGGCTCATGATCGTGGCCTAGATCTGCTCAGGCATGTTCACCCAGACTTCAACGCTAAAGGCCGTCATGCCGGGGAACGAATGGCCGGTGTCGACCCAGCCGTTGCCGCTGAGCTTCAGCGCCGACTCCTCAATGGGATCGGCGCAGTCGCCACCGGTGGCATTGTTTCTCAGGAACAGCGTCGACGTTCGCGGCTGGACCCATAGGAAGGCCCCGTCGCTGGGGATTTCTTGCTGCCAGGTGTAGGCACCGTTGCTGTCGGTGACGAAAGGCGTCACCTGGTGGTAGTCGCCGGCGTACAGGTAATAGCCGGTGCTAGGGGAGAGCCCGCTGAGGGTGAGCGTGGTGGCGGCCGCCTCGGCATGCATGCTCATATGGACCATCCCAGGCATCGATTGCAGACTGACCACGATGGGTTCCGTACTCGTCAGAGTCACGTCGTGCCAACCACTGCCCGTCACCTCGAAGAAGGTGCCTCGGCCAGAAACCTGCCCCGGCACGACCAAGGGAGTGGGGTCGTCGGACGGAGCATCGTCAAGGTCCGAGGCCAGTTCCTTCCACTGGGCCGGCCGACCGAACGGTGGGAACGGCCGGGTGAGTGATGCACCGTCAGCGCCGGTCACGGTGTTGGGCAAACTGTCGGCGCCGAGGCTTGGCCACCCCGCGGCGGATGGCAGGGAGCGAAGGGCATATGACTGGAGATCGCCAGGCAGGATCCGCCCTGGCGGGCCCGAGGCGGCCGACGCTGTGGCGCCCGCAGCCACGAGGATGGCCGCACACGGCGCGACCCGCAAGACCAACCGAAGGATGTGTCTTCGGTCCATGGCACGAAACCTCCTTTCCAGGCAACTGCCTGATCAGCCCAGCCGCCGGCGGAGCTGGGTCGACCGAGCACGGCGAACCCTCATGCACGCCGCCAGCGGAGCAACGTCGGATGCCGCGCCCACCATAGCGAAGAAAGGGGTATTGTCGCTAGCGGATTTGGACAGAAAAGTGACAAGAAAGTGACAATGGCCGCTTCTGGACCACACGCTGCTGCTAGGCCGCCGTCATCGGCGGACGAGGCGGCCACTCCGGGTACTTGCCCAGGGCGGGCAGGCCCATGGGCGGCCAACTGGCACGATGGCCGCGGGCCCGACGCGGTGCGTACTAGGAGCTCGCCGAAGGCAGAGGCGATGACCGATCGGCGATGGTGGGCGGGCGAGGCGCTGCCCGCCTCGAACGCGAGCGCGCTCTCGTCGGCTAAGCCGGCAGCATGGCCGGGAAGGCGCTCAGGTGGATGACCTCTTGCTCGTACACGAGTGCGGAGCCGAAGACACGATCGCCCCGAATCCGAACATCCACTCCTAGACCCGGTGTCTCGTGCTCGGTCATCGGCGCCGCCGCGAGCTCGGCCAGGAAGGACCGCGCCACCGGGAGGCATGCCACGTTCGGGTCGTCCGGCCGCTCGGCTTGCGCCGGAGGCTCAGAGGCGGGCAGCCGCCTGGCTTCCGCAGCCCCCTCGGCCTCCGCGAACGCGCGCCCCTCGCCCGCCCGCTCTGCGGCCCCAGGCCTTGGGGCGGCAGACTCGACCGCCCCAGGCTCGACAGTCGCCTGATCCGCTTGACCAAGACGGTGAGCCGGCCGTTTCCCAAACTGGCGCAGGACAATGGCTTCCATGGCGTAGCTGCGCACGAGCTTTGGGTGCAAGCGGGCGTACGCCTCCGGCCGGCTGACAAAGTCAAGGCCCAGGACGGTGCCGTCGATGAGGACGAGGCTGCCGAGCTGGCCTTCGACCGGTGGCAGGGCGGCCACGTAGCGCTCCACGTCCGCCCCGCGGGCGCTGTATGCATCCCGCAGCGCCGCCGTCGGCGAGCTCGTACCCAGCTGCCTGTGCAAGCCGTCAATCTCGCGCCAGATCTCGCCTTGGTCAGACCGCCGCCCTCCCGAACTGGCTAAGCTGTCCGTCACACTTCGGCTCGTCCGCCAACGCACCGAGTGGGCCGCCACCAACCCCGAGTCCGCCATAAGCGCCGTGATGCGGTGCCAACGTCCGAGCTCGGAACAGGTTACGTCCAGGACGATGCGCTCGCCGGTGGGGACCAGAACGCTGGCATTCACCAATCGATTCTGCTTCGCCCCGACCAGCTCTTCGCCGTCCACCAGCAGCACGGGCAGCGTATGTTGGTTCACGACGGCGAGCTCGGGCACCGACCCGGACGCACTCACCTCATCGACCTGGAGACCGCCTGTGTCCAGAGCATCGCTGAGCGACGCATAGGACACCGTGGCGGAAGAAGGGCCAACGACCGCCACAATGGTGAGGCCATCGCTCTGGCGAAGCGGCCCGAGTTGCAGGGATTCGAGAAAGCTCTGCACCGTGGGATGCATGGCACCCTCCTCTCGCAGACACCTCCGACGCGACGACCAATCGTGTTACCGCGTCACCGTCCGGGGTTCCGCTCGGGCGGCGAGCCGGCCGGGCTCATCGCTGGCCGACAAACCGGAGCACTTGCAGACCAACGCTCACGGCGCTCTTGAAGCCCTCCCAGCTGTTCATGCCGGCCAAAAGCGTCAGCATGGGGCGAGGCCGGAGGGACCACTCGCGCGTCGCTCGCCGCTGCCAGTACTCAAGCTGCTCGGCACGGAGCTCAGGATAGTCCAGGACGGTGGACTCGTCCATGTCCACCTCTTCCCACTTGGTGCCAGTTCGAAACCACTGGTTCTCCACCACCTCCTGGAAGAACGGGGTGCCCGGATAGGGCGCCGCGATGTGGAACAGGGCAATATCCAGCGGCAGCGACTTGGCATAGTCAATGGTCTGGCGGATGGTGGCCACCGTCTCGCCCGGCAAGCCAATGATGAAGTAGCCCCAGTTCTTGATTCCGGCCCGCCGGGCCCAGCCCAGGGCCTGCAGGACGTTTTCCCGGCGGTAGCCCTTGCGGGCTCGCTTCAGGATCTCCTCGTTGGCGCTCTCGATTCCCCAAGCGATCAGCCAGCAGCCGGCCTGGCCCATGAGGCAGAGCATCTCCTCATCGACGAAGTCCACCCGGCTGTTGCACGTCCACTTGAGCTTCAGGCCACTCGAGAGGATCAACCGGCAGAGTTCCACCACCTGCTCGCGGCTCACCGTAAACAGATCCGCGTACATGTGGATGTTGTGCACGCCGAGGCTCACGAGGTACTGCAGTTCCTCGAGTATGAGGTGTGGCGACCGCAATCGGACGCTGTTCTGGTAAGAGGCGTGCTTGATGCAGAACTTGCAGCTGGCTGGACATCCCCGACTGGTGACGATGAAGGTAAAGGGGCCGCGGATCATGGGCATGCGCTGCCGATCCAGCGGCAGGAGCTCGTGGCGCGGAATGGGCAGGTCGTCCAGGTCGGGAATGAAGGGCCGGTCGGGATTGACCACCACCTCCGCGCCGCGGCGCCAGGCCAGCCCACGAATGCGGGCCAGCAAGGGTTCTGCGGCGGGCTCGATGCACACCGCGTTGTCGGTCGGCGCGCTCGTTTCGGCGAGCATCTTGGCCACCCGCGGATCGCTCGGCCTCCTGCCCTCGCGCGTATCGAGCAGCTCGCGCAAGGTCATTTCCGGCTCGCCGCGCAAGACGAAGTCCAGGGCCGGAAACAGGCGCATCGTTTCCAACGTGAGCGGCGTAACGTGCGTCCCGAAGGCAATCGTCGCGGCCCCCATCGCCTTGGCCAAGAACGCGCCATACATGTCGTTACGCAGCGTCGGGCCGGTCACCTGCGTCAGGTAGTATTTCGGTCGCCTGTCCGCGAGAAGTCGCTCAAACTGCAACCAATCGGTGCGGTTTGCAATGCAATCCACAACCTCGACGGTGTAGTCGGGTAACAAGACGGCGGCCAGCTGCGCTAGACTCACTTGGGGCCAGATCATGTTTTCCCGCGACCGGCGGCCTACCCGATGTTGGGAGCGGATCCAGATGCCGCCATCGGGGGCCGGCGGGTTCACAAGCAGCACTTCGACCCCATGTGCCGGCTGCGCGGAGGACCCCGGCTGGGCCAGTAGGTGGCTAACCTCCGGAAACCGCGCTTCCACCAAGCGCACCGTCTGCCGTGTGCCGCGATTGGAACGCGTGCTCAGCGTGCCGGTGTCCTCATCAGCCATGCGCGATACCTAGCGATCCGTGTCCCGCGGCGGTGCATGCCGGCCATCGTCGGCGCCGGGTTCCACCTCGCCAGCCAGGCTCAACTCCTCCAGCACCCGCATGATGAGCCAGCTGATGACCAGCTGCAGGCCCGTCAAGCCGCCCATCGCCGCCAGGAGCTGCCAGAACCAAAGACGGCGGATCTCCCAGCCCCGCAGGCCAAGGATCAGGCTGGCGATCGCGATCCCCAAGCCACCGATCATGGCCAATAGCCCAAGCCACCAGAAGTGGCGGTCTAGGGGCGGCTGGAACAGGGGTCGGCCCAATAACCCCTGCCGGACCGGCCGCTTGCGGGCGAGGGCGACCAAATAGTTGAACATGGCCCCCAAGCTGAACACGCTGACACCGGCCACAGCCAGGGTGGCAGCCACATAGAGGGCGAACACGCCCAGCGGGCCCAGGCTGGTGGTACCGCGTAGCCGCTGCACGAAGAGAGCGCAACCAACCGCCAACGTAACACTCAAACAGGCGAGGCCGAGGAACCCCAACTGGCGGACCGGGTTGTAGGTGAGCGCTGTCCAGACAACTGACTGCGCAAACCGCATCCCGTCCCGCATCACGTTCAGCTTCGAACGGCCGGTCCGCTCGCGGTAGGTAATGGGCACCTCGACCACGTGCAAGCCTTCGTGCAGGGCGCGGATGCTCATCACCGGCGTCAGGTTCAGGCCGTCGGGCAGCGGCAGGATGCGCTCCAAGATCGACCTCCGGAAAACCCGCATGCCGCTCGCCGAGTCGCTCACCGGTTGCGCACTGGCCAGGCTGACCAGCCGAGCGAACAGCAGGTTCCCAATACGCCGAACCAGCGGCATTTGGCTTTCCCGGCCCGCCATGCGGGAGCCAATCACCAGGTCCGCCGTTCCGGCCACGGCAATCCGGCACAGCGCCGGTAGCTCGGCGGCGGGATACGTGCCATCGGCATCCAGGAAGGCAATCCACTCACCGCGGGCAGCAGCAAAGCCGGTCTTGAGGGCAGCACCGTAACCGGCATTGTGCCGATGGCGGATCAGCCGCACCCCGGTTAGCCCCGTCACCTGCTCCGCGGTACCGTCGGTGGAACCATCATCGACGACGATCACCTCTACGTCCGACAGGCCGACAGACGCCAACGCCGGCTGCACGTCCAGAACCTGCTCCAGCACGGCCCGAAGGCCATCTTCTTCGTTGTATGCCGGGATGACCACCGAAAGCATCGTCATGTTCGCACCGACCGCGATTGTACCATCGCCTCCCGCACATCGAGCCGAATGGCGCTGTGCGACCCGTTGCTGCGGCCAACTCCAGCGGCTGGCGCCGGTCGCAACGCGGCCGCTTGAGCGACACGATGCTCCGCCCTCCCCGGCGCTTTCGTGCAACGGCCCTTTAGTAAACGGGACTGGTAGGCGGCGCCGTGCCGTCAATCGTCTTCAGGACGTGGGCCGGCACGCCGCCAACGACGGTGTGCGGCGGCACGTCGGCAGTGACTACGGCACCGGCAGCCACGACGGCGCCGCGACCGATCGTCACGCCGTCGGTAATGATCGCTCCGGCACCGATCCACACATCGTCCTCGATCCGAATCCCCTCTGCCGTAATTCCCTGCTCCACGAACGGCCGGCTTGGATCGGCGAACACATGGTTCACAGCGAGGATCTGGACAAGCGGCGCCGTGTAGACGCGGTCGCCCATGGTGATGCCGCCCTGCCCGCGCAACACATTCATCTCACCGATCAGACAGTCGCGACCAACTCGAATGAATGCGTGTGGGAGATCTCGGAAATTGTAAACATGCAGGACCGAACCATGCATCACGAGAGTGTTTTCGCCAAGGGTAATCCCTTGCGGGCAGGCATGCAAGTACACGCCGTGGTCCAGGTAGACGTTCTTCCCCAGTCGCACTTGGTCCGCGAAGCGAATGCGAACGTTGTTCTCGATAGCGACCACACCCTCCATGCCCATGATGAGCCGATAGGCGACCGCCCGCAGAGCGATGCCAACGACGGTGGGAATCCAACCCAGCAAGCCGAGTATGGCCTGCTCGGCCACATACCGCACCGGCGAGCTCGCCTGGCGGCGCAGGTAGAGGGCCAAACCGGCCAGGGCCCCCGGTTTACGCGAGTGCCCCGTTCTCTTTCTCCGGTACGAGTTCCCCGAGCGCTTCACTGCGAGAGTGCACCGTCCTTCGGCTCCGCTGCGAGGCCCGCCCGTACTTCACCACAAGAACGCACCGTTCTTCTCCTCGGCTGCGAGGCTGACCCGTGCTGCACGCCCCCTGGACAACGCTCCGACCACGGCGCCCCGTGCCCGCCAGATGGTACGTAAGCCGAGCCGAGTTGTCACCCCGCAGGCGAACCGTCGCCAGCGTGACCGTTCCGGCCAGCCGCGCCAGCATCCGCCGCGTTTTCTCCCGGGTGCGTCGCCAGCGCAAGCGTTGACCGCCGCCGCGATAACATCCGACGCGCCGCCTCACGCGCACATCGACAGCGTGAGCCCAGGGGCCCGTCCGCGTGAGTGGCAGCGGCGGCGACATCCGGTTCTCGTCGTCTGGCTGCCGGTTGCGCATTGGCCGCAGGCCTGGTATAATCCGGCTGGTTGGTGCGGCATCGACCTTACCAAGCAGCGGCGTCCATCAGGGGGCTGTAGCTCAGCTGGGAGAGCGCTTGAATGGCATTCAAGAGGTCAGGGGTTCGAGTCCCCTCAGCTCCATCGTGACGCTGTCAGTCGAGCGGGCGTAGCTCAGTGGTAGAGCATCTGCTTCCCAAGCAGAGGGTCGTGAGTTCGAGTCTCATCGCCCGCTCCTCGGCACACGGGGCGTAGCGCAGTTCGGTTAGCGCGCTTGGCTGGGGGCCAAGAGGTCGGAGGTTCAAATCCTCTCGCCCCGACTGGCCGCCGCGAACGTTCCGGTGGCGGGCATGGGTGCGTAGATCAGTCGGTCAGAGCGCACGGTTCACATCCGTGAGGTCAGAGGTTCGAGCCCTCTCGCGCCCACTGGTCTACGACCGCAGAGGGACGACGGGGAGTAGCGCAGCTCGGTTAGCGCGCATCGTTCGGGACGATGAGGTCGGAGGTTCAAATCCTCTCTCCCCGACCTGAGCCGCCGCCCGCTGGGGCGGCGGTCTGCCTCAGGCGCCCACGTAGCTCAGTCGGCAGAGCACGTTCTTGGTAAGAACGGGGTCATGGGTTCAAATCCCATCGTGGGCTCAGTTGCTGACGAAATGTACTCTTGTCAGAAAAAGGAGAACGAGAATGGCGAAGCAGAAATTTGAGCGCAACAAACCGCACCTGAACGTTGGGACGATGGGTCACATCGATCACGGGAAGACGACGCTGACGGCGGCGATCACGAAAGTATCGCAGTTCATGGGCAAGGCGGAATACCGCGCCTACGACAGCATCGACAACGCGCCGGAAGAAAAAGCGCGCGGCATCACCATCAAC
>DAOUCP010000019.1:0-9257 GCA_034432155.1 Anaerolineae bacterium
GGGTAGGACCTCGTTGCCACCAATGGCCAGGCTGGCGTCGGTGGGCAGGCGATCGTACTGCGCCGCCAGTTCGGCCACGGCCGCCTCGGCCTGCGCTTGGCGGTACTGGATGCGCGGCGCCACCTCGATACCCGCCAACCGGGCACGAAGGGCCTCAAGGAACGCTGATGCCAACCACCCTTGGCGGCCCACGTCGTATGCCTGCTCGATGGTCGCTGCCTCGTCCCAGGTGAGGCCTAAGGAGGACGTGGCGCGCATCACCGACTCGTCGCCCAGCTTCAGGGTCACCGTCACGTCGGGGCGCCACCCCAGGGACCGGAGGCGCTCAGCCGCTGCCTCTGGAGGGAGGCCGCCCACGGCCACACCGGCGACGCGCACTCCTGGCATGATCCGGCCCCGATGCCGAGCTTGGTAGGCTGGTGGCACGGCGATCAGGAGGACGACGAGCAGCGCCCAGGGCAAGGCCGCATGTGGCCATGGGGTGGGCCGCTGACCCGTCGACGGGAGGCTGAGGGGTCGCTCCATGCCACCGGCCGCCTACGGTCGTGACTCGAAGGCGAGCACCAGCGCTGTCGCTTGGTCCTGCGACACCGTGACCTGTTTTTGCCGCGCCAGGTCACGCACCGTCACCGTGCCAGCGGCCAACTCGTCCGGCCCCAACAAGGCCACGAAGGGAATGCGGCGGCGCAGCGCATAGCGGATCTGGTCGCCGAGCGGGTCCAGCTCGAGGTAGCTCTCGGCACGCACGCCGGCCTCGCGCCACTGCTCCGCTAGACGCAGTGTGGCGGCGGTCGTGGCGGCGTCAAAGCGTGCCACCAGGACGTCGGCCGGCGGCCGGTCGGCCCCCAGCGGTTCGATCCCGAGCTCGGTCAAGACATCCACCAGCCGGTCGACGCCGAAACTGGTTCCTACCGCCGGCAGGTCGCGACCGAAGAGGCGCACCAGCCCGTCGTAGCGACCGCCGCCGGTGATGGAGCCGATGGGCGGATGGGTGACCACCGTCTCGAAGATGGTGCCGGTGTAGTAATCGAGTCCCCGCACCATGGCGACGTCGACGGTCAGCCGGGACTCGGAAAGCCCGACCGCCGCAAGGTGCCCAAGAACGTCCGTCAGCTCGGCGAGGCCCTGCCGGCTCGCCGGGTCATGGAGGAGGTGGCCCAGTGCAGCCAGGCGGTCCTCGTTGGTGCCGGATAGCTCCAGCAAGTCCAGGAGGCGGTCGATCGCGTCTTCGGGCAACACTTCGCCGGGCCAGACGCGGCGCCAGTCGGCGATGGCGGCCGCCATCAACTGGTTGCTGGTGACCTCGGCTGCCGTCTCGTCGACCTCCGGCGGATGGGCGCACAGGCGATCCAGGAAGCGCTGCAGCGCTGCCCGGCCCTCCGCCGGCGCGTCGGCCGGCAGCCCGGCCGTCAGGTCTCGCGCCAGGCGCTCTCGGTCCGCCTGGCCGCCGAGCCAGCGGGAGACAGCTTGCCGCTGACGGGTCACGAGATCGGTGGGCAGCCCGACCGCCGCCAACTCCAGCCGCAGACCTTCCTTGCCGAGGCGATCCAGCTTGTCCATGGCCCGCAGCAATGCGGGGTGCTGTGGCTCAGGAACGCCCACGTACCGCCCGATGCCGGCCAAGAGCTGGCGGTGGTTGAGCTTGGTCAGCGTCTCGGGGAAGCCCAAGGCCTCGAGGGCGCGGACCACGACGGTGATGATCTCGGCGTCGGCGAGGCTGCTTGAACTGCCGACAATGTCCAGATCGGCCTGAACGAACTCTCGGTAGCGGCCACGCTGGGGGCGTTCGCCTCGCCACACCGGCGCCACCTGGTAGCGCCGGAACGGTCGAGGCAGATCGGCATACGACGCGCTCACGCGAGCCAGCGGCACCGAGAGGTCGTAGCGCAGGGCCAGGTCCTTCTCCTCACCGAGTCCGGCGCGATAGATGAGCCGCTCGGCTTCGGGGCCGTACTTGCCGAGCAGGGTGTCCACCAGCTCCAGGGCCGGCGTCTCCAGCGGCTCGAAGCCATACCGCTCGCAGATCTGCACCAGGGTGCGGATCACGGCCTGGCGACGCCGAGCGGCCTCCGGCAGCAGGTCGCGCATCCCGCGCGGCAGTCGTTTGTCGCTTCCGTTCACCCCGGCCTCCCGCTTGCTGGCACCCTCTCGGGGCCGCCGCCGACAAGTCCCGCTCTGTGCCCGACCTGCCACCGGCCACCAGACAACACAAAATGCCCCCACGGGGATTCGAACCCCGGTCTCCACCTTGAAAGGGTGACGTCCTGGTCCCCTAGACGATGGGGGCGAACGGCGACATTCTAGGTGCCACACCCAGGCGGGTCAATCGGTCGGACGTCGAAAGGTGAGGTCCGAGTCTTACCCAACGCAGGCCACGCCGAGTGGCACGCGAACGTACTGCCCCGGCGCCTGTTCCTCGATGCGGTACAGCTTGTCGAGCGAAGTAACCCGGTCGACGAAAAGAATGCCGTCGAGGTGGTCAATCTCGTGCTGCAGGACGCGGGCCTCGAAGCCGCGGGCCTCGAAGGTCTCCCGCCGGCCGTTGCGATGGAGGGCGCGCACGCGGATGGCCACGGAGCGCGGGACATCGCCATACAGCTCCGGGACCGACAGACAGGCTTCCTGACCTTCTTCCAGCTCCTCGGATCGCCAGACGATCTCCGGATTGGCGAGGGTCCACAGGCGCGTCTGACCGTCCTCCGCTGGCTGACCATCGCCACTCTCCACCGGCACCTCGACCACGATGACTCGCTGCGGTACGCCGATCTGCGGCGCCGCCAGGCCGACGCCCGGCGCCGAGCGCATCGTGGCCACCATGTCGTCCATGAGCTGGCGGATGGCAGCATCGACGCGCGATACCGGCCGCGCCGGTCGGCGCAGAACTGGATCGCCGTCCTCTACGGTGACAATGCGTCGTTGGGCCATGGGCGAGAGCCGTCTGGAACCTGGTTACCTTCTGAGATGATTATAGCCCCGCCACTTCTTACGAGACCACGGTGCGTAAGTCTGCCGGCGGCCAGGGAGTGGCACTGGCGAGGTGCATGTCGCGGCCGCGAATCCGGCTGCGTCGAGCCGCCAGGCGGTGAACCGAGGATGGCAGGTGTATGATTGGGCCGCCCATGCCTCCCAATCCTCGACGGACGCGCCCGCCACGCCGTGCTTCTGCCTCCCGCCATTCGGCCAGGCAGCCGATGGCCCCTCAAGCGGCGGCCATCGACTCGCCGCTCCGAACCAACGGGCTCGATGACCAGCCTCCATGGCCCGGTAAGCCAGAATGGCGCGTCTGCATGCTTTCCTATCACACCTGCCCCCTCGCTGCGCCTGGCGGCAAGGAAACCGGCGGCATGAACGTCTACGTTCGCGAACTGTCGCGCGAGCTGGGGCGACGCGGCCATCGCGTGGCCATCTTCACCCGCTCGGAGAGCGCGGATGTGCCTCACGTCGTGGACACGGATCTCGGCGAGACGGTGCGGGTGGTGCATGTCCCGGGGGGACCCGAGAAACCAGCGGGCAAGGCCGAAGCGTGGCAGCACGTTGGCGAGTTCGTCACCGGTGTTGCCGACCACATGGCCAGGTGGCGGGTGCGCTACGATCTCTACCATGCCCACTACTGGATGAGCGGCTGGGTGGCGCGCCAGCTGCAACGCCGGCACGCGGCGCCGCTGGTCCAGATGTTTCACACCCTGGGAGCGCTGAAGGACTTGGCGCGCGGCGATGGCGCCACCCCCGAGATTGCGCCGCGGCGCGAAGAAGAGCGGCGCCTCATGGAGGTCGCGGATGCCATCGTGGCCGCCACGGCGGCCGATCTGGCAGCCATGGAGGCGCTGTACGGGGTCGATCCAGCGCGCGTGCACCTGATCCCGCCCGGTGTCGATCTGGTGCTCTTCCGTCCTCTGCCCCGCGAAGAGGCCGCGGCGCGCATCGGCATGCCGCCGGACCACCGGATGATCCTCTTTGTCGGCCGCATGGACCCCGTGAAAGGCCTGGACACCCTTGTCCGGGCCATGGCCATGATCGTCGCCTGGGAGCCAGAGTGGCAGGAACGCGCCTGCCTGTGCATCGCGGGCGGTGACAAGACCGATGACCGCGAGCGGATGGACCGCGAGATGGCCAGGATCGACGCCCTCCGGCACGAGCTGGGATTGGCCAGTGTGGCCCAGTTCCTGGGGGCGCTGCCGCAAGAAGAGCTGCCTTGGTATTACAGCGCGGCCCAGGTCGTGGTCGTGCCGTCGCGCTACGAGAGCTTCGGCATGGTGGCGCTCGAGGCCATGGCTTGCGGCACCCCGGTGATCGCCTCCAACGTGGGCGGACTGGCAAGCATCGTCCGCCATGGCCAGACAGGCTTTCTTGTCCCCGACGGCGATGTGTTGGCCTTGGCTCACCGACTGCGCGAGCTGCTCGACCGACCCGAGCTCGGCCGGGCGCTCGGCCGACATGGCCGCGCCATTGCCGAGGCCTATGGCTGGCCGTCGATTGCGGAGCGCATCGAGCGGCTTTATGACACCGTACTGGAGCGGGCTCGCTCCCGCGGCTAGAGGGCCGCTGGCCGTTGGCGGCTGACCGCTCGAGGGCGATGGGGCTGGCGGAGGAGGAGGGATTCGAACCCCCGTGGCCTTGCGGCCCATCCGCTTTCAAGGCGGCGCCGATTGTCCACTCCGGCACTCCTCCACACCATCGCTGGTCACCCGCCTGGCCAACCGACCGAGCCGGCCGCACCGTGTCCATCCTGACGGGGCCAACCCGACCGACCCGGGCCGACCGACGGCGTCCGTCCTGACGGGGCCAGCCCGACCGACCGAGCCGGCCGCACCGTGTCCGCCCTGACAGGGCTAGCCCGCACGACGGCGAGCGGACCGCGTCAACCCTGACGAAGGCAAGCCCACGGGGCCAGCCCGAACGAGACCCAGCTCAGCGCGGCCGACGTTAGTCTACCACGCTTTCGTGGTAGCATAGGCACGTGGGCGTCGCCGCCGAGATGGCATGTTGGGTACCGTCGCCGGGCAGGGCTCGGGGGAGCGCAGGAATCGCGGCGCCGCAGGCCCGTGCACTAGGGTGGCTGGCGCTGGCGGTGCTTCTGGCCGGGTGTGCGACACCGAAGGGACTGCCACCAACGGGACTACCACCAACGGAGGAGACGGTGCGTGACCGAGGCCTAGAGTCGATTCCGCTACCGACGCCCCGAGCGGCCGGTGCGCTGTCGGTCGAGGAGGCCCTGCGCGCTCGGCGATCGGTGCGACACTATGCGGAAGGGCCGCTCACCCTCGCCGAGCTGGGGCAGCTCCTGTGGGCCGCTCAGGGGATCACGGGACCGCGCGGCGAGCGCACGGCCCCGTCGGCAGGAGCGCTCTATCCGCTGGAGGTGTACCTCGCCGCCAGCCGGGTGGAAGACTTGCCTGCTGGCGTTTACAGCTACCGGCCACGGGCGCACGCCTTGGCGGCGGTTGCCCGGGATGACCGCCGCCTAGCGCTGTACCACGCGGCTCTCGAGCAGGAAGCGGTGCGCGAAGCGTCCGCAATCATCGTGCTCGCGGCCGTGTTTCGGCGCACGACGGTCAAGTACGGCGAACGGGGCATCGGGTACGTGCATGCCGAAGCTGGCGCTGCTGCCCAGAATGTCTACCTGCAAGCCGAGGCGCTCCATCTTGGCACGGTGTACATCGGCGCCTTCCGGGACGATGCGGTTCGGGAGGCCCTAGCGCTGGCTGCCGAGGCGCAGCCGCTGGTACTCTTACCGGTGGGGCGGCGCTAGGCCGGCCCACGCGTCGCCTTCTCCGCCGAAGCCGCTCGGCCAGGTCATGCACCCTGTTGCCTACGGACGCCGCCCAGCTGGGTGATGCGCTGCCTTGCCCGTCGATGCCGCCCAGCCGGGTCATGCGCCGCCTTGCCCGCCGACGCCGCTCGGCAGTAAGATGCCGGCACGGCCGAAGATGTGCCGGAATGCCCCAGGGACGCCCGGCAGGCCGTTCCCTCACCACAAGATCGCTACAAGATCACCATAAGTGGGAGAATCGCAATGGCAACTTCGATGGCCAGTGGCAGGGCCCTCACCATCCTGTCCGAAGAGGAGCAGATGTTCCGCGACGCGGTGCGCGACTTCGCACAAGGCGAGGTAGCACCGCGAGCCCGAGCGATGGAGGAGGCCGGCGAGTACGATCGCCAGCTTGTCCGCGAGCTGTTTAGCTTGGGACTGATGGGCATCGAGATTCCCGAAGCCTATGGCGGAGCGGGTGGCTCCTTCTTCCAGGCCATCCTGGCCGTCGAGGAACTCTCGCGGGCCGATGCCGCTATCGGTGTCCTGGTCGATGTGCAGAACACCTTGTTCAACAACGCCATTCTCCGCTGGGCTAGCGAGGAACAGAAGCAGCGCTACCTGCCACGCATGGCGACGAACGCCGTGGGCGCGTATGCCCTCTCGGAGGCCGGCAGCGGGAGTGATGCCTTCGCCCTGGCCGCACGAGCCGAGCGCCGCGGCGACGGCTGGGTTCTGAACGGCCGCAAGCTATGGATCACCAACGGCGGCGAAGCTGGTGTGTTCATCATCTTCGCCAATGCCGATCCCGCACAGGGCTATCGCGGTATCACCGCGTTTCTAGTCGAACGTGGTGACGTGGGCTTTACCGTGGGCAAGCGTGAGCACAAGCTGGGGATTCGCGCTTCAAGCACCTGCGAGTTGCTGCTCGACGATCTGGCACTGGGCAGCGAGAGGGTCTTGGGCGAGGTAGGCAAGGGATATCGCATCGCCATCGAAACGCTGAACGAGGGCCGCATCGGCATCGGCGCACAGATGGTAGGCGTAGCGGCGGCGGCGCTCGAAGCGGCCGTGGCTTACAGCAAGGAGCGTCAGCAGTTCGGTCGGCCGATTTGCGAATTCCAGGCGGTTGCCCACCAGATCGCGGAATGCGCGACGCGACTCGAGGCGGCGCGGCTGCTGGTGTACAACGCCGCCCGGCTCCGCGATGATGGCCAGTCGTTCGTCCGCGAGGCGGCGATGGCGAAGCTGTTCGCCAGCGAGGCAGCCGAGTTCATCACTTCCATGTGTCTCGAGCTCTTCGGGGGCTATGGCTATACTGTTGACTACCCGGTGGAGAAATACTATCGGGACGCGAAGATCGGCAAGATCTACGAAGGTACATCCAACATGCAGCGCGAGACCATTGCCAAGGCGATTCTTCGTAGCTAAAGTCTCGGCCGGCGCTGAGGCCGGCACCGCGGCCCATGCCGCCCATGCCCGGCGGCCAGCTCGCCGTGTTAGAGAAGCTTTGCGTGCGGTTCACAGATTGCTAACACCGGTCTCGGACCGACCTGACATGCTCTCGGTAGACTCCGTGTGCTAGGGACGCCCGGTGGGCCGGGCGCCAGCGGCGGGGCGTAGGTAGGCCCCGTCCCTAAACTCACGCATGGAGGTGAAACGCATGAAGGGTCCCTTCTCCCATTCCGCGGTCGGCGTGGCGGTGGCTTTGTCCTTGTTCTGGGCGTACGGGACGGCTACCCCGATGACCTCGAGGGCCGACGAGCCGAGTCAGGCCGTGCCTGAGGTGCCGGTCCTGGGCACGCTGCAAGCCGAGAATGCCTGCTACGTCCGCCTGCCGGATCTGCCGCCGACAGCCCAGCGAAGCGGCCGCTACGGCATGTTCGGTGCCTACAATCCACAGACGGGCGTGCTCGCAGCAGCCGGTGGCGCGCACAAGATGAGCGATGAGAACACCCTCGTCTTCCACAACCTGCTCGCGTTCACGCTCGACGGTCAGATGACGTCCTGGCGGGAGATTCCCTACAGCGCCAGTGCTGGCTACACGCAGGATTTCGATCGTGGCTGCCGCGAGATGACATCGGTCCAGATCAACGACACGGACTGGCTCTCGGTATTCGGGAAAGACGGCTGCGACAACGGTCGGTTTGACGCCAAGAAGGCGGGCGGCGACATCCGAGGCCTCAAAGTGACGGACAGCGCCACCGCGTCAGGCGTCAAGTGGGTCCCCAACAGCGGTGCGGCGCAGCTGATCGGGCCGCTGGCCGATAACAAGGGCAAACTGGCGCGCCTCTTCGCCGCTTGGGACACAAGGCGCAATCGTTTGGTGTTCGGCCAGGGCACCTTCGATGACGAGAAGGACCAGGCATCGCAGGACAAGATCTACGAAGGTCGACCTTCGGGCAACATGTACCAGATCGTGGAGCTGAAGCCTCGCGGCCCGGCACCGGTCAAGCGCTACGGTGCTTGCGCGGCGTATGTCTACGACGCCGACAGCGGCCTCGACGGCCTGATTGTCCTGGGGGGGCAGCAAGGCGCGCCCGAGGGCATCCCCGCCGCCACCTATAAGGAGGTCTGGTGGCTTGATTTCAGTACCAATCGAAACGGCGAGTGGGTCGACATCACGTCCCGTTTCGAGAACATGGATGCCTTCGGCTACCGTCGCGAGGGCGCCTGTGCCTACGATCCGGGAACGAAGTACTTCTACAGTTGGATGGGTCGCGCCAACAAGTCCATCCCCGATGGTGCTTCGCATTCCGGTGGGGCGTGGCGCGTTCAGCTTGCGCCCCTCGGCCAGCCTGGCGCGACGTTGCGCTGGGAGCGTCTGGCCCCGGACAACCTGAAGGGTATCACCGGCCGGCGTCTGATCCCCAGCGTGTGGGATCCCGTCAATCAGCGCATGTTTGTCATCGGCGGCCGCAACGGCAATGACGGCTTGCAGGATGTGTGGGCCATCTATCCGGGTGTGACTGGCGCTGCCTGTCAGAACCTGAATCCGTACAGCGCTCCGCCCCAGCCGGGCCCGACGTCCGTGCAGCCCACCCGCACGCCATCGGGACCGCCGTCGCCAGGCCCGACCGTCGCACCCCAGCCGACTACCATCCTAACGCCCGCTGTCTGCGACGTGGTCGTCAATCGCGTGCCGGCGCAGGTGGTGAACGACGCCCTGGCCAATCCGACCCGGATCCAGGGCTACGGCCAGCTTCAGAATCCGGCCGTGCCGGAGAGTCCCTGGAATCGGCGTCGGACCAGTCTATCGCTGCAGAACGTTGGCCTAGCGTACCATCCGCTCTTCAACGGCCTGGTCTTCAAGGCGGGCTGTCCATAGAGGCGGTCGCGGTGCCGCAGGCTGCTGGGTGAAGCGCTCCGCTCGCACTGGCTGGGCGATACGGTGCCAGCCGAGGTGAGCCCGGCGATCCGGATGCCCGTCAGGGGCGGTCGACCCTGCGCTCCGAGTTCCCGTAAGCGGGGAGTGACGCATGCGGAGAGGGCTGCCCCAGGTGGGCAG
>DAOUCP010000020.1:0-14130 GCA_034432155.1 Anaerolineae bacterium
TCCCTACCTCCGGGGACCATTATAGCACAGCGTGTCCAGCGGAGCAAGTGCCTTCAGTGACTATTTGTCCAGAACCGACCCCTCTCGCCCCCTCGGAGCGCGAAACGACGCCCTCCCAGCGGCGGAAGATACCCAGAAGAAGGTCCGATCATCGCCTTGAGTGTGGAAGTTGGGTGAGCGGCCGGGTGTCCAGCTGCGGACGACACCAAGGTGCACTCGCCGGACCCCATTTCGAGCACTTAGGAGACGAATCCGTGAAGCACCGTCGCTACGCTGCTTACGCCGCTCGAAATGATCGGAACAGCCGCTCGAATACCCCGGAATGCGCATCCGAAGAGCGGCGGCGGTACCGCGGGATTCAGGGCTAGGGACGGACGCAGCGAATAGCACCGGTCTGGTAGGACCTGGCTCACGCAATGCCGACGAAGGGGAAAACGATCGCCGGCGCCGAACCGGAACGAGACCTTAGGGTCGCCCGGTCTCGGGCGGACACCCCAAGCTGGGCGCGATCTGGGCGTAGATGGCGGCCAAGTCCTCGCCGTCGGGGGCGTGGTAGAAGTACTCCGGCCGGCTGGCAACGGCGCGTAGGAGACTCATGTCGATCCCTTGCAGCGGATCGGCCGAGTTGGGCTGGCCAAGACCAACCGTGTACACGGTGATGCCCCGGTTCTTGACGGTCCGCGCCCAGCCGAGCACGGTGTCGCCTTGCGAGCCCGTCGGCACCGGCGTCGGCACCCGGTTCGGCAGTCCGTCGGTCAGCAGGATCAGAACCGTCGCGTTGCCGGCCCGATGCTCCGGCGCTGTCAGCACCGCCAGACCACGCTCGAGGGCCAGATCCAGCCGGGTTCCTTCGGCCACGGTGTCGGGAATCCTCGCCAGGGCGGCCCCAAGGGCCGCCTTGTCGTTCGTCAGTGGCTCGAGGACCCAGGCCTGGTCGTGGAAGGCGACGATGGCCAACTGGTCGTGCTGCCCCTGGGCATTGGGACGAAGGCTGACCAGCTCGGCGAAGGCCGTGGCCGCCTCGAGGGCGGCGCTCAGCTTGGAGCGGCCGGAACTGGTGGGTTGGCGCATCGAGGTCGAGGCGTCCAGCACCAGAGCCACGTCGGCGAACTTGCGCCACGGCTGGCAGGAGCTACGCAGCGCCATGGGCAGGTACTTGGGGCCGGGAGGCGGCGTGCCGGTGGCAGTTGGACGGGCAGTGGGCAAGGGGGTGGCAGTCGCCGATGGCTCGCTGGTTGGCGAGGCCGACGGCGACGGGGTGGGGCTGGGAGTGGACGAGGGCGTCACCGGCGGGACCAACCAACCGTTGGCCGTCAGGATTTCCGAGGGCGAATTCACGGTGTCGCCGCCCCCCCACATGTTGGGGCAGACGGTGACATCGTACAGGCGCACAAGCCGGCGGCCGCCTTCCTCCACCCGCAGCACGGCGAACTCGGGGCTCCTTTCGGGAGAGCGGCAAATGGGAAGCGTAGGGTCCGGCTCGTCGCACTTGTTGACGCCGACAAAGAGCTCGCCGCCGCTGCCGCTCCAAGCAATTGGGGGACCTACAGGCCGCTCACCGTGCCCCAACCAAGGAACCCTTTCCAGCCCAAGGCGGCTGAGCTCCTCCAGCTGCCCCTGCGGCTCGAAGCGATACACGACGGCGTCCTCCTCATCGTGGATCGCCAACAGCCCGGGATGCAACCAGCCTTTGTTGATCGCCAGGTCTTTGGCGACGCGCTGTCCCGCCGGCAGCGGCAGGGTCCACGCCCTTCGCTCCACCAGGTCGGCGACGTTGAGGAAGTGGGACTCGCTCGTCAGCCCGGTGGTCACGAGGTAACGCTCATCGGCCGTGAGGTCGCCGTTGTAGATCAGACCGTAGCGCGGCGGTAGCTTCAGCGAGACCGGCTGCTCCGGCTGGAGCTGGATGCGCTCGGCGATCTCGCTCATGCTGGCCGGATCGATGGTGACGACGAAGCCATCGGCGGTAACGATGTGCGCCTGCCGGCCGTCCTTCGTCACGAAAATGAGCTTGGCCGCCTGGGGCAGCCGAAGGTAGCCCCGCCGCCGACCGAGTTGCCACTCCCAGCCAAGATCGGAACGGAAGGGCTGGATGTCGGACAACCGGTACTTGGCCACGCCGTACGGCGGCAGCTCCGGGAATTGCACCGGCTTGACACCGGCTGTGCTGACCAGGAAGGTGTCGTCATCCGCCAGCAAGGCAATGTCGCCCAAGGGCGCCATCTCGTCCTGGGTGTACACGCGCTGTTGCTCCCAGCTCGTCCAGTCGGCGCCAGTCCGACGCCAGACATGCACCACCTGGCACTGCTGCTCGTTTCGCTCACCTTGCCAGAGCAAGGTTGGCATGCCAAGACCCAAGATCACTGAGAACTCGGCCCTCCCGTCCAGGCGATTAGTCTCGTAGAGTTCCCCCGGCCCGCAGTACAGCGGCCGGTCACCGCCGACGGCCAGGACACACATCTTTCCACAGCCAGATTCTGGCGGGTCGAAGTTGCCTCCTCCAAACTCGATGACGAACGCCACCTCGGCCAGGCTCGGCTGCTCTTGGCCACCGGCCACCGACCGACCGCCGTCGAGCGCCGCCGGGAGCAAGAGAAGGCCCACTACCAGCACCCGCTTTCGGTTCATCGTTTGCCTCCATGCGCTGTGCGGCGGGGAGGGCCGGCGGGGCCCCTCGGGTGCGGTGGCCCCGGCCGGCCACTGGGTTTGGCTGGGAGCGATGGATTCCGCTGCATCATCCTAGTTGCTACCGGCCAAGCTCTACGGTCCGTAGCAGCCCGAGCCCAGACTGTGAAGCAAGTAGTCCTCGGTTTCGCCCACTTCATAGCCACCGGCGGGTCCTTGGCCCTGGCTGCCGGAGGCGGCCTCATCGCTCACCGTTAGCCGCAGCCAGAGGCTGTCGCCCACATCCAGGCTGCGAAACGGCGGCGTGGTGAGCACGTGCGTGCCCGGTCCAAGTCGCCACAGCGCGTTGGGCACCGCCCACTCGGCCACCAGCGCCGGCTGGCCCGTCTCTGGGTCGGTGCAGGCCATCTCGTCGCCCCAGGCGCCGTTGCGGTTGAAGTCCAGCCACAGGTTCAGATACCGGTCGGCGAACGCGCCGGCCACCGTTACCGTGTACTGGAACGACGTCAGCCGGCAATGCGGCAACTGGATGGGGAAGGCGATGCCGTTGTCGCCGCCGTCACGGTTGGCCAGATCGGGTGGCGGCTCGATGTTGGTCCGTCCATCGGCATCGGGTGGCTGGTCGGCGTCCTCCCCTTTCGTCACCGAGGCCCCCACCCAGTGATCCGCATCCGGGAACCAGTGCAGATGCCCGGCCGGTGCGCCGGTGAGCAGATCAAAGACCGACGGAAAGGCAGCGCCGATGCTGGGGTAGGCGGTCATCGGCGCCGCGAAGTGGTTCGTGCTGTCCGGAGCGTCGCCGACATCGGCGTCAGGCATGGGCTCCCCTTGGCCGCCGCAGCGAGGCGTGGAGGCGAAGTCCGTTGGGTCGTCAGGGGCAATGGACATGTGCCACGATACTGCCCCGGTGGCCCGGTTCACCGCGTACACGCCGCCGTGGTCCTCGCCCCACAGCCGATCGAAGCCATCGTAGGCCAGGCTTCCCAGCCCAAACGCGAGCGGCCGCGGGTTGCGCTGGGCACCGGTGGCCCGCGAGACGTCCACCAGCGCTATGCCCCCACTCGATCGGTCAAAGACGCTGCCGACGATCGGCGGAATGTAGAGCGGCGCGTACTGGTACGCCAGGTCGCCAATATACTGCAGATTGGCGCCGACCGTACCCAAGAAAACGTTGTCGGGCCACACCCGCCACAATGCCCCCACTGGGGCGCCGTGCTGGTTCGTTCCGGCGTACGCCAGGTTCCGCCCATCCTCGGTCAGGGCCACCGTCCCGGCCGGCACCGCCCCCACCACCTGCTCCGGCGCCGTCGAGCCGATGCGCCAGATGGCCAGCCGGCCGCCCCCACTCAGGTAGAGCGAATCTGGGTGGCGAGCCGCCACACTGTTGTAGCCGAGCGGCGAATTGGGGAACAGCCCCCATCGTTTGTCGCAGACATCGATCCAGTTGACGCCGGTGTTCTCCTGGACGCCGTAAATGAAACACGGCATCTCACAGGGAACATCAAAGCTGGGTATGCCCTGCGCCAGGGCAGGCGGACCCGCGCTGCCGGCTAGCCCGGCCAACGCGAGGAACATGGCGACCGCGAAGGGGCCGCGTCTACTCTCTCTCTCGCCCGAGAACACCTGCTGAGCATCGCAACCTCCTTTCGGTGGTTGGCTCGCTCCCCGCCTGGCTCCGATTCTACCACAAAGCTCTTGCCATGTCAACAGGCGGTCGCTGAGAGGAGGGCCGCTCGCGCCCCCTGCGGTTGTTCAGCCCCGGAGACGGCACAGCGCCGGTACCTGGAGGGTCGACGGCGGGAGCGTCGCCTTCCGCCGCCATAGGGCGGCAAGGAGTGACTGGGAACATTGGACCTGGCGTCCACGCCTTCGGCGGCGCCCGATCGAGCAAGGGGGTGTGCGCGGTGCAGACCACCGACAGCCCTGAAGGGCCCGATCGCGGACGGGTGGGATGATGGCCGCAGCGGCATGGTGATCGCCAACGTGATACGAATGGCCCTTGCGCCGATCGGCGTATCCCTCGTGCTGGCAGCGCGGGGCACCCGAGCGCTCACGTGTGTTGGTTCTTCATGGGGCGGGTGCCAGAGGGGAGAGAGCGGACGGTGTGCTACTACTGCCCGGCCGTGCCGGGCATAAGGAACGCTCCCCTATGAGAACGCGGGCTTTTTCCCAAGGTCATTTGGGCCTACATGAGTGCCTCTGTCTGCTCTTGCGGCAGACGATCGACGTTCCTCAACGATCCGAGAACGATGCGTCGGGGACGTAGGCCACGCGCGCCCTCAGCGCAAGAGGTCTGGAGATAGGGGCCGTCCCGGTTGCACTGGTGGCGGAACGGGCGCTGGTGGCCGTGCTCTCCCGGATGACGAAGATGGTGACGCCGTCCCGGTCGTATACCCGGCGCAGGTCCTGCCGTGCGGCCAGGCGATGGCGATCGAGAGGGGGTCCCGCGAAGTTGCCCTTGGGCCCAAGGTAGATGTAGCGGACTCCCAGCCGGCGCAGTTCGTCGACGCCGTCCTGGCCGTTGACAAGCCGAACGACGGCCCGCGACATGGCAACCACTCGTGCCTCGTAGGCGGCTTCTCCCTGTCCATGGAGCATGGCGCCCGTGGTCGTACGACGGTCGGTGAAGTAAGGGATCCAGTATCCGCCGTCCGTACCGTGGGGGGCCCGGGGCAGCCAGAACACGGTGTTGACCGCAAAGACCGCGTCGCTCGGGGTGTTGCTTCGGATCCAGTCCATGGCCGTCACGTCGGCCGGGGTCACGAAGTGTCGATAGGGTTCGATGTCCCTCGCCCGATCGCGGACGGCGACCAGGACGAGGAATGCGGCGCCCACCGCGGCCGCCAGCCGCCAGTGTGGCGAATGGACTCGGCGCAAGAGGGGCATGACCTCGACGGTCGCAGCCCCCACCACAAGGCCGATGGGCAGGTAGAGAAGGACGAGCACCGCCCCAAGGTTGGTGAATCCGAGGAGCGGCAGGGACAGCCGGCTCGCGTGGCCGAGCGCGAGCAGGGCCAGGACCCACACCACCACGGCGGTGACCATTCGATCGCGCCGCAGCAGTCGCCAGCCAGCGGCGAGCAGAGCGAGGGCCAGGAGCCACGGCCGGGCCACCAGGTACGGCCAGGATGTCAGCGGGAAGTCGTGGTACTGCTGCTCGAAGATGGCTCGTTCGGCGGTGCGCGGCGCCGCTGCCTTCTCCAGGCCATGGCGCACGTACTCGGGCACCGCCGGGACGACGGCAGGCAGGACCAGCACAAGGCTGAGGATCGAGACGACGAGCACTGCTTGTCCCAGCTGGCGCAAGCGTCCCGCGGCCCGGGCCTGGGGCCAGAACCACGCCGCCGCCAACACCAGCCATGGCAGGTGGAAGCCGGCGACCCGAAAGTGCAGTAGGAACACGCTGGCATTGAGGGCCGCTGCCAGAGCCGCCATCGCCACTCGCGTTCCGAACCGGCTGGTGCCGGTCAGCCATAAGCGCACCGCCTGCCACGTCACCAGCCAGGCGGCCAGCATCACCGTCTGGCTGGCCAACTGGGTGAAGCGTCCCCAGTTCACGTAGTACGACGGCAGATGGGAAAGCAAGCCAACCGTGACGGCCCCCCAGATGGCCGGCCAGCGGCCGACGAGCCGGTCGAGCGTCAGGTACACTCCCAGGCCGCACAGGCCCGACAAGGCCTGGGCGGTATAGAGGAGCGCCTCATGAGCCGGCTGCTGGGCGCCCCACCGGACGACGGCGGTGAGGGCATACAGGCCCAAATGGTATTGGTCCAGCGAGATGGGAAAGTAGGGCAGCATGCTGATGGGCAGCCGGCCAGCGGATGCCGTGAGCTGGGTCAAGATGGTGTGGTGCAAGGAATCGGTCCAGGCTGGGTAGGGGTCGCCGCGCACCACCCAGAACCGCGTGGCCAGGGTGGCCGCGAACACGGCCATAGCGAGCCATTCCAGCCGATCGAGAATCAGCTGCCGGCGCAGGTGATGGCGCAGGCGAAAGACCGTCCAGCCTGCCAGCCCGAGGAGCAGGAACAGGGTGCTTCGAGCATCGAGGGCGGCAGCCGGCAGAACGCGGCTGGTCCAGTAAAACAGGATGGGCCAAAAGGCAATGCTCAGGCTCACGGCCAGGCACCACCGTTGCAGAGGGCGCCACACGCGCCAGGTGTCGCCAAGGGTCAAAAGGGCCCAGCCGGGGATGGTCAAGATGGCGCCGATGGTGAGGATGAGGCGAAGTTGCTCCACGGCGTCGAATCGCTCCCCTGGCTGTGGCCGCGCGCTGGGCGTGGCCCGGGCTGGTAGCCGTACCTCCGCCCACCCTTGCCCGGGCCCTGACCATGTTATAATCGCCGGCTCGATCTGGCCAACGCCCCCGAGGCCGCTGGCCCCCACAGGGGCTTTCGGGCGCGCCAGCGGCTGTCATCGCATCCAGACTTACAGGAGGCTCTCGTATGGACAATCTTGCGACCGCGCTACCTTGGGTGGTGCCGATCGCCATCTTGGCGGCGTTCGCCTTTGCCGGCTGGCTGGCTCGGGATGTGCTGCGACGGCCGACAGGCACTGAGGCCATGCAGGCCGTGGGGAACGTGATCTTCGAGGGCGCGGTGGCGTTCATCCGGCGTCAGTACACCACCATCATGGGACTGGCGGTGGTGACCGCTGTCATCCTAGGGGTCGTAATCGCCCTCTTCGACCGCTACCCCGAGGCGAGAGGAGTCACGGCGCCCATGATGGGTGCCTTCGTGGGCATCGCGTTCCTCATCGGCGCCTCCCTGTCGGCGCTGTCGGGCGTCATTGGCATGTGGATTGCCGTGCGGTCCAATGGGCGGGCGGCGGCCGCGGCGCGCGGCGGCATGGCACCAGCGCTGACGGTGGCCCTGCGCGGTGGCGCTGTCTCTGGCTTCCTGGTGGTGGCGCTGTCGCTGCTCGGCGTCTGGGCGATGCTGGAGATCGTCGGCCGCTTCTTCCTCTTGCCGCGCGGTGTGGCCGACTGGCAGGCGATGGCTCCCTACCTTATTGTTGGCCTGGGCTTCGGGGCCAGCTTCGTCGCCCTCTTTGCCCAGCTAGGCGGTGGGATTTACACCAAGGCCGCCGATGTAGGCGCCGACCTGGTGGGCAAGGTCGAGCAGGGCATTCCCGAGGATGACCCCCGGAATCCAGCGGTGATTGCTGACCTGGTGGGCGACAACGTCGGCGACTGTGCCGGTCGTGGTGCCGATCTTTTCGAGAGCACGGTAGCCGAAAACATTGGCGCCATGATCCTGGGCGTGCTCTTGTACCGGGCGACGGGGCGGGAAGGCTTCATCCTGTTTCCGCTGGTGGTTCGTTCGTTCGGCATCTTTGCCTCCATGGCCGGCGTGCTCTCGGCACGGGCCCGCAACAACGAGGAGCCGCCGATGTCGGCCCTTAGCCGGGGCTTCTACGTGACGACTCTTCTCAACGTGATCTTCCTGGCCTTCTGCAGCCGCGTCATGTTTGGCCCTGGTTGGCGATGGTTGTTCCTGGCCGGCTTGGTGGGCATTGCCAATGCTCTGGCCTTCCTGTTCATCACCCTGTACTACACCGACCGCCGCTTCCGGCCGGTGAGGACCATTGCCCAGGCGTCCCGCACGGGCCCGGGCACCAACATCATCTCCGGCTTCGCCGTAGCCTTGGAGAACACGGCGGCACCGGTAATCGCCATTTCGATTGCCCTCCTGGTTTCGTACTGGCTGGGCGCTCGGGCGGTGGCCGAGATGGGGCTCACGGGCATGACGGCCGCGGGTGGCATCTACGCCACGGCCGTGGCAACGATGGGCATGCTGATGAGCGCGGCGTACATTCTGGCCATGGATACCTTCGGACCCATCGTGGACAATGCCGGGGGCATCGTGGAGATGTCGGACAGTCCGGTGGAGATCCGGGCCGGTACCGATGCCCTGGACAGCGCGGGCAATACCACCAAGGCGTTGACCAAAGGTTATGCCATTGGATCAGCCGCCCTGGCTGCCTTCCTCCTCTTCCGGGCTTACCTGGACAAGGTGGCGCATATCACCGACAAAATGGGCCAGGACAGCCCGGCGGTGCAGCGGCTGATGGCCGACGGCCGGCCCTTTGAGGAGGCTCTCCAGGCGGCCAAACAGGCGGTGTACGTGGTCAACTTGGGCAACGTCGAGACCTTCGTGGGCGCGCTGGTGGGCGCCATGCTGGTGTTCCTGTTCGCTGCGCTGGCCATCCGCGCCGTCGGTCTCGCCGCCTCGACGATGATCGCCGAAGTGCGCCGGCAATTCCGGGCTGATCCCGGCATCATGGCCGGCACCAGCAAGCCTGACTACGCGCAAGCCGTGGACATCTCGACGCGTGGCGCGCTTCGGGAGATGATCCTGCCGGGGATCCTGGCCGTGGGCGTGCCGGTCGCGGTGGGCCTGCTGCTGCGCGCCGAGGCGACGGCCGGCCTGCTGATGGTCGGCACCATGGCGGGAGTGCTCGTCGCCACGGTGATGAACAATGGCGGTGGAGCCTGGGACAATGCCAAGAAGTTGATCGAGGCCGGCGAGTTGCGGGATGATCAGGGCCAAGTCCTGGCCAAGGGCTCAGCGGCACATGCGGCGGCGGTGGTCGGCGATACCGTCGGTGATCCCTTCAAGGACACCGCTGGTCCGAGCATCCACGTGCTCATCAAGCTCCTGGCGACCATCACCTTGGTGCTGTCACCGTTGTTCCTGTGACATGAAGCGGTCTTGGGCGGCGGCGTGAACGCGGGCAGCGACCGGCGCGTCGGCGGCCGGCTGCCGGTTCTGGCCGCCGCGTGCCTGCTGGCCACTGTGGCGCTGGGGGGCTGCCGGCGCCAAGGGGAGGCGGTTCGGCGCCCAGCTCCGACGGCGGTGCGGGCGCGGCTCTTGTTCCTGACGCCAGCAGCCGAGGAAGCGGGGATTGGCGGGGCAGAGACGCCCGCAACGACGACGAGTGGCGAGTTGCCGCCGTCGGCAGAGGCGGTACCTGCGCTGGCCACAGCTGCCGTGCCCCAGGGGGTCATCCCGGTGCCGACCAGTCGGCCCAGCCAGGCGATTGGTGCCGCCGGGCCGCCGCGGCGAGATCCAACCATCGCCGCCCTGCTGGACCAGGTGTCCCCTAGCCGGCTGCAAGCCGCGATGCAGGAGCTGGCGACCACCGAGCGCTCCGCTGGCGGAGGCGCGGTTGCCGGCTCTGCCACCTCCGAGACGCTGGTCCGCTGGCTGGAGCGTGCCTGGCGCCAGCTGGACGGCAGCTATGGCAATCCGGTGCTTGTCGAACTGGAAGAGGTGGCTGGCGAGGGTCGGGGTGCCGCACGCCACAACGTCCTGGCCACGCTGCCGGGAATCGGTCGGAGCAAGCGAATCCTCTACCTGACGGTCGGTCTGCCAGAAGACGGACCGTCCGGCGACCAGGATCCTCTGGCAACGACTCGGGCGATGGGTCAGGCGGCCATGCTCGCCGAGGTGGCGCGCGTCCTCGTGCAGCGGCGTTGGGATGCCACCATCCGGCTGGCGGCCTTTTCGGGCGGCAGCGATGGCGAGTTCGGCGCGGAGCGACATGCTGAGGCGGCAGCCGGCATGGGGCTGCCGATCGTGGCCGTTCTCGATCTGCATCTCGCGAACGGCCGGGCTGCCGCCGCGGCGGGTCTCGCGCCAGCGGAAGTTCGGTTGCAGGTGGCTGGCCCAGCGGACGGCCCCTCCTGGCAACTTGGCCGCAGCATCCTGGCCGTAGGGCCAACCTACGATCGGACCTTGCCCATTGCCGCCACCCTGGAAGCCACTCCCGCTGGCGGCGGATTGGCATTCCGCGCAGCAGGCTATGCGGCGGTGCGGCTGAAAGCCGAGGTGCTATCAGGCGCGGCGTCGGGTTCGGCAGCCGGCAACCGCACCGCGCTCGATGCCGAGGCTCTCACCGCCGCCACCAGGACGGTGGTGGGCCTGGTGGGACACTTGGCGCTGGCACCAACCGTCCCCCCATATCCGCCGGTGGTGGAGCTCGCGGCCGACGCGCCGGGGCGGCTGCACGCGCGGTGGGATCCCGTTGCCGATCCGGCCGTGGCTGGCTACTGGCTTGGCTGGCGGCGTAGCGAGGATGCCACGTATGGCGGCCTGGTGTGGCTGGGCCGCGGGACGCGGTGGCTCATGGAGCCACAGCCCCCGGGGACCACCATCTTCGTGGCCGTGGCCACGAGCGACGACCAGGGACATGCCAGCCCCTTCGGACCGGAGGGACGCTGGACGTTCGAGTGATCTGCGCGCCGCGACGAGGCAGGTGCGGCCGCTAGCGCGGTGCGTTGGGCCTGCCGGGCGGCTTTGGGTCGGGTGGCTCGCCGCGGACCGGCTGCCCCGTCTTGGACGCGCTCCTCGCCTTCGACCTGCTGCCCCGCCGTGGTCTCCTGGTTCCCCGCGGGGCAGTTGCCCGGCCTCTCGATGTCAGGCGCTACGGCGTCGGCGGCGCCGTAACGAGGTACACCTTGTCATGGACGCGGACAGGCGCGTCGGTCTTGATGGCCACTTCCTGTCCGGCACCGACCTCCGTGACGGCGGCATGCTCGATCTGCATGGAGCTGACCGCCTGCCGTAGGTCCGTATGCGGCCCCAGGATATGGATCGTATCGCCCACACGCAACGTGCCACTGACCTTTACCACTGCGACGCTAATCCTGTCGAAGAAGTGAGTGATCTCACCAATCTCCGTGCCGTTCATGGCTATCTCCTTCCTTGAGTGCCGTTGCCTAACTGTACCAGAGAGTCAGCACGGCGTTCAAGCTGGTCCCGGAGCGCAGGCCCAAGGACCGCCCCCGGCGACGCCGTCGCCGTGCCCGAGCCGTTTCGCCAGGCGGTTCGCCGCCCTGCCGACTGCGGCTCGCAAGCACCACGAGGCACCACACGCAGCTTTGCCCACCACGCGTCCGGCGGCTTGACCGGTCGGCTGGCGGCACCTAGCATATCCAGCCGCCTTCGACCCAAGGAGCCAGCCATGGCACTCTTGCTCTCCCGAGCCGACGTCGAGTCCATCCTCGACATGCCGACGACCATTGCCGCGGTGGAGGACGCCTTTCGCGAGCTGGCCCGCGGTACCGTCGACATGCCCCAGCGGCCTGTGATCCGGGTTGCGGAGCACGGGGGCACGGTGTTGTTCATGCCGGCTTACATCGGCGGCACGGCCAGCCTGGGCATGAAACTGGTGTCCGTCTACCCCCAGAATCCAACCCAACACAACCTCCCGACCACCATGGGCGTCATCTTGGTGTGCGAGGCGGCGACGGGGCAGGTCGTGTCGGTGATGGATGGTGGCTTCATCACAGCCATGCGCACCGGCGCGGTGACGGGCGTGGCGGCGCGAGTCATGGCCCGGCCCGAGGCCACGGTGCTGGGCCTGTTCGGCGCAGGCGTCCAGGCGCGCACCCAGTTGCTGGCAGTGGCGGCGGTGCGGCCCTTGTCGCGGGTGATCGTCTGTGACGTGGCCGCCGACCAGGCGCAGCGCTTCGCGGCCGAGATGGCGGAACGGCTGGATCTGGCCATCGAGGTGGCTTCCGAACCGCGGCAGGCGGTGGAGGGCGCGGACATCGTGGTGACCGCGACCAGCGCGGCCTCGCCGGTGTTCGATGGCCGGTGGCTGCGAGAAGGCACCCATATCAGCGGCATCGGCTCGCATGCGGCCCACATGCGCGAGCTGGACACCGTGACGGTGCAGCGATCCAGGGTGATTGTCGACTCGCGCCGCGCGGCGCTGGCGGAAGCCGGCGATTTGATCTTGCCCATCCAAGAGGGGGCGATTGCGCCCGAGCACATCGTCGGCGAGCTGGGCGAAGTGCTCCTGGGGCAAGTGGCCGGTCGAACCTCGCCCGCCGAGATCACGCTGTTCAAGAGCGTGGGCCTGGCCATTCAGGATGTGGCGGTGGCGGCGCGGGTCTATGCTGCGGCTAGGGAGCGCGGCATCGGTCAGGAGATGCGCTTCTAAGAGGCTTGCGCTCACGGAGGAGCTCGGTGCCCAGCACGAGCCCCACGGACAGAAGACCCAAGAGCAAAGCGGCGCTGTAAGCCGCAACGTACTGGCGCTCGTCTAGCGTGCGGTAGATGAACAGGGTGGCGGTCTCGGTGCGACCGCGCACTCCACCACCGACCACCAGCACCGCCCCGAACTCGCCCAATGCGCGGGCAAAGGTCAGCGTCACGCCGTAGATCATGCCCCACCGAATGGCCGGCAAGACAATGCATCGAAACGTTGTCCAGGGACTCGCGCCCAGGGTGGCGGCCGCCTGTTCCTGGTCACGGGACAGGCTCTGGAGCACCGGCATGAGCTGCCGCACCATGAAGGGCAGGGTCACAAAGACGGTCACTAGCACGAGACCAGGCAAGGCGAACACGACCTGGATGCCGCTGCGTTCCACGAGCGGCGCCAACACGCCGGCTCGACCGAAGAGCAGGAAGACCATGTAGCCGACGACGACGGGCGAGACGGCGAAGGGCATGTCGACCAGGGCATTGACCAAGGCCCGCCCCCAGAAATCGCCGCGCACCAGGACCCAGGCGACGAGGGTGCCGAGCACGGTGTGGAAGATGACCGTCACCACGCCAATGCCGATGGTCAGCCGCAGCGCTGCCAGGTGGTCGGCGCGCCCGAGCGCCGCCAGGAATGCGCGCGGCCCGGACGCGAAGGCGCCCCAGACCAGGGCGCCGATGGGCGCCAGGACCAGGATGCCGACATAGGCCACGACGAGGCCGATGAGTAGCCGGCGCAGCCAGCGCTCGGACCGCTGACCCACGGGCTCAGGTGCAGGCACCGGATCAGCCACGGGACGGCTCGGCGCGCTTCTGCAGGCGATCCACCACCAGCACCAGGCCTAGGGCCACGGCGAGCATGACGAGCGACATGGCGCTGGCTGCCATCCGGTTCTCGGACTCCACTTCGCCCAGGACATAGACGGCCGCGGTCTGCGAATACAGCGGGATGTTCCCGGCGACCACGACCACGGCCCCGAACTCGCCGATGGCTCGGGCGAAGCTCAGCAGGCAGCCGCTCACAGTTGGCACGGCAAGGGCCGGCAGGGTGACTCGCCAGAAGATGGTCCACGGTCGTGCACCCAGGGTGGCGGCCGCATCTTCCGGGCTGCGGTCCAGCCTCATCAGCACCGGCTGGATCGATCGGACGACAAAAGGGGAAGGTGACGAACAGCAATGCCAGAATGATCGCCGGCGGCGCGAACATGATGCGGACACCGGTGGTGCGCACCAGGAAAGAGCCCAGGAAGCGCTGTGGGCCGTACAGGATGGGCATGACACCGGTGACGAGCGTCGGAATGGCCAACGGCAGGTCGACGACGGCGTTCAGGAGGGATCTGCCGGGGAACTCGTAGCGCACCAGGACGTACGCTGTCAGAAGGCCCATCACGCCATTGATGATCACCATTACGCCAGCCGTCCAGAGGGTGAGCCGCAGGGCATGCCAGCCTACCGGCTGGCGGATGGAGGCCCAGAGTCCCAACAAGCCATTGCCGAGCCCATTGCGGGCCAGGAC
>DAOUCP010000021.1:0-8273 GCA_034432155.1 Anaerolineae bacterium
CAACCGAGCAGCACAAGAGTGGCCCACCCAAGAGGACGCATCGCGTCCTGGATGGCCACGCGATGTCGGCAGCGACGCCCAACGGTCACTGGCGAGCCGGCGGTGGTCTTGCGGTCACCGTCTGGGCCATTTCCGATCATGCGCGCTTCCTTTGGCGATGGCAGCCCGTGGCCGAGGCTCCGGTCGCAGGCCCAGGGCGAGCCCAGGCGCCGATTATGGCCGCCCCACCACCGTCTGGCAAGCCCATCGCCGCGGCCTGTGCTATCGTTTGCGGCATGCACCATCGGAGGGCGCCATCGGCAGGTCGCTGGCTGGTCGCCGTGGCCTTGGCAGCCGCCCTCGGCACGCCGCGCGCCGCGGCGGCCGAACGGCTCGTGACCCACCAGAACCAGGCCACGATTCGGTTCGCCGAGTCCATGGAATTCCGGCTGGAGGCCAGCCCGCCGACTCCCGTCCAAGAAGCTGTGCTGCGCTTTCGCACGGATGCGCGCGGACCCGTCAATCGGCGACGAGCGAAGTTGCGCCACGGGGAGCGTCTGGAGGCCAGCTTCCACGAGGAGTTGCTGCGCGGTGAGATACCGGCCGGGGCCACCGTCACCTGGTGGTGGACGCTCACCGACCGGGCCGGCCGACGCTACGAGACGGCGCCGCGCTCGCTCGTCTACTTGGACGAACGGTTCGAATGGACGGCCGTCGAACGGCCGGGGGTCCGGGTCTGGACATACGGCAGCGGCCAACGCCGGGCGGCGGGCATCGCCGACCAGGTCATAACCGCGCTCGATCGGCTTGAGGAGCTGGTGGGCAGTCGGCCTCGGGAGGTCATTCAGATCGTGGGCTACCTGTCGGACCGGGATATGCAACCGGCCCTGATCCCTCGTGGCGAGGTCTACGAATCGAAGCTGACGACGCTTGGCGCTCGGATCGCTCGCGACATCATCCTGTTGCGCATCGACGGTCAGCGCGCCATGCTCCAGGAAGTGCTGGCGCACGAGCTCAGCCACCTCGTCCTGGACGCCCATTTTGCGGAGGCGTTCGTCGAGGCGCCCATGTGGCTGGACGAGGGGCTGGCTATGTACGCCGAGGGCCCGCTGGAACGGGACGAGCAACGGCTCCTGGAGTCGGCTCTTCGAAGCGACGGCCTGCTGTCCATCCGAGCTCTGACCGCCTTCCCAGGCCGGGCCGAACTGGTGCCTCTCGCTTACGCCCAGAGCCGGGACGTGGTGGCCTTTCTCATCGAGGCCCATGGCAGCCAGCGCTTCCAGCGCCTTCTGACCGCCTTAGGACGTGGCGAGGACACCGTGGACGAGGTTTTGCGCGAGATCTATGGCCTGGATCAGCTGGCCCTCTATCAGGAGTACCGAGCCGCCCGTGGCCTCGCGCCAGCTGCTACCCCGGGTCCTGGCGCGCCGGCAAGGACTGCCACATCGGAAGGTAGCGGCCAGCCTGTCTGCGGCACGGCGTCCCTTGTGCTGTTGCCGGCGCTGGTCGCATGGCGGCGCCGACACCATTCGTACGTTGGCCCGGGGACTGCTAGACTGGGTGCCGACGAACTGCCGCCTGGCGAGGATGGGCAGTGGCCAGGTCCGGACCCTGGCGAGAAGGAACGGTGGCTAAGCTCGGATTCTGGCGAGCAGGGTCGGTGGCCAGGACGGGACCCTGGCGGTCGTGGAGGGAGGGTGCGCAATGCGACGACGTGAAGCTCAGCGCGTGATCCTCTGGTCCTTGCTTCTGAGTCTGGCCGGTCTGTCGCCGGCGACGGCCAAGGGACCACTTGTGCCGGCACCCATGGCGGCCGAAGGTCTCGCCGTGGCCCGGGCATTGCCGCTGCCGGTGCTGGCGGCTCAGCATCCCACTTGGACACCGGGCCTGGCGCCCCACCAGCTGATCGATGACTTTGAGGCGGCGGCCTGGCCAGATCCGTCCATCTGGGCCGCAGTCCTGGATCTGTCGGGCCGGGACGATGCGCCGATCACCTGGGGGCCGCGGGAGTGCCGAGCGGCTTCGGGGCGCCAATCCCTGTGGGCCATCGGCGGCGGTGATCGAGGTCGCTCCTTGCCCTGTGGCAACGCCTTTCCGCACGGTCAGGTCTCATCGGCGGTCTTGGCCTTGGATCTCCGGCCACTGCACGCCGTCGCCGAGCTGTGGCTGTCCTTCGATCTCTGGGCTGACGCGGCACCCAACGAAGGGCTCTTGATCAGCGTGCTCGAGGCCGATACGCAAGGCAACCCAAGCGGGCGCCGCATCGTGTACTCGGCCACCGGTCATTCCGCTTCCTGGGCGCGAGGTGTCAAGCTGGACCTCGTCCGACTCATCGACCGGTTCAGTGGCCGAGAGATGGACGCCCGTGGTCAATACGTGCTCCTGGAATTCCTGTTCCTAGGACTGGCTGACACGCCCGATGCCGAGGGCATTTACCTGGACAACTTAGCGCTATCGAGCCGCGAGGCCACCCCCATCGTGGTGACTCCCGTCCCCGAAGCCGACCAGACCATGGGTTGTTCGGGCGGCACCGACTGCGGCAGCCTGTCGGTGCGCGCATACGTCGACAGTCGCTGCGACGGTCGCTACCAGCCAGGAATTGACGCCCTGCTGCCCGGAACGCCCAGGGTTACCGTGACTACGGGCTCGATCATCTTGCGCTCGCACCTGACCACCTCTGGCAGCGCCTTCTTCCGCCTGCCGTACTCCGAGCCGGTGGTGGCGGAGCTGGGCGTGCCGGAGGGTTATGTCATGTGCAGCAACTCGCGCCAATCGGTGACGTTGCGGCCGCGTGATTTCCAGCCCTTTGGCCGAGCGAAGGTTGAGTTTCGGCTGCAGCGCGCTCGCTAACGACGCTCTGGTCCATCCTCCAGCATACGTCGGTAGCTCTGGTAGCGACGGCGAGCAATCTCCCCGCGCTCCACAGCCGCCCGGACGGCGCACTCCGGTTCCTCGGTGTGGCTGCAGTTCGCGAAACGGCATTGTCGCAGATACGGTCGGAAGTCCACAAACGCCCATTCCAGCTCGCCCGGATCGACGTCCCAGAGTCCAATCTCCCGCAGACCCGGCGTGTCGGCAACCAGTCCGCCGTTCGACAACCGGTGCAGCTGGCCCACCCGTGTGGTGTGGCGGCCCTTGTGCACCGCGCCACTGACCGCGCCAACGCGCAGTCCAAGCCCCGGCTCGACCGCGTTCAACAGGGCCGACTTGCCAACGCCACTGGGGCCAACCACGGCGCTCACGCGATTGGCCAGCACGTCGCGAAGGCTGTCTACTCCGGCACCGCTGTGGGCCGAAGTCTGCAGAACGGGGTAGCCCATCGCCTCGTACGTTGCCACGGTAGCCGCGTCGCTGGGTTCGACGCCGAGGTCCAGTTTGTTGAGCACAATGACCGCCTGTAGCTCATCCATCTCGGCCAGGGCCAGCAGGCGGTCCAGCATGCCGAAGTGCGGTGCCGGCTCGCGGGTAGCGAACACGGCCACCAACTGGTCAATGTTGGCCACGATCACGTCGCGGGCCCAGATGCCACGCGGACCCGGTGCCCGTCGAGCCAGGACGGAGACCCGCGGTAGCACTTCCACCACCGTGGCCAGCCCGCCAGCGGTAGGTGCTGGTTCGTAGCGCACGAAATCGCCCAGGGCGACGAGGTCGCTCTCTTGCCTGTCCTTCTTCAGGCGACCGCGCACCGTGGCCGTCACTTCCCCGTCGTCGCCGGCAATCTGGTAGAACCCACTCTGCGCCCGTACCACACGTCCCATCCGGAGTTGCGGCGGCGCGAGGCGGTCGGGCGTCACTGCGTCCCTGCCGCCGACGCGGCTGCTGACCCAGGGCGACGGGGCGCTGGCCGAGCTTCCAGCTGGTCGGTCATTGACTTGCCGACGGGCTCCGGTATGCTGCAGGGGCGGTGCGCATCGACGAGTTTGACTACCCGTTGCCGAGCGATCGGATCGCCCAGCGGCCAGCCACGCCGCGCGATGCGGCACGCCTGCTGGTGGTCGACCGCGACCCGGCCCGTCCGTTTCAGCACCGGCACTTCCGGGACCTGCCGGACTTGCTCGCAGCCGGGGATCTCATCGTCGCCAACGATAGCCGCGTTCTGCCCGCCCGGCTTCGCGGCCGCCGAGCCAGCGGGGGCCGAGTGGAAGCGCTGCTGCTGCGATCCCTGAATGACCGGGACTGGGAAGCACTCATCCGCGGGCGCGTGAAGAGCGGCACGCGGCTGGAATTCGTCACGCCAACGGACAAGCCGCTGACGGCCGAGGTCACCGCGCTGGCTGCCGGTGGCGTGCGAATCGTGCATTTCGACCGACCGCCAGCCGAGGTGCTCGATCGGATCGGCGAGGTGCCCCTGCCCCCTTACATTACGGTGCCACCGGACAGCCCCGACCAGTACCAGACAGTATTCGCGCGCATCACCGGCTCGGTGGCAGCGCCTACCGCGGGCCTGCACTTCACCCCGGAGCTCATTGGCCGCCTGCAGGAGCGCCAGATTGCCTTCGCCTTCGTCACCCTGCACGTGGGACTCGACACCTTTCGGCCGATGCGCGGCGTCCACATCGAGGACCATGAAATTCATTCGGAGTGGTGTTCGGTCCCGGCAGACACCGTGGCGGCCATCCTGGCCGCCAACAACGCGCGTCGGCGCGTCGTCGCCGTGGGTACGACGACGGTTCGCGCGCTGGAGACGGCAGCTCTGGCGGGCGGCGAGCGGATCGTGCCCTTCGAGGGCTGGACGCGGCTGTACATCCGGCCTGGCCACCTCTTCCATGTGGTGGATGGGCTGATCACCAACTTCCATATGCCTCGCTCCTCGCTGCTCGTTCTTGTGGCCGCCTTCGCTGGCAAGGAGCGTATGCAGGCAGCCTACCAGACTGCGCTGGACGGCGGCTATCGCTTCCTGTCCTTCGGCGATGCCATGCTCATCCGATAGGCGCGCGGGCGTGGGAGGCAACCTAGCCCTGGCCACCGCTCCAGCGGCGGCCTAGGACCGGCAGGCAGATCTCGAAGTGCGGCCGTGCTGTGGGCGAGGGAGGCTCGAGGGTCGCGGTGGGAGTGGGGGTCTGCGTCGCGGTGGCGGTGGGGGTGACGCTGGGCAGCGGCGTGGCGGTGGGCGGGGGTGTCGCCGATAGCGCGGCCACCACAGCCGCTCGGGCGTCCACCAGGCCGTGGCCGGCACTGTTGTTGGGGCCGTCGACCCCGGCTGGCCCGCACTTGTCGGCCCGGAGCGGTTTGGCCGTCTGCTCCAGGAAGCGACGCAGCACCTCCGGTTGGCCGCGGAGATCGGCACGGGCACTGATCAGCAGCGCCGCCACTCCTGAGACATGGGGCGCCGCCATCGAGGTGCCGCTCTTGTTCGCATAGCGTGCCGGCGGAATGCTGGAGTTCACGTCTGTGCCGGGCGCAGCCACGTCGGGCTTCACTCGCTCCCCGGAGTCGGTGCGAATCGGACCGCGGCTGCTATTGGGGGCAATGGCGGGACCGTCGTAGTTGGCCACGGTGAGCGCCGTCTCGTAGCTTCCGGGTGCGCAGATGGTGGCGCAGTTCGGGCCGCTGTTGCCAGCCGCGGCCACGAACAGGACTCCGCTGGCCACGAGGTTGTCAATCGCTGCTCGGATCTCCGGCAGTCCAGCACAGTCCTCCCCCGGCAACCCTCCCCAGGAAGCATTCACCACATCAGGCGCCAGTTCGGGCCGGGCATCGGAGCCGTCGACTCGTGTGGGTGCCAGAACCCACTGCAGGCAGCGGAGCGTCGCCTCGTCGGGACCCTGCCGCTCGCGGATCAACCGGCAAGCGATCCAGCGCGCGCCTGGCGCCACACCGATCTGGCGAGCACCGGCCTCGCCGAGCACAATCCCCGTGACGTGCGTGCCGTGGCTATCCTCATCGAGTGGTTCCGTCTCGCCGCGGATGGCATCGAACCAGTTGTAATCGTGGTCACCATCGGCACCACGGTAGGCAGCCCGAAGGGCTGGATGCGTGTGCGCTACACCCGTGTCCGTAACCGCCACGACCACGCCCTCGCCGGTGTAGCCCATCTTCCAGACGTCGTCGGCGCTGATTTGCTTGATCCCTCGCTCGGCCACCAGAAGCTCGGAGGCGTCTCGCCGCGGCCGCGCCGCCTCGGGCAGCGGCTCGATCAGATGCCCGCTCCGCGCCAGCCGGACACTGCCAACATCCTCGCGCGCGGCGATCGCCCGCAGCGTTGATGGCGTCGCCCGCACCACCAGGGCGTTCACCACCCACAAGGGCTCACTCGCGACGCCTTGGGCTTCGAGCCAGGCGCGGAGAGCCGCCTGGCTCCGGCCGGCCACCTCGGTCAAACGCTCGAACACATACCGTGCTCGAGCCCCCTTGTCGGGCAGCGCCTGCGCCCCACGGAGGTCCGCTTGCGCCGCCAGCGAGACGATGACCGTCGCCTGGCCATCGCGCTCGGCAGCAGCCAGCGCCGCCGGATCCAGACGGCCTGGGACGCGCGCCGCCAGAACCGATCGGCCCCCCAGCTCCAGGCGCACCGCATGCCAGCCGTTCGTCCCGGCGGCCGACACGGCACTACCAGGAATCGGCCGACACAAGCCTTCTCGAGCCTCGGTGCGTCCGTTCGGGACCGCTGCGAAGCTGCACAGGGCGACCAGTGTTAAGAAGCGCGTGCTCACGGTTACCGTTCCTCTCGCCATCGAGCCGTCAGGACAGGCTACCCGGGCGGCCCGTTTCAGCCCGCAAGGTGATGGCGATGCGACGAGCATCGACCGCCAGCGAGATGCCGAGCACGAGCGCCAATGCCACGAGCGGCCAGGCCGGCAACGCTGGCTGATGCACGGGGGTGGGGCCCGCCAGGATCCGGAAGCCGTCAAAGGCCACTTGCCCCGGGCCAAGCGTCTGCAACACGAGTTCGTACTCGGCGCCCCCGCCACCGGCCGGAGCATCCACCCAGCGCCACTTGGCCTCCCCGGAGCGAAAGTCGACCTCGCGCCACGTGCCGTTGCCATGCGCCGGGGTGACCTGGAGGCGCACTCGGCCAGCCTTTGGGTCCTGCCACAGCCGTAGCGAGGCCGAGCCACCCCGAAAGCGGATGCGAAGACTCGCTTGGGGTGCCACAGCAACCAGCGCATTGCCGTCGAGCGCCCCTGCCATGCGCGACCATCGCCAATCGGCAAGGCGCTCCAGCCGGACCGGCTGGGATCGCTCGGCCCACGCTCCGGGGCCGGCGGTCATCGACGGCGCTGCTTCGGCAGCCAGCGCATGGTACAGCCGCCGCGGCGTGAAATCGGCGTCGACCATGCGAAAGTAGTAGTCGGCTTCCGCCGGTGTCTTGCCACCCCACTGACGAAAGTACCAGACGTTGAGAACGCCCGCCCACGGCCAATGCTCCTCGGCCCAGCGGACCCCGGCCACCGACCACGCTGCCTGCATCTCCTCACTCACCCGCTGCCAGACCAGGAGATCGGCCGGCATGTCCTGGGGCGCCGCGTTCCAGCCATACTCATTCAGCCAAACCGCCTTGTGGCCGTCGCCGTGGCGCTCCATGATGGCCCGCTGCAGCTCCACGCGCCGGAAGTTCAGTCGATCGGCGGCCGGCGGCTCCTCCGGTGGCGCGTCCATCCCGAAGGCGTTGGCAGCCAGGATATCGAAGAAGGGGCTGGCGCCAGCGCGGTACATGCCCTCGAGGTAGTCCAGGTCACTCATGTTGCCCGCTACTGAGAGCGTCTCGAGGTTGATGGCCAGCGGCGCCGCAAGCACGACCGCATCCGGATCGGCCCGGCGCATCGCCTGGCTGGCTGTCCGCAGCATGGCGACGTATTCCTCGGGATTCACCGGATGGTCCAGTCGATTCCCCCACTCGGCTAGCAGGTTGGGCTCATTCCAGATCTGGTAGAAACGAACGCGGAACCGGAAATGCTCGGCCACGGCACCGACAAAACGCCCGTAGTCGTCCAGATTCTCAGGCAGGTTGTTCAGGCCCAGGGTGTAGTCAGAGCGCACCCACGGTGGGGCCCAGTCAAGCCGGGCAATGACTTCCAAACCGTGCTGGCGGTAAAGGTCGACCAACTCGTCATATTTCGCCCAGTGGTAGACACCTCGCTCGGGCTCGATTTCGGACCACAGGAAATGCTGCTTGGCCCAGCGAATGCCCGCCTGGGCAGCCATGGCAACGGTATGCCGGCGTGTCCAGGCGTCCGGCTCGCGCTCCAGAAAGAAGTTCGCCCCGTAGGGGTTGACGTCCGCAAAGGGGATGGGGTTCGCTGGCCTCTCGCCCGCCGAAACGCCGCCCTCGCCTGGGCTCCACAGCTGGCTCC
>DAOUCP010000022.1:0-10856 GCA_034432155.1 Anaerolineae bacterium
GCTCCTGCGGGCCATGGCCTCGGCGCCGGACCACTATTTCTACATGCCGGATCCGGAGGAGCTGGAGTCGGTGTACGGGGCGATCTACGTCAGCATCCCGTGCGCCGGGGAAGGTGCCCACTGGCCGTAGGAGGGCGCCGCATGGGGACGCGTGGGCGCTCTTCGCTTGGGCGCACGAGTGCCCCGGGCGGCGAGGCGCAGATGCCATTCGCTCGGCGTTAGGCCTCGCCGGGCGCCAAGCCTTGAGCGCCGGTCAGCGCCCCTGCCCCCGTCAGAAGCGCGGCAATCGTCGACAGCGGGCCGCAGAACCGTATAATCGGCGCGTCGGCTCGTGATTTCCACCCAGGAGTGTCAGGCATGGCCCACAGCATCTTGCGTCGCGAGGGTTCGCTGCCGCCCATTCAGAGCCTCGACACGCTCGCCGATTGGGGTGTGGAGCTGCTGGGCGAAATCGTTGCCATCGACTCTCAGAGCGACGAGCGAAGTCCCGATTCGCCCAGCTCGCGCGGTCAGCGTGAGCTCGCGTTGTGCCTGCGTCGCTTCTTCGGTCGCCTCAATCTGCGCACGGAGTTGGACGATCTGGGAAGCCTGGTTGTGCACCTTCCCGCCCAGCCGGAGGATCTCTCGTCGCCACCGCTAGCCTTTGTTGCCCACCTTGATACCGCTCGCGGTACCGTGGCCGCGCGCGAGCTGCTGACCACACCGGCGTGGGACGGGTCGGAGGTGCTGTTCGGTGAGCGGCTCGCGGGCATCGATGCCGATCTCTATCCCGAGACCGAGGTCTTCCTGCGGCAAGATCTGCTCCACGGCAACGGCGAGGCGCCCATCGGGCTCGACGACAAGCTGGGGATTGCGGAGCTGATGGTGCTCACCCGGGTCTTGCTGACGAACCCGGAGGTGTCGCATGGCCCTCTCATTCTGGCCTTCCGGCCGGACGAGGAGATCGGCCGCATGGCGCCGGTCGAGGCGCTCGCCGACGCGCTGGTCGGCGCCGGCGTCACGCTGGCCTACACCGTAGATGGCGTCGAACCCTTCGAGGTGAACACCGAATGCTTCCACGCCGCCCGGGCGAAACTCACCTTCGCTGGCCGGCCAGTCACGTTGGCTACCCCGCTGGCTCACCGCTTGCGCGTCGAGCTGCGCGGCGTAAGGACGCACGGCGCCGTGGCCAAGGCAGAGGGTCACCGCAACGCGTTGGTCATTGCGGCGCGAGCCCTCGAGCGGCTTGGCCAGCGGCCGGATATCGTGCCCCTGGATTTCCAGTCGGATCGCGACCGCGAAGTCGATGGGACGATGGCCGTTGCCCTGGCTGGAGCCGACGAGGCTGCAGTGGCGGCAGCCGAGCGGGATCTCGTGGCTGCCCTCGATGCCGAGTTGCAGGCTCACCGGGTTCGGGGTGCCACCGCCCAGGTGCTAGGCCGTGAGGCGCTTTCGGCCGAGGGCCTAACAAACGAGGGCGTCCAGTTGTTCGGGCACCTGCGACACTTCTTGACACACCCGGGGCCGCAACCCGTTCTTCCCGAGGAGAGTGAGGGCCATGAGGGTTACTCGAGTCCGTACTTCGTGGAACGCGATGGAGGGCGACTCGTCCTCAGCTATCGGCTCCGGGCGTTCACCGAGCCGGAACTGGCATCGCGCATCGAGCATGTGCGGTCCCTCGCTGCGGATGCGCAGCCACCGGCCGAATGCGCCGTCGAGCGCCAGTACGCCAACATCGGCCTCTTGGCGGAGAAGCGGCCCGAGCTGACTTCCTGGCCGAGCAAGGCAGCTGCCGCCATGGACGAGCAAGTGCGGATGAAACCCGTGCGCGGCGGGCTGGTGGTGGATCCGCTGGTTCGCCGCGGAATCGCGGTCGCCAACTTGGGCACAGGCTACTTCGCGCCGGAGAGCGAGAAGGAGTTTACCTCGCGCCAGATGCTGGCCAGTCACGTCGTGTGGCTAACCCATCTGGTGCAAATCGCCGCGGTTGAGACGACGTGACGAGGCTTCCGGGGGACCGCTAGTCCTCCAACGTGAGGGTGATGCGGCTGATCAGCCCAGCTTGGACGACGAGATCCGCGGTGTGAGCCCCAGCGTCCGTCGCCAACCGATACTCGCCCGCCGGCACGTCGCCGAAGACGACGTTTTCCTGCCAATAGTCCGACGGGCGCACATGCTCGTTGGGGTACGTGCGGCTGGAGGCGAACCACGCCGCCGCACCATCAGGGCCAAGCCGGAACAGGCTGATCGGTACATTGGCGAGGGTCGTGCCGTCCGACGACTGAATCGTCGCGATGACGACACCGCAGCCGGCGCTCGGCGCCAAGTACAACTCCGGATTGCGGGTGGAATCGTAGTCGCGAGGCGACAGTCGAACCTCCAGATGGAGATGGGGACCCAGGGCAATGCCGGTGCTGCCGACCTCGCCAATCGGATCGCCCTCCCGGATTCGCCGACCAGCCTCCACGCGGGTGCGGCTCAGGTGGCCGTAAAGGGTGTACAAGGTGTCCGTGGCTGACAGTTCGTGTTTGAGCACCACGAGGAGTCCATAGAAGTCCGGCTCGGGGCCCCAAGCGACCTCCTCGTCGGCACCAGCGTAGACGACCTCCCCATCGGCGACGGCGACGACCGTGGTGCCCAAAGGGTTGCCGATGTCGACGCCGTGGTGCAGTAGGTACGCCCCGCCACCCGTTGTACCATAGGGGTACGTGCGACTCGGTCGATCCTCGCTGGGTGGATCGAACGGCCGTCGCAAGGTCAGGAACGGAGGCATCGGCGTCATCAGCCCGTTGGCCGGTGCGGTGGGCGTGGCGGTGGCGGTAGTCGTCGGCGTGGGCTCGGCGGTCATGGTGGGTGTGGCGGTGGTCGTCGGCAGGACTAGCCGGCGCAAGGGCTCCGGCAGTGCCGCAGCCGCATCCAAGGCCCGTCGGATGCCGCCCGGCCAGCCGCCGGTGGCGCCGGCTGCGGGTGCCTGACCGGTTGGCAGGACGGCGAGCGCCACCACGGCGACGGTGAGCGAGGCGGCCAAGAGGACGAAGGCAAGTCGAAGGAGGCAGCGCATGGCAGGCGAGTATAGCGCATCGGTGGGCCCGAGACCGGCGCATGCGTTGCGCATCGACATCCTGACGGTGTTCCCCGAGATGTTCGTCGGGCCTCTCGATCACAGTGTCATTGGCCGGGCTCGCTCGCGCGGCCTGGCCGACGTGCGGGTGCACAACCTGCGCGACTGGACGACGGACCGCCATCGCACGACGGACGACTACGCTTATGGTGGCGGTGGCGGCATGGTGATGCTTGCCGGACCGATCTTCGAAGCAGTCGAGAGCCTGTACCAAATGCCGCCGATCAGCGCCGCGGAGCCGCTGCGGCCTCCTTGGCCGGTGGTGTTGATGACGCCGCAGGGTATCCGGCCGGACCACACCATGATCGTCGAGCTGTCACGCCAAGACAGGTTGCTGATCATCTGCGGCCACTACGAGGGAGTAGACGAGCGGGTGCGGCTGCATCTAGCGACGCACGAGATCTCCATCGGCGACTTTGTGGTAACGGGCGGTGAGCTGCCGGCCATGGTGCTGTGCGACGCGGTCATCCGCCTGCTCCCCGGGGTGGTGGGTAACGCGACGGCGACCGAGACCGACTCGTTCGCCACCGGCTTGCTGGAGCATCCGCACTACAGCCGGCCAGCGGACTTCCGCGGCTGGCCGGTGCCGGAGGTGCTCCGCAGCGGCAATCATCGGGCGATCGCCGCCTGGCGCCGTCGTGAGGCGCTGCGGCGCACGCTGGAGCGGCGGCCGGACTGGCTGGCCAAAGCGCAGCTCTCGCCTCTGGAAAAGGCATGGCTTCTCGAATTGCAGGCTTCGCGCTGCGACCCAAAGGGCCGCCAAGGCCCGGCAGCCGTGACCGGCGCCATCCCGGGCAGTGAGCCGGAAGGCGCAGCCAACACCGTCCTGGGGTCCTAACCGGCCGCCAGGGTACGACACGGCTGCTTCGAGCCGCCCCAGGCGGCATCGCCCCTCACGCGACAGCAGCCCACGGCGGCAAGCGCGGTGGCGTTCTTGGCCAATCCTCCCGCCCAGGCTATACTAGCGGGGTTGACCGTCGCCGCCCAAATGGGGTTCCTGCCATGTCCGACCTGGTGCGTTCTGTGGAGTACGAACAGGTGCTCGACCGGCCGAAGGAGGTGCCGATGCACGACCTTCGACCTGGCGATACGGTGCGGGTGCATTTCCGGATTGTGGAGGGCAAACGCGAGCGCCTCCAGCCCTTCCAAGGCATTATCGTCCGGATGCGTTCCGGCCTGGCCGACGCCAATCTAACCGTCCGGCGCGTCGGGGCCCATGGCATCGGCGTGGAGCGCACCTTCCCACTGCATTCGCCGCGACTCGACAAGATTGAGCTCATTCGCCACGCCCACGTCCGACGAGCGAAGTTGTACTACTTGCGGCAGCGTACGGGAAAGAGCGCTCGACTGCGGGAGAAGCGCATACGAGGCGGCGAGGCAGAAATCATGTCCGCCGAGGACATGTCCGCGAGCGAGGAGTAAGCGCCGCGCCATGGCCCACCGTCGGTGCCGTAGCGAGGATAGGGCAAGAAACGCGGGCAGGGCGCATGTTGGCCCTGCCCTTTTGCGTGCGAGGGACGGACGACATGGTTGGCCGACACGACCCGCAGGGATCGCACAGCCCGCCTGACCTGCGCCTGGAGCGGCATGCATGGCGATCGGGCACGCGCTGGGTGGCGGGCATCGACGAGGTGGGGCGGGGTGCGCTGGCTGGCCCGGTCGTGGTCGGGGCGGTAGTCCTGCCGCCGGATGAGGCGGAGCCATTGGAGTCCGCCCTGGGGGATGTTCGGGACTCCAAGCTCTTGTCGCCAGAGGTTCGGTCGGAGCTTTCGGCACGGATTGCGAACACCGCGGTCGCGGCTGCCGTGGCAGCGGTTGGGCCGTGGACGGTGGATGCCCTGGGCATCGTAGCGGCAGTTCGGCTGGCTGCCTGCCGGGCCGTCGCGGCCCTCGGCATTCGGCCCGAGCTCCTCCTTGTGGATGGTTCCCCGCTGCGCGGGATTGACGTGCCCCAGCAGGCCGTAGTGGGCGGTGATCGCCAGGTGTTGTCGATTGCCTGTGCGTCGGTGGTTGCGAAGGCCTATCGCGATGCCCTGATGATCGCGCTGGGGATGGCTCAACCCGCGTATCAACTGGATGCTAACAAGGGCTACTTGACGGCCGACCACCAGGCGGGCCTGTCGCTGGTCGGGCCATGCTGGCTCCACCGCCTGAGTTGGGCGCCCTTGCGTGGCAATCCGGCGCGGCCACCGTGGCGATGTTGGGCCGCGCCGGCGCCCAGGGTGGGCTGCGATGGCGCCGTTGCCCTGCGGGTGCAGCGCCCGTGAGGGTCAGCCGCCGGGCGGTTGGCCAGCTGGGTGAGCGAATCGCCGCCGAGCACTTGCAGGCCATCGGCTGCCGGATCGTGGCGACGAATTGGCGCTGCCGGCTGGGCGAGATCGACCTAGTTGCCAGGGACGGCGCTTGCCTCGTCATCACCGAGGTTCGGACGAAACGGAGTCAGGAGTTCGGCTCGCCTGAGGAGAGCATTGACTACCGCAAGCGGGCCAGGCTCCGCGCGCTGGGCGAGCAGTACGTGCAAGCGACAGGATGGCAGGGCGACTGGCGGATCGACGTCGTGGCCGTTGAGCTGGCCGCCGATGGGTCGGTCCGGCGCCTCACCCACTACCGGTCGGCGGTCGGTGGAGGCTGAAGGGCGCATGCGCGGCAGCCCGGCCGAGTCGGCGGCGCGGTGCCCCGGTGACACGCCGCTGGAGCGGCCGCAGGGGATGGCGACGAGGATCGTGGCCGTCGTGGGTCCCACGGCGGTTGGCAAAACGGAGGTCGGCATCCGGCTGGCCGAGGATTTCGACGGCGAGATTGTGTCCCTCGACTCCCGGCAGATGGTCCGGGGCCTGGAGATCGGCACCGCCAAGCCCACGCCGGAGGAGCGCCGGCGGGTACCGCACCACATTCTGGGCATCGTGGCCCCCGACGAGCCAGTGAGCCTAGCCATGGTGCAGCGCGCCGCGCAGCGGGCGATCGGAGGCATCGTCGGCCGGCGGCGATTACCGATCTTGGTTGGCGGTACTGGCCAGTACGTCTGGGCAGTGTTGGAAGGTTGGACGGTGCCCCCGGTGGCGCCGGATCCAGGGTTGCGGGCCGAGCTGGAACGCCTGGCCCAGGGCGAGGGCCCCGCAGTCCTGCATGCGCGCTTGGCGGCTGTAGATCCGCGTGCTGCGGCGCGCATCGATCCCCGCAACGTGCGGCGGGTCGTCCGGGCCCTCGAGGTGTACACCCACACCGGCGTGCCCATTTCGAGCTTGCAGGACCGGCAGGCGCCGCCGTTCGCCGCTTTCATCGTCGGCCTGATCCGGCCGCGCGCCGAGCTGTATGCGCGGATCGATGCCCGCATCGCGAGCATGCAGGCCGCTGGCCTGGAGCAGGAGGTGCGCGGCCTGCTCGACGCCGGCTACGGATTTGACCTGCCGGCGATGTCCAGCGTGGGCTACGGCCAGTGGCGCGACTATTTTGCCGGGCGGATCGACGTCGAGGAGGTGATGCGGCGGATTCGCCAGGCCACGCGGCGCCTGGTGCGCCAGCAAGCGACGTGGTTTCGTGCCGATGACGGCCGCATCCGCTGGTTCGACCTCTCGACGCAAGGCTACGACGACATCCGGTCGGCGGTCGCGGGCTGGATCAGCGCGCCCTAAGCCGGACTGGCGCGACCCGCACGCGCGAACTCGGCGATGGCGTCCTCGGAGAGCGGATGGGCGGCCATGGCCCGGATCACTGCCAACGGCAACGTCAGGTGGTGGGCACCCGCTGCGAGCGTGGCCACCGCTTCCGCCGGAGTTCTCACGCTCGCCGCCAGAATCTCCGTCGGCGAGCCAAGGGCATCGATCAGGGAGCGCAGCTCGCCGACGAGCCCTGGTCCGTCGCCCAACAGTCGCGTCGTGCGATTGACATAAGGGATGACATAGCCGACGCCTGCTTCGCAGGCCAGGTAGCACTGGGCCGGAGCAAAGACGGCCGTCAGGGCGACGGTGTGCCCCTCGCTGGCCAGTCGGGAGGCTAGTGCCACATCCTCAAGGCGGCAGGGAATCTTGATGCCGACCCGGCCGGGTCGGAGCTGTACGAACTCCCTTGCCTCGCGCTCCCGTTCGGCGATGGTCGTGCCGGTGACCTGGACGAAGACGGTCCCGGGCAAGATGTCGCACAGCATGGCGATGACATTGGCTGGCGGGGCCTGCGCCGCGGCCATGAGGGTGGGATTCGTTGTCGCGCCCCGGACAAAGCCCAAGGCGGCCGCTTCCCGGGCTTCTTCGACGAGCGCGCTGTCCAGGAATAGGGTCATCGTATGCCTTCCGCTTGCGAACTTGATGGGCAAGGCCGCCTGGGCTTCACAGCCTGGCGACGGCCAGAGCCAGCCGCCGCCGATTCTCGGCGCCCACAAAGGACTGCCAGGCCTCCGGGACGCGCTGGGCCAGCTCGTCCAGGGTGACCTTCTGGTGTTCAGCGTATGCCTCAAGCGCTGGCGAGGCTAGCCCGGACTCGGCGAGGGCACGCAGCCGTTGACCAGCCACGAAGGCATCGTGAAGGTCGCCCAAGAGATCCTGCAGCTCCTTGAGCTGCGCCACCAGCTCGGCACCTTCGGCCCCCAGCAGGTGCTGGACCGGTTCCAGGCTGTAGCGGAGGCGCTTGCAGTCGATGCGCAGCGCATGGAGTGCGGCCAGCGGGGGATTGGCCTGACCAGTGGCAAGGAGCGCGTCGTAGGCGCGGACCTGCTCGAAGCGGCTCAGGATGGCACTGGGCATGACATGCGCCACCCGTGTGCGGGGCGGGGTTGGGTCGTCCTCGCCCGCCGACCGGACGCCGGCGCCGGGCGTTCGGCAAAACGCGTGGAACGCCGCCACAAAGTCTCGATAGGCTTTGCTATCCAGCCAGAGCACCAGGGCGCGGTAGGCATCGCGCCGCTCAGCGCGCCAGTAGGCGGCGATCTCGTCGAGCGCCTCGCGCTCTTCGGGCGGTCTGGTCTTGGCGTACTTGCGCAGCTTGACCAGCGCCACGTCCAGATCGCGAACCGTCCCCAGCCGCTGTGCCGTCTCGCGCAACGAGCGCTGGAACGGACGGATGGCCTTGGTCCGGAAGTGGCTACCGAACAGGCCCAGGACGGACCGGGCGCGGCGGGTGGCGACCCGCATGTCGTGCACAAACTCGATGTCCTCGCCTCGCCGGGCGCCGGCCTCGGTCAGGATCATCGCCGCCAGCTGCTTGTGCCACATGAGACGACCGGCTTCGGCCATCGACATCTCGGGACCGATCTCGAACTGCGTGCGCGCGCCGTCATACCGGCGAGCCGAAAGGGAGCGCAGCGTCCGTTCCAGCTTGCTCTCGCGGACCGGCTGCGCCCCCGCCTCCTGGCGAAGCAATTCCACCAAGCGGACAAACGGCCCACGGTCGCTGCCGCGGAGCAACTCCAACTCGAGTAACCGGAAGGTCAGGAACGGCTCCGGCTCGGCGAGCTCGGCCAGCGACCGAGCAGAAGTCGGCGAGAGAGACGCGCCGGTCGCCCGGGTCTTCGCGCGGGACCCTGCGCGAGAAGCCAGGTGATCTGGCACGGCATGCGCCACCACGTGATCGAGACACAGCTCGGCAAGCGGCGCTGTCTCGGAGCGGTCAGCGGGGAGTGGGGTGGCGTGGACGACGTGCACGTCCCGTGCCTGGCGGACTACGAGGTACGGAGAGAGTCGCCCCAGGCTGTCAATCCACGTCACTAGCGGTTGGCGCAGGGCATCGGGCCAGCGGCGCGGGTCCAGGGGGTCGTCCTCTGCAGACAAGTCGACCTCGATTTCCAGGCGCTGCATGAGGTCGTCCCGATAGCCGCTCCGCGGGAGGCTCTTCAAGGTGAGCTGGTTGCGCCCATCCTCGCCACGCACACGAAAGGTGAAGCCGCGGCGCAACAGATCGGAGGCCGGGGTGTCGAGGTAGACGTCGACGAGGTGGACTTGCCGCTGCCAGGTCAGGGCGAATTCCCCAGCCAATCGCGCGGCCAGTCGCTGCCGCGACGGCCAAGTTGCGTCATCGTACTCGAGCTTGAGCTCGATCTCTGTGGGCTCTAAGGGCTCCGACGGCTCTGAGGGCGGTGCTTCCAGGCTCATACTTCCTCGCGCGGTCGCCAGACGCGAGTCAGACGGGCGGAATCCGATTCGGCGACTGCCGTCCACGTCTCGGCCGGCGACTCGACCAGTGCCCAGGCGGCGGTGGGCAGGGACTCCCACTCTCCTGTCAGCCGCTCCAGCACCTCCTCCAGCTCGGGGTTGTGGCCAATGACCATGATTCGCTCCAGCTCCTCGGGCTGACGGGCAAGGACTGCCAGGACGCCGTCGGACCCGTCATGGTACAGCTCGTCTTCGACGAGGATTGCCGCATCATCCTCGCCCCACGAGCTCATGACCGCCCGTGCGGTCTCGAGCGCCCGGCGCGCAGGGGAACTGAGGACGCGATGGCACTCGAGCTGGGCGGCCAGGAGCGCGGCACCGGCGCGTGGCGCATCCCGGCGGCCGCGTTTCGCGAGCGGACGATCCACGTCGGCCAGCGTCGGATCCTTCCAGCTCGACTTGCCGTGTCGCATCAGGATGAGCTGCTTGGCCATGGCCGGGCGCTGCGTGCTTTCTCGGGGCTCCAGAAGGTTCATGATAGCACGCCCCGGCGTGCGGCACGACGAGGGTTGCCCACCCAGCGGTGGCCCCAAACGGCGACACAGGGGCTATACTAGGGCCCAGCGGTCTCGCGCGTCGCCACCGGCTCCGCGACGGGCCACCGGTCGCGCAAGTGGCGTGGCAGGCCGTGGGCGCATCGCGAAGAGTGCCGGGATCGGTGCCCACGCCCCCGTAGCTCAGGGGATAGAGCAGCGGACTTCTAATCCGTGGGTCGCAGGTTCGAGTCCTGCCGGGGGTGCTTGGTTTGACCGGCTTCGCCGCCCATAGAGCACGTCGGACAGGGCGATGACGGCAGCAGTTGCGGCAGCGACTCGCTCGAATCCGGCCCGCAAAGGACGTCCTGCATCCGCTGGGCGGCAGGTCACTGGGCGTCCGAGAGTGAGTGCAGGTAGACCCCGGTAGTCGTGATCTGGGCGTGCCCCAGGATCCGCTGGATCTGCGGTAGCGGCACGCCATGTGCTTCCAGAGTGCTGCCGCATGAGTGGCGCAGGTCGTGCTGTGGGTTCCAGGTATTCTGGGGGCGCCGGACCGCGTCGTCGGGGAAGCGACCGACAACGCTGGTGCGTCTCGAAGCGCGACGGTGCGCCACGGCCGGTACCCTGACGCAGGTGCGCTTGGTTACCATCTGTGGGTTCCAGATGTTCTGGCCGGTCATTTCCGTAAACTCTGGCCGGTCCGGGTACCATGTCCTGGTCGATGTGCCGGGTGCGCCAGGAGGGACCGTCGAGGACGAGCAAGCGTCCCCGTTCGAGGATGCGATCGAGGATCGCTGCACTGAGGTCGGGTTCGTGCAGCACTTCCCCCCAGGGGGCAAGTGGCTTGTTGGTGGTGAAGACCATCGGCCGCCGCGCCAGGTGCCGCTCATGGACGACATGGACGAGCATGTTGGCGACGTCGGGCCCGTAGGTCAGCTAGCCCATCTCTTCGATGACCAGCACCGCCGCGGCCGACGGTGGACGACCTGCGACAGGAACTCCATGGCAGCTGGCCCAAGGTCCAACCAATGTTGCCGCTGCAGGTAGTGCCGGCCGCGTGTGCCAGACACCGTGGACACGTGCTGGGCCCGGTGCTCTGGCAGGCGCGACACGGCCCCCGGCTCGGTCAGCCGCCGATGT
>DAOUCP010000023.1:0-26100 GCA_034432155.1 Anaerolineae bacterium
GCCCCGTGACCGGCTTGTCCCTGGGTCGCGAGCTCACAAGGGCTCGACGTGCACCGCCCCGCCGACGTCGAGGAAGCATAGACACGCATCGGCGGTGACGCTGGCCAGCCTCTCTAGGTTGGTCACGTACTCCGCGAGCTGTTCCCGATAGCCACGGGCCTCGATGACCGCTCTCATCTGGTTCGCATCGGCCAGGTGATCCGTCTTGAAGTCGACGATGTGCCAGCCCCGGGCGTCGCGATAGACAAGGTCGATGCGACCGGACCGGGCCGGGGTGCCCGGCTCGTCGAGGCGAGCGATGTACGGCAGCTCGTGAAACCGGTTTGCCTCGCCGGCGCCGTCGATGACGGCCCACAGCGCGTGGCCGCGGAAGCGGGCCAGAAGCTCCTTGGCCAGCCGAATCGCCTCGCGACGCAGCCTGTCGGCGACGAGGCGCTCCTCCAGGGCTGCGGTGTCCAGGAGGGCATCCAGCGCTGGATCGTCGGGAAACCGCCAGTGCTGGAGGGCCCGGTGAACGAGGCTGCCGAGTGCCGTCGCTGGCACGCGTTGCGTTCCGCTGGCACGCCAGGTGCGCCGCGGCTCGCCGAAGGAGTCGCTGTCGGTCGTGGGCTGGCGGGGTACAGGGACCGGCCGGTACAAAGGCAGCGGCTCCTCTGCCGGACGGCTCGGCTCGGCGTCTGCTGGACCCACGACCGTCGCATCGCCCGTCGCCGCGCTGGCAGGGCTGGCGCCCTCCTCGGGCGCGAGGGCGGCGGCCTTGGCGGCATCGTCTGCCCATGACGTCGCGATGCGGCTGGCCGTCCCGTCGGGCTCGTGATCGGGAGCTGTGGCAGACCGCGGCGGCGTCTCCTCGGCCCGGACAAGGCACAGGCCGAAGACGCTTTCGTCCACGCGGTGCTCTAGCCAACCGCCGTCCGCCCTCTCCACCAGCGCTGCCAGGTCCACTTCCAAGGCTGCGAGCAACTGCTCGAGCCAACCGTGCGCCGTTGGCCCATTGCGGCCGAGGGTAACCGTGCCGCTGACAATCAACTTGTCCCGCGCACGGGTGGCGGCCACGTAGAGCAGCCGCCGCCCTTCGGCGTCCGTCTCTCGCTGGTCGTGCCAAGCGGCGAGCTTCACTGCCAGCGGTTGGTCGGCGCTTCGACCGCAAGACCCGGCGGCGATGCCCAGACCACGGACCACGTAGAAGAGTTCCTGGCGCGAAGATCCGGCGTGACTGGCGTCGCCGATCACCACCACCGGAAACTCGAGACCCTTCGCTTTGTGGACAGTCATGAGACGCACCGCCCCGGCGGCCTCGACGGCGGCTTCGGCCTCGCGCACTTCCACGTCCCGAAGCGTGTTCACGTACTCCAGGAACTCGCGAACGCGCACCAGGCCGCTGGCTCGGGCGTCCTCCATCAGCTTGTCGACGTTTCGCCACAGACGGCTGACGTCGCTGGCCGCCAGGACGGCCCGATAGTCCGTGCGTTCGAGTAGCTGGCTGAGGAGCTCGGCCACCGGCAGGCGATCGGCCAAAGGCTCGAGATCGGCCAGCAACCTGGCGGCGCGCTGCACGCCGATGGCGTCCTCGCCATCGAGCTCCGCCACCCCTTCGGCTAGGGCCCGCCGCAAGGGGCGCCGCCGATCTCCGACGATACGGAGTCGGTAGAGAGCGCTGTCGCGGATGGCAAAGGCTGGCGAGCGCAGGAGGCCGGCGAGCGCCAGATCATTCCAGGGCTCGGCTATGGCTCGCAGCATATTCAGCAGGTCCCGGACCTCCGGTCGGTCGTAGAACCCGACGCCAGCGACGGTGACGAAGGGAATGCCAGCGGTCTCGAAGGCCGATTCGTAGATCTGGTAGCTTCGCGAAGCGCGGAAAAGCACCGCCACGTCGGACCATGCCTCCATCTGGCCTGTGTGCCGTAGCTCGAGGAGTCGATCCGCTAGTGCACGCGCTGCGGCCGGCCGGGCAGCGCCGATGTCGGCGCCGGCGCCCAGGCAGAACTCGACGTACGGTGGCGGCAGGCCGGCGGGCGGCGCCGTGCGGTGGGCCACAAGGGCTTCATAGCCGATGTCCAAAGGCGCACTGTCGGGCGGCACTCGCAGGATGGGTTCGAGCAGATGATCGATCGCCTGCAGGAGCTGGGCGTGCGTTCGGAAGGACTCCCGGAGAGCAAGGACTTCCCAACGACAGGCGGCAAAGCGTTCCTCGGTCCTGCGGAAGACGGTGACGTCGGCGCCACGAAAGCGGTAGATGCTCTGGCGAGCGTCCCCAACCACGAAGAGACGGTCGTCGTGGTCGCCGCACAGGGCGTCAACGATGGCCGCTTGCCGAGGGTTGGTGTCCTGAAACTCGTCAACGAGAATCGCCTTCAGGGTCTCTTGCCAGCGCTGACGCACCGGGGCCTGGGCAAGCAGTCGCACGGCGCCCAGCTCCAGATCGTCGAAATCGAGCGCTTGGCGTGCCGCAAGGGCAGCGCAGTATTCGCGCTCGGCGAAGGCGAACACCTCACCCAAGCGCGCCAGATCCGCCACAAACTGCTCTTGGACGGCCGGATCCGGCGGCTCGGCCTTCTTCTCCCCGCCCAGCCAGTGGTCGACGGTGTTCCCGTACACGGTGCGCAGCCGGCACACGGCCGGCTTGACCTGCGGGTCGATGCTGCGGAGCCCCAGATGTTGGCGGCGAAGTTCGAAGAGGGCACGGGCGGCTTGGAACACCTGCCCGGCAGCGAGCTCCCTGGTGAAGGTCTGCCAGCCGGCGAGCAAGCCAGCGACCTCGGCCGCATGCTGCGCCGGGAGTGCCGCGCCGGCCCGGAGTCGCTCCAGCTCGGCGATGGCCTCCCGGACGTCCGGCATCTTCGCGAAATCGGCGAGCTCGCGCCCGACGTAAAGCGACCACGCCGCCCCATCGCTCGCGCGAGCGAAGCCCTCGGCGGCATCGGCCCGGCGCTTCAGAAGCGCCAGCAACAGGCTGCGCAGCACATCGCCCCGGAAGGAGTCGAAGAGCGGCGCCGTCTGCCGCTCGTTCGCCGCCCACGCCAGCGCAGCCTCGACGGCCTCCGCTTTCAGGGCGGTGGCGATGCCTTCTTCGGCGACCCGAAAACGTGGATCCACCTCGGCTTCGGCCGGATGGCTGCGTAGCAGCTCGGCGCAGAAGCTGTGAATGGTGCCGATGCGGGCCGCGTCCAATTCGCTCTCCAAGGCGAGCCATCGGCCGCGCTCCGTCCCGTGGTGCGTCTCGACGAGCTCTTGCAGGGCCATCCGAACCCGCCCACGCATCTCAAGGGCCGCCTTGTCGGTGAAGGTGACCGCCAGAATCTCCGGCGGCCGGCAGCCCTCCACCAGCAAGGCCACATAGCGGGCCACCAGGGCCTTGGTCTTTCCCGTCCCCGCGCCCGCCGTCACCAGCGTATTGCAGTCCAGGAGGGTTGCGGCTTTTCGCTGGTCTGCGGTAAGTCCCCGGAAGAGGTCCAGTGCTGGTTCCATGATGCTCCCAACGGCTAGCGCCAAGGTCCCGCCGTGTAGCGCCAGCACCAGGGCGTGGCCGCGCAGTAGCTGGGGCAACCATCCGGTGGCGGCCGAGGCTCGAAGTGTCCTTCGCGCACCAAGCGCACGAACCGCGTGGCGTGCCGGACGGCCAGCTCGGCCGCACCGGGCGGCCCACGGTAGGTGCCTTCGGGTGTCGCATGCTCAAAACTAGAAAGCCGCAGGTTTCCTTTGTGGGCCTGACGAATGGCCCAGTAGAAACCGTCCACAGCCTCTCCGAGCTTCAGCACCTGTTGGGCTGCCAGGGCGTACAGGGGCAGCTGGAGCCGCCGTCCGTTGACCAGATCGCGCTCCGCCAGGTGACTGCTGCCCGTTTTGTAGTCGATGACTCGCAGCTGGCCGGCCGCGTTGCGGTCCACACGATCGATGATGCCCCGCAGCTGGATCATCTCGTCCGCCTCGTTCAGCCGCAGGGGTTCGTTCTCGATGCCGAAGCTGGCTTCCAAGGCCACGGGGCGCCAGCCGCCGTCGTTCTCGGCCAGGCCTCGCACCGCCGCCTCGAGATCCTCCAAGAGAATGGACTGTTCGGCTTCCCACCAGGCCGTCGGCCGGAACCCCAGCCTGGCGGGTGCCTCGGCAAAGACCGTCGGCGCGACCTTGTGCATGGCCGCCAGTACGGCCTCGATGTCGGTGGGGTCGGACGCCGTTCGGTAGGCCCGTTCCAGCACCTGGTGGTAGATGCTGCCCAGCTGCGCGGCGTCGAGGCCCACCCCAGGCGGCTCCAGAGCTGAGAGGGACAGAATGACCTCCACGTAGAAGCGCAGCGGACAGGAGGCGTAGGTTTCGAGTCGGCTGGCGCTCCAGACGTACGGTGGTCCAAATGCCTCGGCGAGGTGAGGCCGAAGGTCGACGACAAGCCCGTCGTAGGGGCCACCTGCTTGCCGTGCCAGGCGCGACTTCACGACCGCTGCCCCGTCCGCCAGCCGCTGCCTACGCTCCTCCACGCCGGATGCCGCCGGTGGCCGCACACCGCCTCTCGCGGCCCAGAACACGAGCTCGGCAGCCGACCCGGCATCGTAGAGCGGTTGCGGCGTGCCGGCGGTTAGGCGACGCACCGCTCCCTGCCCGACGCCCACAGCCGCCAGGGCCGCCCGCCAGTACGGCGAGGGCTGCCATTCTTCCCCCGAGTCATCGAGATAGGGGCGGCTCAGGAGCAGGTACCTGGCGGCACGTGTCACCGCCAGGTAGAAGAGGCCTCGTTGTTCGCGGCCCAGCCGCGGTTCGAGGCCAAGACGGAGCCGCAGAGAATCGGGCAGGAAAGGATCTTCGCGCTCGACCTGTGGCAGCAACCCTTCGGAGAGGCCCAGGACCGCTACCGCCTGAAACCTGGGCCCCCGCGCCTCCAAGAGCCGCAGGACGCGGACAGCCGGCGTGCCGGGATTCAGGGCCGGGTGGAAGGCGGTCGTGTCGACAAGGTCTTCGAGCTCGGCGAGGAAGGCCGCGTAGCGGATGGTCGGCTCGCCCAGCAGGCGATCGGTGAGGAGGAGTGAGCGTAACACCTCCTGCAACGCGCTGTGCGCTGCCTGCTCGCCAATGTCGAGCTCGTCGACCAGTCGCGAGAGACCAGCGTCTCCATCATCGCCCTCGGCAGGGGAGAGACCGGCATCCCCGCCATGGCCGTCGTCATCGGCCGCGGAGATTCCGGCATCTCGATCGTCGCCGTCGCCATCGCCCGGGGCGTAGCCAAGCGTGACCATGAGATCCTCGAGCCAACGCACCCACTCGCCCAAGGGCCGAGGAGGCGGGTTCAGGGCTGCCGCCAGTGCCCGGAGCCCCCGCGCGAGAGCGGCGGCCCGCTCGCCGGTGGGCGCCAGTGCCGCCGGGTCCTCCTCTTCGTCTTCGCGACGTTGCCGCGGGAGCTGTTGGGCGAGGGTGTCCAGCGCGTTCAGCCACTCGTCCTGGCCGCCCAACACGAGTGCCCGCCGGCTCAGAACCTCAAGGGCATCGGCGTCTTGGCGGCTGAGACCAAAGACGGAGAGGTCGAAGAAGGGCGCCCGCAGGCTGTCGAGGAGAGCGCGCCGCGGATAGTCGTCCAGGGGCAGTCGCAGGAGTTGGAGCAGGGCCACCATCCGCGGCGCCTCGAGGAGTGGCTGGCCCATGGTGAAACGAACCGGCAGACCGAACTCCTCGGCCGCCGCTCGAAGGAGCGGCCGGTAGTGCTCTGGATCGGGGGTGATGATGGCGCACTCGTCCAAGGCGACGCCATCCCGGACGCAGCGCGCCTTGAGCCAGCGCAGAGCCTCCCGCGCCTCGTCCGCCGGCGAACGGACCTCGAGGAACTCGACCAGGTGGCTCGGTCGATTGGCTGCGCCAGCACCCGTGCCCGCCGAAGGCTCCTCCGGGCTGGCTGCGCAGGGAGCCGTGCGGAGCGAAGGCTCCTCCGGCCTGGCTGCGCCCGAACCCGTGCCCGGCGAAGGCTGCTCTTGGCTGTCCGCGCCGCGAATCGTCCCTGGCGAAACGAACAGCTGTGCCTCGAGCTGACGCAGCGCCGGGAATGCCCAGAACGTCCCTTCGATGGTCTCGATGGTGGCTCGCGTCGTCTCCTTGAGGCGCTCCAAAGCCCGGGCGAACCGCAGGTGCGCACTGCGCGGCGAGCCGCCGCTGGTCGCACTCGCCAGGCTGGCGTCGCCGGGCAGGGTGATCAAGAGATTGTCCAGGAGCCGCGCCAACGCGCCGAGGCTGTGCAGCTGGTGGCCTTCGAAGCTGTCGAAGCCATCCACGACCAGTCCGTGCAGCCAGGCCACGGCGCGGCCATCCGTGTGCAAGAGCCGCACGGCTGCGCTGGTGCGAGCGGCAAGATCGGTGACGCCCAGTTGCGCGAGTCGCCGTGCGTAGGCGCGATACACATGGCCGAGCTCGAGGGCCCCGGCATCCCCGTTGGCGCAAGCAGAGGCCAGTTCCTCTGGCGACACCGCCTCGCGCTGCAGCTCGGCGATGTGCTCCTCGGCGACGGCTAGGAAGCCGGGCCGCTCGGCAATGGGTGCGAAGTGACGGAGGTGCCCGCTGCCCAGCGCGTCTCGGACGGCCAGGCGGACGAGACGGCGCAGGACAACCTCGGGCGCCAAGGCCAGGAAGCGACCACCGCGGCCGAGGATCTCGGCATACAGATCGTCGAAGGTGCCGACTTGCACGCCAAGAATCCCGCCGGCCTGGCCAAGGCGCTGGCGGAAGTACCGCGCCTGGAGGCGATCGGGGACGACGACCCAGCAGGTAGTCAGGGGCTCGAGGGCCGCGCGCACACGGAGCCACTGGATGCAGCGTGCCGTCTTGCCAGAGCCGGCAGGACCAATGAGCAGTCGGACGTTCGACACGGCGACTTGGAGCGCGAGCTGGCCGGCGCGCCGTCGACCTAGAGGTTGGCGACGAAGGCGCGCAAGAACTCCCGTCGCTTGGCCTCGGGAGTCAGCGTATAAATGAGGTATTCCTCCTCAGTAATCGGGCTGTTATCCGGCCGAGAAATTGCCAACAATACCTCAAAGTCCGTCGGAATTCGCCGCGTCTCGTCGACGTAGCGCCACCAGCCCAGAACCTGGTTCACCTCGTGGGGCTCGATGATCATGATCTTCGCCGTGTAACCGGGCCCCCCCAATTTGCGCAGAAAATGGGGCAGTGGCGGCCTGTCCATCGGAGAGGGCAGGCGCCCGAAGACCACGACGCGATGGGTCGGGTCGGCCACCGCCTGGTCGCGAGCCGCTTCCAGGATGGCGATCTGCTCTTCGGGCGTGTGATGCTCCGTGGTGAACCGCACGTCGAGGTCCCGCAGCACCCCCTGGATCTCCGCCCGGCGCGAAGCGGCCATACGCGTGGCGCCGGGCCCGACCACGACGGTGAGGGCATGCGGTGCCGCCTGGATTCGTTCCGCGGCGTAGGTCGACAGCATGACATCCGGAGCGGTGAGTCGCGGCGCGGCGATCTCGATCTCGGCGGGCACCGCGCCGGCACTCCCCAGGTAGCGCCCGATATGAGCCTCGACCGCCCGTCGAGCTTCGGGTGCCTCGATCTGGCGCAAGGCGTCCAGAGCGAGAGTGCGCAGCTCGCGGTCGTTGCGCTCTAGGTCCGAGGAGAGCATCTCGATGGCCGCCACGTCCCCGAGACGGGCCAGGGCAAGACAAGCGCGCGTATGGATGACCGCATCCTCATTCTCGAGGTAGGGCCGGATGGCCGCCGCTGCCTCGCTGGCCCCCGAGATGCCCAGGATGTCCATCAGACGGGCCCGGCGCTCGCCGACGATCCCCGCATCGGCCGCGTCCCGCACCGCCGGTGGCGCCACCGCCCGACCAAAGGTCGCGAGCGCAGCGAGCACTTCGGCGTCGGCGGAGTTCAGGTAGGCGTTGATGAGCGGCCGGATGGAGGTAACTTCGGCCCGCTCGGCCAAGATGCGGGCCGCCAGCTGCCGCTTGGCGGCTTCGCTAGAGCCCAGCAGGCGCTGCAGCTGCTTGGAGGGCTGCTCTGCCAGGCTGGTCGCCAGCTCGGCCTCGCCTTCTACCGGGCGGCCGGGCGCGTGGGTGGTCGGGGCCTCAACAGGAGCGTCGCCTGGCTTTCCGCCGGGCCGGCCCGGCGCGGCGTCGCGGGCCGCTGGCTGGCGCGCCGCTCCTTGGCCCGCGCCACGCTGCGGGGGCGTCTGGGGCCGCTTTTCCTTGCCGCTACCAAACAGGCTGCGGATGAAACCCATCGGTGACCTCCTCCCGGCTCGAGCGTCGGTGCGTCAATGTACCATGACGGCGAACGAGGCGCAATCGGTCTGCCGATGTGCGCTTCGTTGAGGCTACAATTGCGTGCTCGGCTTCTGACTCGGAGACAGGCCAAGACCGATGCCCGACCCCCTGCTACGGATGGACCGCAACGACTGTCTGCGGCTGGACTGCGCGCTGTCGCGGGAATGGCTCGAGACGAACGGCCGTGGCGCGTACGCCGCTGGCACAGTAGCGATGTGTGCCACGCGGCGTTACCACGGTCTCTTGGTCGTACCCTCGCCGGCCGGTCGCGGACGCCATGTGTATCTGGCGCGCTTCGAGGAGCATCTGCGCGGCCCCGATCGCAGTATGCCGCTGTCCATTGCTCGCTACCCGGGCCTGTGGTCGCCACACGGTCATAAGTCGCTGGCCGGGTTTGCGTTGGCACCCTTCCCGGTATTCGCCTACCGCATCGGAGCCAACGTGGTCACGCGCGAAATCCTGCTCGTGCGGGGCGCCCAGACCGTGCTGGTGCGCTACGCCCTGTCCGGTGAGCAGGCCAGCTTGCAGCTGGAGCTCCGGCCGCTGCTCCCCTTTCGCGAGGCCGACGCTCTGACCCACGAGAACCTCGCTCTCCGACCGGAGGCGCAGCCCATTCGCGATGCCGGTCGGACCGTCGGCATCCGCGTTCAGCCATACGCGCCCTTGCCCGCCATCAACATCACCGTCGCAGCCGCCGAGCACCACTTCGATGCGGATCCCGTTTGGTACCGCAACGTGGAGTACGAGGTCGACCTTCAGCGAGGCTATGAGGGTCACGAAGACCAGTTCTGCCCCGGAATCCTGCGACTTGCCTTGTGTCCTGGACAGCCGGCGGTCATCGCCGCCAGCGTCGAGGAGGCGGTACTCGATCCGGCGGCCGTCTGGGCCAGCGAGAGCGAGCGCCGCCAATCGCAGGCTGCGGTGGTTGGCCGCGGTATGCGGGATCTCTTGGCGCTCACGGCGGATGACTTCCTCTTCCGCACCGGCGACGGACGACTGGGCGTGCTGGCGGGCTATCCCTGGTACACCGAGCGCGGTCGCGACAGCATGGTGGCTCTTCCCGGCCTCACGCTGAGTCGCGGTCGGCTGGAGGAATGCGCCGAGGGCTTGGAGGCGGTTTGCGGCTACCTGCGAGGCGGCCTCTTGCCCAGCCGCTTTGGGAGCGGACCCGACGACAGCACTTACCGCTCGGCGGATGCCGCCTTGTGGTGGGCACGCGCGGTGCGGCTGTACGAGGTGGCAGGCGGATCGCTCGAGCGCATCCGCAGCCGCTGGCTGCCGGGGCTGCTGGAGGTGGCCCGTAGCTACCGCGATGGAACCGACTTGGGTGTTGCCTGTGACGCCGACGGCCTCTTGCACGTGGGGCTGCCTGGACTGGCCACCACCTGGATGAGCGCCTATACCCACGACGGTCCCGTCACGCCGCGCTCCGGCTGCCCGGTGGAAGTCAACGCGCTCTGGTTTTTCTTGCTCGCCTACCTGAGCTATCTGCTGGAGGCCGCCAACGAATGGGAGGAACGGGCGCACTGGCAGGAGTGGCAACAGCGCCTGGCAGCAAGCTTCCTCGACCGTTTCTGGCTGCCCGATCAGGAGTGTCTGGCCGATCTCTGGTCGGAGGCCGGCGTCGACCGCTCCATTCGTGCCAACATGGTGATCGCTGCCGCTCTGGAGTTCAGCCCGCTGACGAGTAGCATGCGCGAGGACATCGTGCGGGTGGCGGAGCGGCATCTGTTGACGCCGGTGGGTCTGCGGACGCTAGCGCCATCCGACCCCCAGTACCGCGGTACCCACGGTGGTGGTGAGACGGCCCACCAGGAGGCTCTCCACCAGGGCAGTGTGTGGCCCTGGTTGTTTGGCCCATACGTGGAAGCCTGGCTGCGGGCCACCGGGCCACGACCGGAGCGCATCGCCAGCTTGCGGGAGCTACTGGACGGGCTCGCGCCGGAGCTCCTCGTCGGCGGCCTCAATCACCTCTCCGAGGTGTACGATGGCGACGCCCCCCATCGCGGCGGGGGGGCCTTCGCCCAGGCGTGGAACGTCGGAGAAATCCTGCGAGCCTATGCGCTCCTGGAGGAGGCCGAGGCTTGCGCGTCCTGATGCTGGGCTGGGAATTCCCGCCGCACATCTCCGGGGGTCTGGGCACGGCGTGCTTTGGCCTGGTCCGGGGACTGGCTCACCACGGCGTCGAGGTGCTCTTCGTGGTGCCCCGGGCGTACGGCGACGAACCTACAGCTTGGGCGCGCGTTCTGGGCGCCAATCAGGTGCCGATCCGGCACGGGCCCGCAACGCGACCGGCCCGGGTGGAGGAGCTGGACGTGCGGACCGAGCTCGCCGCCGCCACCCACCTGGCGGCCGAGTCTCGGTCGCTCGCCGCTGCCCTGGCCGACGTCGCCGCCCGGTTGCGCATGGTCTCCATCGCCAGCCCGCTCGTACCCTACCTCACGGAGGCAGAATATGCGTCCCGGCTCCGGGCGCTGGAGGAGGCCGAGGCCGGGGCAAGCGGGCAGCCGCCACTCGGCAGCCGGACAGAAGAGGAGTGCTCGCCGCTGCCTCCGGCTTGCCCGTCGGAGGAGCTGCGCGCCATAAGGTCACCGCAAGAGCGGGACCGCTGGGCGACCCCGGCAGAGGCGGAGACGGAAGAGGGAGAGGAGTCGGTCTTCTACCTGCCCTTTACCGGCAGCTATGGACCGGCCCTCCTGCCCGAGGTGGCGCGCTACGCGTGGGTTGTCGCCCAGCTGGCGCGCCGGGAGACGTTCGACGTCATCCATGCCCATGACTGGATGACCATCCCCGCCGCCATGGCGGCGGCCCGAGTCTCCGGCAAGCCTTGGGTGCTGCACATCCACGCCAGCGAGTATGACCGCAGCGGCGAGAACGTCAATCACTGCGTCCGGGACATCGAGCAGGCCGGGCTCGAGGCGGCAGATCGGGTGATCGCCGTGAGCCACTTCCTGGCCAGTCAGTTGCGCCGTCGCTACGGTGTCCGGCCCGAGAAGCTGCGTGTGGTGCACAATGCTGTGACCCATGCCGAGCAGGTCTCCTCGTGGCTCGGCGACAAGGGGGTCACGGACCCGATCGTCCTGTATCTTGGGCGCGTGACGTTCCAAAAGGGGCCGGACTACTTCGTTGAGGCGGCGGCTCGTGTTGTCAGCGTCGAGCCGCATGTGAAGTTCGTGATCAGTGGCAGCGGGGACATGTTGCCGCAGATTGTGCAACGGGTCGCCGAGCTGGGTCTGGCACGGCACGTGCACTTCACCGGCTTCCTCAAGGGTAGCGACGTGGAGCGGATGTACGCCATGGCCGACATTTACGTGATGCCTTCGGTGTCCGAGCCCTTCGGAATCTCGCCGCTGGAGGCCATGGCGGCCGATGTGCCGGTGATCGTCTCTCGCCAGAGTGGTGTGGCCGAGGTTGTCCGTAACGCGCTGAAGGTGGACTTCTGGGACGTCACCGACATGGCGAACAAGATCCTGGCCCTCTTGCGCTATCCGGTGCTGCGTCGCCAGCTGGCGGAAGAGGGTCGGTCCGAGGTCCAAGAGCTGCGCTGGGAGGTGCGGGGGCGTCTGGTTGGAGATATCTATGCGGAGGTGGTGCGGTGAGGTCGGTCGTATTTGTCTTCCAGGTACATCAACCGTTTCGGCTTCGCCGCTATACCTTTTTCGACATCGGTCATCGCCACGACTACTTCGATGACAGCGAGAACGCAAGGATCCTACGCCGCGTCGCGGAGAAGTGCTACCTGCCGATGAACGGACTCGTGCAGCGCTTGATCGAGCGCACCAACGGTGCCTTCCGCTGTGCTTACTCGATCACGGGCACCGCGCTGGATCAGATGGCGAGCTGGGCGCCGGAGGTCGTCGCCAGCTTCCAGTCGCTGGCAAAGACGGATGCCGTCGAGTTTCTGGCCGAGACGTCGCACCACTCGCTGGCCTACTTCGGCGACGTGGATGAATTCGACGCCCAGGTGCGCAACCATGCAGCGCGCATCGAGCAGTTGTTCGGGAGGCGACCGACGGTGTTTCGCAACACCGAGCTGATCGTCGACAACCAAATTGCCCGCCGGGCCGAGGAGCTGGGCTTCCTGGGCATCCTGGGGGAGGGGGCTGATCAGCTGCTGGGTTGGCGGAGCGCCCATCGCGTCTATCGACCCGAGGCTTGCGAACGGATCAAGATTCTCCTGCGCTCCTACCGTCTGTCGGACGACATTGCCTTCCGTTTCAGCAACCGCAACTGGTCGGAGTGGCCCCTGACCGCCGATCGATTCGCGAGCTGGATTCACGCCTTGCCCGAGAAGGACGACGTGGTTGGGCTGTTCATGGACTACGAGACCTTCGGCGAGCACCAGTGGGCGGATACCGGCATCTTCGAATTCATGGATCATCTGCCGGAGGCGGTCCTGGCAGCACCCGACGTCGGTTTTCGCACGCCGTCGGAGGTGCTTGCCGACACCGATCCGGTTGCCAGACTCGACATCCCGCATCCCATCTCGTGGGCCGACACGGAACGCGATCTTACCGCTTGGCTGGGCAACCCCATGCAGCAGGCGGCGCACAAGGAGCTGTACCGGGTGGGCCGTGAGATACGGGAGAGCGGCGACATGGAGCATCTGGAGATCTGGAGGAAGCTCAGCACCTCTGACCACTTGTACTATATGTGCACCAAGTGGTTTGCAGATGGAGATGTTCATAAGTACTTCAACCCCTACAACAATCCTCATGATGCTTTTATTGTCATGATGAATGTTCTCGAAGACATCGGGCAATGCTGTAGGCGTCGCGCGAATGTGATGGCCGCGGCGAGCTAGCTCGCCACCCGAGGACAGCACCGTGCCTACCAACGTCGTTGAGGTTTCCTGGGAAGTCGCCACCAAAGTGGGCGGCATCTATACGGTGATCGCCTCTAAGGCGCGCACTGCGGTGGAACATCTCGGTGACGGCTATGTGCTGTTTGGCCCTTGGCTGCGGGGCGAACGGGTGGCCGAGCCGCCCTTCGAGGACTGCGGCGGCTACGACGACTTTGTCGCTGCCTGCCGGGAGGACGGCATTCCGGTTCGCGTCGGTCGGTGGCAGATTCCAGGCCAGCCGCTCACCGTGCTGGTTGCTTTCTCCGGCCTCTACGGCCAGAAGGACGGCGTGTTGGCCGGACTGTGGGAGCGGCATCGCGTCGACTCGCTGAGTGGCCAGTGGGACTACATCGAGCCCGTGCTCTTCGGCCAAGCAGCGGCCATGGCCATCCGGCGGTGGTACGAGCGCTATGGACACCGTCCGGCGAGCGGCACGGTGGCGCAGTTTCACGAGTGGCTGGCCGGTGCTGGTCTGCTCTACCTCCGTGATTTCGAGCCCAGCATCGCGACGGTGTTCACAACGCACGCCACGGTGCTCGGCCGGTCCTTGGCGGCGCGAGGTCTCGAGGTCGAGGAAGCGCTCACGCACCGGACCGCCGAGTCGTGGGCCGAGGAGCTTGGAGTTCGGGCCAAGCACTCGCTCGAGCAAGCGATCGTTCGCGGCTGCGATGTGTTCACCACCGTCTCCAGCATCACGGCTGCCGAGGCGGAGCTTCTGCACGGACGGGCCGCGGATGAGCTGCTGCCCAACGGCATTGACCTTGCGGTCATCGACGAACAGGCGGCTTCTGTCCCGCGGTCGGAGGCGGCTCGGCGGCTCCGCCACCTGGCGGCGTGCATGCTCGGTAGCAGCGTCGAGGATGCCGCCATGGTGGCGACCTCCGGCCGCTACGAGTTCCATAACAAGGGCATCGATGTCTTCTTGGATGCCCTGGCCCAATTGAACCGACGACCGGGCAGGCCAGTCGTGGCGTGGATTCTCTGCCCGGCCGACAACTCCGGACCGCAGGCGGCGCTCGTGGAGCGCCTGACCGGTTCGGTGCCCTGCGGCGTCCAGCCGTTGGGCGTGGCGACGCACAATCTGTTCGACCCAGCTCGGGATCCCATCCAGGAGCGAGCTCTGGCGCTCGGTCTTGACAACCAGGCGGGCCAGCGGGTGAAGCTGCTGCACGTGCCCCTGTATCTCATGTCGGGCGATGGCCTGCTGGACATGCCGTACGAGGCGGCCGTCCAGACCTTCGACTTGACGTGCTTCCCATCGCACTACGAGCCGTGGGGCTACACGCCGCTGGAGAGTCTGGCGCTCGGGGTCCCGACGGTGACCTCCGATCGGGCGGGCTTCGGGCAATGGTGCCTGGCAGAAGGGCTCGGTCCCGAAGACGGCGTCCATGTGCTGGCTCGCCATGGGCAGGCCGATGAGGCGGCGGCACGCCGTCTGGCCGACATCTTGGAGCGCTTCCTGACGGAGCCGCCAGCACCAGAGCGCATCGCGGCTCGCTGTCGGGCCGCCGCGGCCCGTCTGTCGTGGTCGCTCCAGTTCGCCCGCTATGAGCAAGCGTACCAACGAGCCATCGACACCGAGGCGTCGCCGCTGGGCAGGCGGCCGCCGACGACGTTTCCCACGCCGATCACGGTGCCGCTGCCGCCATCGCCGGAGCGGCATCGTCCCAACCTCCAGCCGTTCGACGTGCACATCCGGCTGCCGGCCTCACTGGCGGAACTCAGCGAGCTGGCAAGCAACTACTGGTGGACGTGGGACGCCGACGCGGGCGCTTTGTTCGAGTCGCTGGCTCCGGAGCTCTGGCGCACCTGTGGTCACAACCCGATCCGCCTCTTGCAACGACTGGGCTGCGAGGAGTTGAACGGCGCTGCGGCCAGTGCGGACTTTCGGAGGCGTCTGCAATCGGTAGTGGAGCGCTTCCGCGCCTACATGGCGGCGCCGGCCGCAGAGGCGCCGGCCGTTCCGGCATCGGCCGGCCCGGCTGGGCAAGGGGGTCACGCTCCCGCCGTCGCTTACTTCTGTGCCGAGTTCGGGATTCACGAATCGCTGCCCATCTACAGCGGCGGGCTCGGGGTGTTGGCCGGCGATCACCTGAAGTCGGCCAGCGACCAGCGTCTGGATCTCGTGGCCGTCGGTCTGTTGTACCGACAGGGCTATGTCATGCAGGAGCTGACGGCTCGCGGCGAGCAAGTTGCTGCCGAGTTCCAGCTACGCCCCGAGGAGCATGCCCTCCAGGCGGTGGTGGGTCCAGATGGCCAGCCGGTATCGATCCAGGTGGCCACGCCCGACGGGGCGGTGCTGGTGCGAGCCTGGCGGGCCGACGTGGGACGTGTTCCTCTCTACCTGCTCGACACCCTGGTGCCGGAGAACCGACCGGAAGACCAGGAGATCCTGCGGCACCTCTATGGGGGTGGGCCGGAGGCGCGGTTGCGGCAGGAGATCATCCTGGGCCGGGCCGGGGAGCGGCTGCTCCAGCAGCTGGCGATCCGGCCGACCATCTACCACTTGAACGAAGGACATGCTGCCCTCGTGGTGCTCGAACGAGTTGCCCAGCTGGTGCGCCAAGAGGGGCTCACCTTCGAGGAGGCTCGGGAGCTGGTGCGGGCCACCACCGTGTTCACCACCCACACGCCGTTGCCCGCCGGGCACGACCGCTTCGGCGAGGATTTGCTGCGACGCTACTTCTCCGATGTGGCCCTCTGGCTGGGGATCCCCTGGGAGCGCTTCTTCGCCCTTGGCCAGTCTCGGGCCGAGCCCGGTCTCTTCAACATGACCGGCCTGGCCTTGCACTTCGCGGGGGTCGTCAACGGGGTGAGCCAGGCGCACCAGCGCGTGTCGCAGCACCTGTTGCAGCCCTTCTGGCCAAGTGTGCTAGCCAACGAGGTGCCGATCCAGGCGATCACCAACGGCATTCACCTGGCGAGCTGGACCAGCCCCGAGATTCGCCGCCTCGTCGCTGGTGAGGTAGGCGCGCTGTCTGGAGCGGCCTTCTCGCAGGCAGGAAGCCTGCAGGACGAGGAGCTGTGGCGAGCCCGAGACGCCGCGCGCGCCCGGATGGTGGCCGAGATGGCCCGTCGCTTGCAGGAACGCGCGCTGGCCCGCCATGACAGCCCCAAGCTGCTCGATCGTCTCCTCGAGGGTTTGACCGCCAATGCGATGTTCATCGGTTTCGCCCGACGCTTCGCTCCCTACAAGAGGGTCAACCTGCTGTTCCGCGATCGAGAGACTCTTCAGAGCCTGCTCCGGCAACCGGATCGGCCGGTGCGGATCGTTCTGGCCGGGCTGGCCCATCCCGACGACGAGATGGGCAAGTCGCTGCTGAAGCAGGTCTTCGATCTCAGCCGGAGTGAAGAGCTAGCTGGCAGGGTCTTCTTCGTCGAAGGACATGACATGGGCCTGGCGCGGGCGTTGGTCCAGGGCTGCGACGTCTGGTTGAACACCCCGGTGCACGGTCTCGAAGCCAGCGGTACCTCGGGCATGAAGGCGGCGGCCAATGGTGGGCTGAACCTGTCGATCCTGGACGGATGGTGGCCCGAGGCGTTCGACGGTCAGAATGGCTGGGCCATTGGCCGCCAACGGGTGTACGACCAGCAGGAGCTGCAGGACGAACTGGATGCGGCTGCGCTCTACTGCCTGCTGAGTGATGTCATCGTCCCCCTCTTCTTCGACCGGGACGCCGATGGACTGCCGCGAGGCTGGCTGGCCATGGTGCGGAACAGCTTGAGCAGCATTCCGGTGCGGTTCAACAGTGACCGCATGGTGAGCGAGTACGTCAGCCGCGCCTACGCGCCCCTGGCCCACGAGCTTGCGTCTCTCCTGTCGGACCGGTATGCCGCGTTGCGATCGATGGTCGCTCGAGCCGCTGCGGTGCGTCTTGCCTATGGTGATGTCCAGGTGAGGCGCGCCCTATTGGCCCAGACGGACGGCGAGGCAAATGCCCAACAATTGACAGCCACCGCCGAAGTGGCCCTCGGCAGCCTCCAGCCCGAGGATGTGATCGTCGAGATGGTTCTGGGCCAAGCGGCAGGCGAGCACGCGCTGAGCGAAATGACTGTCGTGCCGCTCCAGCCAACCGGGGCCCAGCAGGATGGCGTGTGGACGTTCCAGGGGAGCCACGTGGTCCGGGCAGCGGGTCGCTATGCCTACGGCGTTCGCGTCCGGCCTCGCCATCTCTTGTTGGCCGATCCGCAGGCCAGCGACCTGGTGATCTGGGCCTGAGGTCGGCGCTCGTTGACTGGCGGCTGCCGGCTCCGTATACTGGGCCTGTCCTTCGTCCGGCGAGCAAGATGTCGCACTCTCCCTGTGGCGGCCTGACTGCACCCTGGCCGGCAGGCGTTGCGGTTGCGGTGCTCCCGGGAAGGACTCGGACACTGTCTCTTACCGTGTGGCCGCGAGCGGCCTGCGGTCCGATCCAACTGCACATTCCATCGCGTGCGAGCCGCGCACCTGGGCCGCGGACTTGCGACGGGGGAGACGCCCCTTCGCTTCCGGAAAGGAGTACTTATGGCGACCGTGAAACCGTCGACTGCGCCCCGAGCAGCGACGAAGCCCAAGCCGTTTATCTTTCGGCAGCTCTGCAAGGCCTGTGGTCGCTGCATCGAGGCCTGCCCGCAAGGCGCCATTTCCCTGGGGACCGAGATCGAGCCGGCAACGGGCTTGACCCCCATCCTGATTGACTTGGAAGTCTGCAACGCCTGCGGCCTCTGCGTGGCCGCCTGCCCCGAGCCACACGGGCTGATGCCCGAGCCCTGCGATGAGGATTTCGACCTCCAGGACCCCGCATCCCTCTTTGGCAAGCGCGTGACGACAGCGCCCCAGCCGGTGGCTGTGCCGGACGAGCGCCTGCCGCTGCCCAAAGTGGAGCCGATGGTCCTGAAGGGCACCCACGCTTCGGCCGTCGGAGCCCTTCTCGCTGGCTGTCGGCATTTCTTTGGCTACCCCATCACGCCCTCCACCGAAGGTGCCGAGCTCATGGCCGCCTTGTTGCCGCAGCTGGACGGAGTGTTCGTCCAGGCGGTCAGCGAGGTGGCAACCATCAACCTGATGTATGGCTGCGGGGGCGCTGGCCGGCGCTGCATGACCTTCACCTCGTCGCCGGGTTTCAGTCTGATGCTCGAGGGGCTGTCGTACATGATCGGCTCGGAAGTGCCGGGCGTGGTCTGCAACATCATGCGCGGCGGGCCCGGTCTGGGCAACATCGCGCCCGAACAGGGCGACATCAAGTTGGCATGCCGGGGGCTCGGGCATGGCAATACGCACGGCATTGTGCTGGCGCCGTCCACGCCGCAGGAGATGCTGGACCTCACCATGCTGGCGTTCGACTTGTCGTTCAAGTACCGGAATCCCGTCATCATCATCGGGGATGGCTATCTCGGACAGATGACCGGTCGCGTGGAGTTGCCGGACTACATGGTCAAGCCAGGTCTGCCGGAGTGGGCTGTCTTTGGGGACGAGATGCACCGCGGCAACCTGATTTGCTCCATCTTCCTGGCGGAGACAGACCTGGAGATGCACAATCAACACCTGATCGAGAAGTACGAGCAGATGACAGCCGCCGAACAGCGCGCCGATCTGTTCCACTGTGAAGATGCCGAGTGGCTCGTCGTGGCTGCCAACACGCCAGCCCGCATGGCCAAAGGCGCCGTTCACCAGTTGCGTAGTGCAGGCATTCCCGTGGGCTTGTTCCGACCCATCACCCTCTGGCCCTTCCCGATCGAGTTGCTGCGGCCGCACCTGGAGCCACTGCGCGGCATTCTCGTGGTTGAGGCCGGCAACGGGCAGATCGAGGACGAACTCCGCTTGGCGCTGAGCCATGCCGGCGCCTGCGATGTGGCTCCCATTCACTTCATTCGGCACTATGGCGGCGTCCTGCCCGACTTGCGGGAAATCGTCGAGAAAGTGCAGGCCATGGCGGAGGGTCAGGATGGCTGATGTGTTCTACAACCGATTTGAGCGTCACGCCCACGGTGAGGGAATCAAGGGCTTCTCCACACACTACTGCGCTGGCTGCGGTCACGGCCTGGTCCACAAGTACCTGGCGGAGGCCATCGCCGAGCTGGAGGTCGCCGACCGCACGGTGGCCATATCCCCCGTCGGCTGCAGCGTGTTTCTCTATTACTACCTGGATGTCGGCAACACCCAGGCCGCTCACGGGCGGGCACCGGCCGTGGCCATTGGTCAGAAGGTCGCCAATCCCGACGCCATCGTGGTGAGCTACCAGGGTGATGGGGACCTGGCGTCCATTGGCCTGGCGGAGATTCTGCAGGCCGCCCAGATGGGCCTGCCGCTGACCTTCCTCTTCGTCAACAACGCCGTCTACGGGATGACCGGCGGTCAGATGGCCCCCACCACGCTGCGTGGCATGAAGACGACCACGACGCCCACCGGCCGTGGCCGTCTGACGGGCGAACCGCTGCGCGTGGCCGAGATGATCGCCCAGATGGACGGGCCGGTCTACGTCGAACGGGTGGCCCTGTTCGACAACCGTCAACGCATGCGAGCCAAGAAGGCAATCCGGAAGGCCCTCCAGCTCCAGGTCGAGAACCGCGGTCTGGCGTTCATCGAGGTGCTGTCGGAATGCCCAACCCACCTCAAGATGACGCCCTTGGAGGCCGAGCAGTGGGTCAAGGAGAATATGGTTCCGGTCTTCCCGCTGGGCGTGAAGAAAGACTTGACCACCGAGCCATGGTTTGCGCTGCCGGCGCCGAGCTTCGACGCCGACCGGATCGTCGAGGTGATCGGCAGCACCGCCGAGGCGCCGGTTCGCCATGGCCAGGGCTTTCCGGCGCACCTCGGCGCCGACGACATCGCCCTGAAGTTTGCCGGTGCAGGTGGCGACGGGGCCCAGACCATCGCCGCCCTGACGACGCAGGTGGCAATCAGCGAGGGTTGGGACGCCACGTACATTCCCAGCTACGGCCCCGAGTCACGGGGTGGTACCTCGTACGCGGATGTGCACATTGCGGCGACTGAGGTGCTCTCTCCGTCGTCGCCCGATCCCCACGTGCTCGTCGTCTTCAACGCGCCGAGCATGCAGAAGTTCGGCCCCCGCGTGGTGCCGGGGGGCGTCGTGATCTACGACGAGTCGGTGATCGCCAGCTGGCCAGCGCTGGATCCGTCGGTGCGCCTGGTCGGCGTGCCGTACAGCCAGATCGCCATCGACCTGGGCAATCTGAAGGTCAAGAACGTGGTGGCCCTGGGAGCCCTCCAGGCGGCCACACAGCTCTTCCCGGCCGAGAGCTTTCACCAAGCGCTGCGCTCGGGCCTCAAGAACAAGGCGCTGTTGGAGCTGAACCAGGCTGCCTTCGAGGCCGGCCGAAGCGTCGCGCTGGCCAAGGTCGCGACCTAGGCGCGAGCCTGTCATCGGCCTTAGCCCGCGGTGCTCGCCGATCGAGGCGACGCTCTGGCGAGGGTGTGGGCGCTCAGAACGGCAGGAGCTTGCGCTCGGGAGGTCGCTGGGCGCAGGCCAGCGCTGCCTCATAGGCCTGCAGGTATTGGCCCAGGACTACGGGGCGATCGAACTGTCGGACCCGTTCGGTCTGGGCGGCCACCATGCGCTCGCGTAGCTCGTCGTCGAGCAAGAGACGGGTCACCGCGACCGCCAGGGTGGCACTCTCGCCCGGTGGAACGAGCATTCCGGTGCCGCCCAGCACATGCTCGAAGGCCGGCAGCGCCGAAGCGATCACGGCGCAGCCGGCGGCCATGCCCTCGAGCAGCACGATGCCGAAGCTCTCGCCGTAGAGATTCGGCGCCACCAAGACGGCCGCCGATGCCAAGTGGCGCCGCTTCTGCTCTTCGCTGACGGTGCCCAGGAAACGCACTCCCGGCACGGGCGGCCGTGACGAGCCGACCACCACGAGCTCGGCGCCCGGAATGTGCCAGCGGATCGACGGCCAGGCTTCCAGCAACACATTCAGGCCCTTGCGCTCGTCGTCGCGGCCGACGAAGACTGCTCGGCGCGGGCTGCGCGTCACCGGCAGGCGGTAGCCGGCAACGTCGATGCCGTTGGGCACGATCCGCAAATCGCCGACGACGTCGTGCACTGCCGCGGCAGCGATCGGGCTGACGGCTGTAGCCACCGCCAGCCGGCCGGCCCAGAGCCTAAGAAAAGGCCGGCCGATCCAATACACCGAGCTCACGAACCTGCCTGCTTCGGCGTGAAAGGTGCCCACCTTGGGAGCGGTATCGGCTCGCAGGGCGGTCAGCGAAGCCATGGGCAGCAGCGGCTCGTGAATGTGAACCACGTCCGCCCGCGCCAGCGCCCGGGTGAGGCGTCGGCGCACCGTTGGCTTGGCCGAGATCGGAGCCACGCCGCCGTTTCCTGGCACCTCGATGGAGGCGCCCAGGTACACCGTGCCTTCGGGGCCGCCCGAATGGCCAGGCGCTGCTAACCAAGCTTCATGTCCGGCCTCGCGAAGCCAGGAAACCAGTTGCATCGCCTGAAGCTGCACGCCGCCAGGCCGATCGATAGCGTAGGGACAGACAATGGCGACTTTCATGGGTCACTCGGCCAGTTGGGCTGAAGCAGATGCCACTGCGTGGGAGCAACGCGGATCAACTGCTCCAGCGCTTGTGCCAAGAGCTGCGTGCCGCGCTCGATGCGCTCGCGGCGGCTGCCGGCATCCGGCAGGGCCAGTGGCCGGCCGATGACCAGGCGGTGGCCACGTCCGCGTTGGAAATAGGCCGCCGCCGGCAACAGCGGGGCACCCGTTCGCAGGGCCAAAGCTACCGGTCCCGACGGCAACCGCGTCCGCTCACCGAAGAACGTCACGCTGACGCCGGTGTGCGTCACGTCTCGGTCAGCCATCAGGCCAACCACGCCGCCGGCGCGCAGCTGATCCAGCAGCGCTCGCCGATTGGGATCGTCCGTCAGCAAGATCTGGACGCCCATGGAGCGACGCCACTGCAGAAACCACTGGGTGATCGGTCGATTCCACAGCGTCTCGGCCACCCCTAGGCTGGCGAGATGCAGCTTCTTGGCCACCAGGCTGCAGACCTCGAAGTTCCCGAGATGAGGCATAGCCATTACCATGCCACGACCGCCGCTGCGGGCTGCCTCCAGGTGCTCCAGTCCTTCGACGGCGACGTGCTCCAGCACGGACTCGGTCCGCCACGGTCGGATCCAGAACATCTCCGCCCAGTATCGGCCGTAGGACGCAAAGCACAGCCGTGCCGCACGGCGAGCCGGTGCTTCGCTGCCCAGGACCCGTCGCATGTGGCGCTCCGCCCGCACCATGCGAGCCGGCATCAGGAAGGACGCCCCGTAGCCCACGGCCTCGCCGAGCCGACGCGCAGCCGCTTCTGGCAGCAGCCCACAGAGGAACACGGCACACCGCAGGCCAAGGTAGGCGCCGTATTCCCCCATGGGCCCCATTGCATTGACCACTGCCGGCCGTCGCCTCGAGCCGCGACGAGCTGCCGACTATAAGCCGGACCTAGGTCGCGGTCAAGGTGGCCACTGCCTGCCGCGCGGCGGCGATGTTCGCTGGCGGGCTTGTCGTCAGGAGCACGCAGCCGGTGCTGATGACGAGCCGTCGCCCACCGACACGCCGAACGGTGTCCACAACCTGGGCCGCCGTCTCCGCCGGGCTGCCGACGTGGATCGGCCCATGCCGATCCAGGCCGCCCGAGACGGCGCCGCGCGGCAGCCGCCGCAAACCCTCGACAAGGTCGGGGCTGGTCTCGCGATCGTGCCAGTTGACGATGTCCGGCTGGTAGCGGGACACCAGCTCGAACAGCGGGTTTTGGCCGTGCAGATGAAGTAGCAGGAGCTGGCTTGCTGGCCGGAGGGCTTCCAGGACCGCGAGATCGTAACGCAGTCCAAAGCGTTCGTACGTCGAGACGTCCAGTACGTCGTAGCGTGCCAGTTGCGTGGCGAAGAACAAGCCGTCGGCGCCGTGTTGGAGACACGCCTGGCCGAAGGCAACGCAGCTTTCGGCGATCGTCCGCAGGCCAGCCTCCAGGGCGGCCGGGTCCTCCCGCAAGTGCGTCAGCCACAGGTCACCGGCCAGCTGCTTGGCCACGGTAAGGGGGCTGAAGAGGGTCGGCAGTAGAAAGGGCTCGCTGCCCAGCGCTCGTCGGATGAGGGAAAGGGCGGCGAGTTCGCGACCCAGAATGCCCTCGCCAACTCGGAGGGGCCGGAGCTCGTGCCAGTCCTCCGGCCGATGGATGGGACGCCGCACGTACTGGCGCGTGCCCTCATCGTTGCCGAGGTGGCTCAACCGGGCGCCCCAGGCCTCGGCCATGTAGCCTGAGGTGTGGGTGACCTTCACCAGGTCAAAGTCATACGCTTCCTGGAAGGCGATCACCGCCTGCGCCAGTCCCTCGGCTGTCTGGTCGACATAGGGGAAGTGGCGCCACAGCGCAATGGGCACTCGGTCGACGGCCTCGCCACGGACGGCGGCGAGGATGCGCTCACGCTTGTTCATCGCCAGGTGGTATCCCTTTCGTGCCTCGGATCGCGGGCCCAAGCATAGCGGCGAACGGCCGGAGGCGCCAGGGTTCGCCCTGGCATGGGCGCGCGGGGGCGCGGGTTTCTGCAACGCCGGCTGCTCGGCGGGCGCGCGGGCTTCCTGAGCCGCCAGCGCTCGGCGGGCGCCAGGGTTCGGGATGCTATAATGGCGGGCTCTTCCGGTGCCTGGTGCAGTGCTTTTCGAGGAGGCAAGCTTGGGCGTGATCTTGGAGGCCCTGACAACCGGCCCGCTCGCCGTAAACACGTACCTGCTGGGCGATTCGGATGCCGGCCGGGCCCTGGTCGTCGATCCAGGTGGGGCCGCGAACGCCATCGTCGGCTTGCTGGATCGCCGTGGTTTGCAGCTCCAGGCGATTCTGGCCACCCACGCGCACATCGACCATGTAGCCGGTGCCGAGGAACTGCGGCGCCGAAGCGGAGCTCGGCTGCGGATGCACCCGGCCGCTCAGGCTAGCCTGGCCACGCTGCCAGCGCAGGCGATGTGGTTCGGGCTTGAGCCCATCGAGGTGCCGGTGGTAGACGAAAGCTTGCGGCCGGGCGAGGAGGTGCAAATCGGTGGGCTGCGCCTCACCGTCCGAGATACGCCCGGTCATGCCCCTGGCCATGTGACTCTCGTATCGGAGCCGCTGCCGCTCGGGGACCGAGCCGTCATCGTCGCCCTGTGCGGCGACGTGCTGTTTCAGGGATCGATCGGTCGCACCGACCTGCCCGGTGGCGACTACGAACAGCTGATGCACAGCATCGAGCGCGAGATCCTGACACTGCCTGACGAGGCGCTCATTTTGCCGGGTCATGGTCCGGCGAGCACGGTTGGCCAGGAGCGTCACGGCAATCCCTTCCTTGTCGAATGGCTGGTGCGGAAGGGCCGGCAACCGGTCCAGCCGACGGCCGCCCGGTGAGACTCCTGGAGGGCAACATGCGGGTCGAGGTCGAAAGTGGAAGGCTGGTCGATGTCCGCGCCGACGCCATCGTGGTGGGCGTGTTCGAAGGCCCCGAGTGGCCGACGGTGAGCCAGGAGGTGGACGAGCGAGCGGCTGGCGTTCTGCACCGCATCGTGTCGGAGGGCGACTTTCGCGGCCGACTCGGCGATGGCCAGCTCGTGTACCCGCCCGAAGGCATGCCAGCGCCACGATTGCTGCTGTTGGGCTTGGGCAAGCGAGAGCGCTTCGATCCCGAAGCCATGCGGCGAGCGGTGGCCGGAGCCACGAAAGCCGCGCAACGGGCGAACCTGCGCCGTCTTGCCCTGGGCGTGCCGCTGACCGACGATGGGCTCTCGGCCGCGAAGGCCGGTGCCGTAGCGGTCGAGGCAGCGCTGCTCACCCAGTACCGCTTCCGGGCGTACAAGTCGGGGGGGGCGCCCGAGGCGGACGAACAGCCTCTGGAGACGCTCGTCTTGGTCCCAGGTGACGGCTCCCAGGTTAGCGCGGTGCGGCAGGCCGCGGAGATCAGCCAGACGATCGCTGCCGGCACGTGCCTGGCGCGCGACATGGCCAATCACCCTGGCAATGTCGCGACGCCAACGTATCTGGCGGAGCAGGCGACAGCGATTGCCGAGCGCGAGCACTTGCGCTGCGAGATCTGGGATCGGGACCGCATCGAGTCCGAGGGCATGGGGGCGTTCGCCAGCGTGGCACGTGGCAGCGAGGAGTCGCCGCGGTTCATCGTTCTCGAACACGCGCCGAAGGCAGCGGATGGCACGGCGCCCATCGTCCTGGTCGGCAAGGGCCTGACCTTCGATGCTGGGGGTATCAATCTCAAGCAAGGCCTCAAGATGGCGACCATGAAGGCCGACATGGCGGGCGCGGCCGCGGTGCTGGGCACCATGGCGACGGTGGGTGCCCTGCGCCTGCCCGTGCGGGTCATCGGTCTGGCGGCGGCGACCGAGAATCTGCCCAGTGGACGGGCTGCGAAGCCGGGTGACATCGTACGGGCGCGGAATGGCACGACCATCGAAATCCTGAACACCGACGCCGAAGGCCGCATGGTCCTCGCGGACGCGCTGGCGTACGCTGCGGAGCTGAAGCCGCAGGCGGTGGTAGATGTGGCGACTCTGACGGGTGCCATCGTCGTAGCGCTCGGCCACCACGCGGCCGGCATCTTTAGCAACGATGACCGTCTGGCGGACGAACTCTTGACTGCCGGGGAGGCCACGGGAGAACGTCTCTGGCGAATGCCGCTGTGGCAGGAGTACGGCGAAGCGGTCAAGAGTGAGGTCGCGGACATCCGCAATGCCAGCGACAGCTCACCCAACCCCGCGGGGTCCATCTTCGGTGCCAAGTTTCTGGAGCGGTTCGTCGACTATCCGTGGGCTCATCTCGACATCGCAGGCGTCTTCTGGGATGCTCCGGACGTGCCCTATCAGCCGAAGGGCGCCACCGGTTTTGGGGTGCGATTGCTGACCGAATGGCTCCGGGGACGCGCCTGATGGCGAGTCGCTCCACCCGCGCGGGCCCGCGCCCTCGCGGCTCGGGGGCCGACGCGAGCGGGGTCACGCCCGGCACAGCGAGAGGCCCGACGGCTGCGGACGAGGCGCCCGAGGCGA
>DAOUCP010000024.1:0-54525 GCA_034432155.1 Anaerolineae bacterium
GCACTGCCCGGCGGAGTCGTCTCATGCAAGCTGCATGCCAGTTGTGGCCGTCGCTGCCGGAATGGGCTACAGCGCCGTATGTCGGGCTCCGCGGGGCGGTGGCGCGGTCGCGTCCGGGGACCCGGGTCGGGAATCTTCCCCAGTCGGTGGGCGATCGTGCCCAGGAAGCTGCCGCTGGGGCATCCGGTAGAAGTGCTGTGACCGCCTTGCGCTGCCGCCGGAGCGAGTGGGGGCGGGGTTGTCTGGCCGACTACTCGGCCAGTCGCAAGATCTGGATACGATGGTTGGCGGTGTCGGCAACGTACAGCACATTGCCGCGACAAGCCATCCCACTTGGGGAATTGAACTGCCCCAGTTCGCTGCCCAGTTGACCGTAGTCCCAAAGCCAAGTCGGCGTGTCGCCAACGGAAAACGCCTGGATCGAGTGACCGACGTTGCGACTGGCGTACAGGCGGCCCCGCTCGTCGAGGGCCAGGCCGCCGGTTCGCCACATGGACTCCTCGGCGTAGGACTTTCCGAAGGTATCCAGATGCTGGCCGTCGCCAGAAAGCATCTGAATCAGGTAATCATCGCCCATGCCGACATAGAGGCGACCCTGACCGTCAATCGCCAGTACGCGCGGTGAGTCGAGTACCGGCTGGCCTGCCAATCCGCCGCCAATCGTCTGTCGGTAAGCGCCAGCCGGGCTGTAGCGCTCGATGCGCCGGCTCTGGGCGTCGATAACGTACACGTCGCCCGCAGCATCCAAGGCCACATCCACCGGACGGCGCAACTGGCCGGGCGCATCGCCCTCTTGGCCGATGGTGCCCTTCGGTTCGCCTTGGGCATCGAAGATGTGGACCACCGGCCCCATGCCCGTCACGTAGACGGTGCCATCCCCGGCCACGGCGATTCCGGCAGCAACCTTCAGCACCGAAGCGCCAACGAGGTTGCGGAAGGTGCCATCGGGGCCGAAGCGCTGCACTCCCTTGGAGTCGCTGACGTAGATGTTGCCCTCGTCGTCGAGGTCGACATCCACCGGCAGCATGAGTTCGCCTGGCGCGATGCCGGGCGTGCCGAAGGCCGACTCGGGCACCGGCAGGTCCTTGGCAGCGCGCGCCGTGGCCAGGGCCACGGCAGTCGCGTCGCCAACGGGCTCTTGGGTCGTGGTTGCTGCCGCTTGGTCAGCGCCTGCTGTCGTCGCCGCCCCAGGGAGCTGGGGCGTCTCTGGTGGCTGGGCGGGCGCCGATGATCGGCCCGCGCAGGCGCCGAGCAACAGAGCCGTGCCAAGAACAAGAACGGTGCCGCACACTTGGTGTGGCTGGCGATCGACTATCGGGCGTTGCTGTGCGTGGTTTGGCTTCATACTCTGCCCCCTTCCGCGATCGATCCCCTTGCTGCATGGCGCAGCGCCGCTAACGCCGAGGCTGGAGCACCACCACCTGCATCGCTTCGGGCAGTCGGCCGCCCACGACACGGAGGGCGTCCTGCGGCGCCACGTCGGTGACCCCGATCTCCTTGCGAAACCGCTCGACCGCCTCCATCGCGCCACTCTCGCCGTGCGGATAGTGCATCGGAACGACGATCTTAGGTTCGATGAGGCTTACCACCTCGACCGCGCGGGTGGCGTTCAGCATGTTGCCTCCGCCGATCGGCACCAGCAGCACGTCGATGCTACCGAGGGCCTCTACCTCGGTCTGTGTTGGCCGGTGGCCAAGCTCACCTAGGTGGCAGATTGCTACCTCGTCGAGGGTGATGTGGTACGCCACGCTCGGGTTCGGCTCGCTGGCGGTCAGCCTTGCCTGCCCGATGGCTAAACCGATCACGAAGATGCCACCCCGTTCGTACTCCCCTGGGCCGTCAATGACGAAGATGTCCGCCGCGCGCGGCAAGCCCGGGTCACGAGCGACGACTGGCCGGCTGAGGGTGACGACAGTGCCCTTGAGGCCGGGTCCGAGCACCCCGGCGCCGGGAAACGGATCGGTGACGACGCAGCCTTGACTGCCCCGCAAGCGGAAGCAACCGTGTCGGTACCACTGAATCTCGAGCGGCATGGCCTACGACCTGTCTGGCTACGGCCGTGGGGAGGCGGGCACCGCAGTGGCAGCCTCGGACTCCGCTGGCGCGGGCGTTGCCCGAAGTTCCTCGATGAGGATCTCGATCACCGCCTGACTGCGGCGATCTGCCAACCATCGCAGCATCTCCGCCTCCCAGATGCTCAAGCGCTGCTCCTCATCGATCGACCGCTCGGGATCCCATTCCAGGACCTCGAAGATGTGGTAACCGTACTCGGTGGCCACGATATCCGACCGCTCTCCAGCCGCCAGGGCGAAGATGGCTTCCTCGGCCAGGCGGCTGGGCAGCGTTCCCTGACCCACCCAACCCAGGTCGCCACCCTGATCGCGGGTCAGCGCGTCGGCGGAGAGCTGGCGAGCTACGGCGTCGAATGCCTCCCCTGCCTGCAGGCGGCTCGCCGCTTCCTGGCACGCCTCCCTGGATTCACACTGAATGTGCCGCGCGTGGGCAAACTTCGCCGCCGTCGGTACAGCGGGGATGACGTGCTCGAACAACCGCCGGCCCAGGAGACTGGCGCGCTCCATGGCCAGCGCCTCCTCCATGCCCATGTCCTCATCCGCCAGTGACTGCAGGAATTCCGCTTCGCCGCCAGCGGCGGCGATGGTTCGCTGCAGGCTCTCCTGGACCTCCTGCTCCGTCACCACAATGCCCAGCTCGGAGGCGGCCTGCTCGATCAGCTTCTGGTCGATCAGGTCATCCAAGATGGCTCGGCGGATGGCTCGCAGCTGTTCTTGACCTTCGGCGGTGTTGGGATCGAGCCCCTTCTCGACGTAGTAGCTCTGGGTGGACATCGCGATCCGGCGATACTCCTCGAGCGGCACCGGCTCGCCATTCACCAGCGCTGCAGCGTCGGCCACGGTCGCCGTCGCCGAAACCTCGGCCACGGGGCCGTCGGTTCCTGGCGCCGGCTGGCCCGCGGTGCCACGGGCCATGGTCGGCGCGACTGCACCTCCCTCCGAGGGGCGAGTCCCTTGCCGGGCACCACAACCGGCTGCGGCCAGACCCACTACGACGGCGCATGCCCACCGACCTAGCGCTTGCATGGGCTTTCTCCTGAATGCGTGGTTGCCGGCGAGGCATTCCCTCGCGGCGGCTGGCGAGTATACGGTCGGCCAGGCAGCGGAGCAAGATGTGTGCCTCGGGACCGGGGCTCCGCGCCCGGTCGAACCCCTCACAGCCATGCCTCATCGGGTGGCGGCGGTTGTTGACTCGGCCGACACCGCCCCGTCGGACGATGCCCGCCGGCAGCACGGCGCGCCAGGCCCCAGCGGGGTGCCGAACGGGCGAACTTGCGCCGCAACCGGCGCCAGGCGGTCGCTGCCTCGTCGGCAGCGGCCGCTGTCCGCTGGCGCCCGTATCGGTCGGCGACGTAGGCATCGACGATCGTCTGGATTTCTCCCTCGGCACCCGTCCAGGCGGCGCCAAGCTGTCGACCGTACTCGTGCGGCGTATCGGTGGCCCGCGGGGGGAAGCCCAGCCAGGTCGCCACCCGGCACAATCGGGCGAAGGTTGCCTCGGCCGGAGAAAGCTGGCCCAGCGGCCCAAACCACCCTAGGGCAACCAGAACGAGGACGCCACACAGCACCATCAGCCCGGCTCCGAGCGGCCAAAGCCGTCGTGCGTCCGGAGCGCCAGGGCCAGACCCTTCGCCCGCAGGTGCCGCCGATGCTGGATCGGGTGCGTCCGAAGGCGGCGCCGGCGTGGGCACCAGCGCGGTTGGCTCGGACGTGGGCTCATCGTCACCGGCGGGTGCCGGCAGACCCCGTTCGAGGGGGCGCTGGCTGGCGGTGGGTTCGAAGGCCACCCAGCCGTGCCCTGGGAAGTAGACTTCCGGCCACGTGTGGGCATGCCGGGCTGCCTGGCGATAGGTACTCGTCCCGGGCACGCGGTCACCGACGGCATAGCCGGCCGCCAGGCGAGCCGGAATGCCACGCGATCGCACCAGCACGACGAAGGCCGAGGCGTAGTAATCGCAGTAGCCACGCTGCTCGTCGAACAGGAACCAGTCCACGTGATCTTGGCCGCTGGGCGGTGATCCGATGTGCAGGCTGTAAGGGATGCGACGCAGGTAAGCTTCGACGGCCATCGCCTGATCGAGACGCGTCGTTGCCCCCGCGGCCAACGAACCGGCCAGCGCTCGCGTGCGGGCGGTGGTGGATGGCGGCAGGCCGAGGTAGCGGTCGCGGATCCACTCCGGATCGGAAGCCGTCAGCTGACGAAGCACCTGCGGGTCGTCGACGGCAAGGCTCGAGCGCACAACGTAGCGATCGCCGATGCGCAGCGGCGATGCACTCTGGATGGTCTGAACATCGGACGTAGCCTGGCCCTGCCAGGAGGCTACCTCGGAGATCACCGGGACGTCGAAGTCGATCGCCTGGGGGACGGCGACCAGTTGGCGCATGCCGCCGGCCAGAGAGGTGATGGTCTGGGTAACGACGATGCCCAGCGGCGCCCAGTCGACAGCGCCGCTCTCCAGCACTTGCCCGTTGAGCCGCTGACTGGCCGACCGGCGCCAGCCGAAGCCAGTGAACTCGTCGTACACGGCCATCCGCCAGTAACGGATTTGCACGTCCGGCTCAACGCGAGCGTCGAAGATGGGCTGGCTGCTCAGATCGATGGATCCGGCCAGGGGCAAGTCGTTGCCGAAGCCCTGGCCGGCGCTCGATCCGGCCCGCTGTGGCACCTCAAGGCTTGGGAACAGGCGACCCAGCGCCGTATTGATTTGCTGGCCGCTGCCTCGGATCCGATCCAACCACTGCTGCCATGCGACCGGCGAGGTGCCCGGCGGCGCTTGGAACCCGATGGCCAGCACCGCCAGGATGAGCAGCAGCCCGTCCCGAAGCAGGGTGAGCTCGAAATCCGGGTCGTAGCGGATCCGCTGCTGCGTCCAGCGGCTGACCTGCAGGGCCGCGTTGGCTTGGCCGGCCAAGAGCAGCGCGCACAGCAGGAAGGCTGCCAGGTAGACCAGCGAGTCCTGTGGAGCATTGTACAGCGTGGCCAGGAGGGCGAAGCCGCTGGGCAGCACACTGCCCCACCAGTTGGCGTAGCGGACCAAGAACCACGCCGCCATGTAGGCGACCAGCCAGAGCAGCGCGGCGAGCCACAAAACGAAGACGAAACGGGCGACGTTTTCGTCCGCCGGCAGATCCAACGTGGCGCGCCGCAGCCAGTCGCCGCAGATGTCCCGCACGGCGCTCATTCGCGCCACCAGACCGGTGCCGGAGCCGCCGGCCAGACCGTAGTCGGACAAGTTAAAGGTGCCGAAGTAGGCTGCGGCGGCGACCGCCAGTACCGCACTCCAACCATGGGCCAGCAACGCGGGCAGCCATTCGCGGTTGGCCAGCACGGTGCCCACGAGAACGGCGCACACCACCATGGGCGATAGGATCTCGAGTCCGGGTGTCCAGCGCATGGCCTGCATGGCTGACGTCAGCGTCAGCATCATGACCAGCAAGATCGCCAGACTCAACCAGCCGGTGGGCGGCTTCATCGCCCGGAAAGCATAGCCACCGCGGCCGATAGCTCACAACGCCTGACGCAGCGCTGTGGTCTCGAGGCCGGCGCCTGGCACTTCGGTTGCCGTGGTTATGGCCGTCGTGCCCAGGCGCGCCAGCGATCCAGGTCCTGGAGAACGTAGCGACCGTCTTCGACGCGCAGCACGTCGACGTCGTAGCGCGCAAGCTGGCGCGTCACCTCGGCTCGATACAGCCCCGTCAGGGCTGCCAACTCCTCGACGGACACCGGTCTCATGAGATGTACAGCGTTGCCGACCGGGCGCCCCCAACGATCTGCCAGCTCCAGGAAAGCCTTGGCCATTCGGCCGCTGACGTCGAGCATGGCCACGTCGACCAGCTTCTCGTTCATGCGCCGGATCATGCTGGCCAGGCTACCCAGAATGGCCTGGGTGATGGCCGGGTTGGCGTGCAGCGCGGCGAGAAAGTCATCGCGGTGCAACGTAAGCACTTGACTGTCGATCTGGGCGACGGCCGTTGCCGACCGCGGCAGCCCATCCAGGAGGGCGAGTTCGCCGAACGCATCGCCCGGCCGCAGGAGGTTCAGAATGATCTCCTCACCGGTCGGGCTCTCGACGCTGATTCTGACCTCGCCTTCGGTGAGCACCAAGAGACCGGTGCCCGGATCGCCCTCGGCGAACACGACGGCACCGGCATCGTAGCGCCGCCGGCGGAAACGACCGGCCAAGACCTCCAGGCTTGCTTCGTCCAGACTCCCGAATACGGCGGTCTGACGCAGAGCTTCGATTCCGATGGACATGTCGCGTACGCTCCGTGTGTGAGTGGCAGACTGGCCTTGCTCCCGATTGGTGTGCCCGCGTGGCCCGACCGCTGGGGGGCGCGCGGCTCGCCGCAATCATTCTGGCTGCCCTTGCTCGCTGGCGCAAGTGGCAAGGAGCCCGTGCCAGCTCAGACAGGTTCAGCCCTGGGTAGGCGGCTCGCGACGCTCGCCTCCTTGTGCCGGGGCGGCTGCCTGTAGGGCAGCGGCAAAATGCCGCACGTGGTCGAGGTCGATCGGCATATCCAGTCGACCTTCGGGGCGCAGCGCCGAGCCGACGATGAAGCCTGAGACGAGCGGCCCCATGGCGGCGATGGTCTCGGGCCGAGCGCCGCTGCCTACCAATACCGGTGTGGTCGCGGCAGCCTCGACCACCATTGTCAGCTCAGCCAACGAGACCGGCTGACCGGTTGCCGGGCCGGTCACGATAATGGCATCGGCGCCGCCGCGGTCGATGGTGTCGTGCACCTCGTCCGCCAACGCACGAGGCGCCAACGGCGACGCGTGCTTGACGCGTACGTCCGCCCACACGGCGACTGACGCGCCCAGCGCGCTCCGCAGGCGCAGCAGCCGGTGAGCCATGCCCTGGAGCACGCCCTGATCCGCCACCACCGCGCCACAGAGCACATTGACGCGGATGAACGCCAGGTCGGCGGCATGAGCCACCGCCATGGCCCCCAGACCATCGTTGCGCAACACGTTCACCCCCACGGGCAGGCGGACGGTGCGGCGAACCTGGGCGGCCAAGACGGCCATGTGGGTGAGGACTGCCGGCGGCACCCCGCGAGGCCAGTAGGGCGCATCCCCGTAGTTCTCGATGAGGATGCCGTGGGCACCGCCCTGAGCGAGCGTTTCGGCATCGGCCATCGCGGCATCCCGCACCGCGGGCAAAGAACCGGCGTACTTCGGCGAGCCGGGGAGCGGCAGCAGATGAATGACGCCAACGAAGACACTGGGCAGGCCGATCCACTCGGGGAGCAACGGCCTACGGTTCACGAGACGGCGGCTTCCTCAGGCGCGATGGATGGCCACGATCCCCGCCGGCGTTGCGACATAAGCCGTCCGGGCCAGGCCCAGAAAGAGGCCGGTGGCCACCAGGCCCGTATGACCCACGAGGGTAGCCTCCACGCGCTCCGGATCGGCAATTCCCTCGGGGAAACGGGCGTCGATGATGTGCAGACCATCGTCAGTCACCACGGGCTGGCCGTCGCGCCCACACCGCAGGCTCGGCTCGGCCCCCAGCGCGCGGATCGCCGGGAGGTGCTGGGACCAGCCGAAGGGCAGCACCGCCACCGGCAACGGCGACCGACTGCCTAGCATCGGGACGCACTTTCGCTCCTCGGCAACCACCACGAGCGCCCGCGAAGCCCGCGCCACGATCTTCTCCCGGACCAGAGCAGCGCCTCCGCCTTTGATGAGGCGCAAGCCCGGGCCCACCTCGTCGGCGCCGTCAATCGTCAAGTCAAGCCGGGGCTGACGATCGAGCGTCGTAAGCGGCACCTGCCAACGCTCGGCCAGTTCGGCCGTGGCTCGGGAGGTCGGGATTCCGGAGACGTCCAAGAGGTCGCCCGCCTGCAAGCGCCGGCCCAGCAGTTCGACAGCGTAGCGCACCGTAGAGCCAGTGCCCAGGCCGATCACCATGCCGTCGCCGATCAGCTCGACCGCTGCTTCCGCGGCCCACCGCTTCCGCTCCTCCACCGCCGCTGGGTCGGCCGCCAGTCCGCGGTCCGAGGCTGTGGCCTGGCTCGTGCCGGCGTCGCCCGGCGCTGATCCATCTGCGGTCAGAGCCAAGAGTGCGGGCGAGGCGAAGGCAGCGGCGGCGTCATGGTCCAGCCACCACCCCAGACTGCCCGAACCCGGCCTCACGGCTGCCGCCGGCACTGCCGCGCCTCCCGCCAACACCTCCGCCACCACGTTGGCCTTGGCCTGGCCGGCCACGAGGAAGCGCACTGCTCGGGCAGCTGCCACCTCGGCCAACGTCAGGCTGACGCGCCAACCACGGCCGTCCGGGCTGGGACAGGCCACCGCCCCCCGGTCGGTCACCTCCAAGGCCGGCGATCCCGGAAACAAGGAAGCTGTGTGCCCGTCCGCTCCGAGGCCCAGGACGAGGAAGTCCAGACCCCCTCCTCCCGTCGCCCGCTCGAGCTCCCTGCCATAAGCCAAGGCGGCTTCGGCTGGTGCGAGTTCGGTCGGCACCCGATGCACCTGGGTCGCCGGCAGGGACACGTGACGCAGCAGGCGCTCCTCCGCCGCACCGTAGTTGCTCTCGGCGGCGTCAGGGGGCACGCAGCGCTCGTCCGACCAGTACAGGTGCGTGCTAGCCCAGGGCAGTCGGGCGCTGGTGGCGGGCGATGCCAGGGCGTCCAGGAGGGGCAGAGCCGTCCGGCCGCCTGGGAGACCGAGGTGGAAGCAGCCACGCCGGCGCACAGCGTGCCGCGCTGCCTGAGCGATCTGCTCTGCAGCGAAGGCAGCCAGCGCAGGGACGGTGGGCAGGATGTGGACGGGCGGATGCATCTAGGTCGCTCTGCTGGAAACGGTCTCTGACCGCAGCGCGAGTATACCACGCTGGCGGGGCTGGGCAGCGGCCTGCTAGAATGGGCCCATGTGGCTGAGTCACGATCGTTTCTGCGACCTGGTGGCGAGCGCCCTCGAGGCGTTGCCCCCCGAGATCCAGAGCGCGCTGGACAACGTGGCGGTGGTGGTCGAGGACTGGCCGTCGCGCCGGCAGCTGCGCGCTGCTGGTTTGGCCGAGCGGCACGAGCTGCTGGGGCTTTACGAAGGCGTGCCGCAAACCGCTCGGACCGCCGACTACGGACTGGTGCTGCCCGACAGGATCACCCTGTTTCGGGGAGCCATTCTGGCGGTCTGCGCCGACGAGGCAGGCGTCCGCGATCAGGTGCAGCAGACGGTGATCCACGAGCTGGCGCATCATTTCGGCATCGACGACGATCGGCTGGAGGAGCTGGATGCCTACTGATCTCTTGCCCAGTCAGCCTGTCCAGGCTCCGGCGGCGTTGGTGGTCCGCGGCCGACGGCTAGCGTGGGGTAGGCGCACCTACGTGATGGGCATCCTGAATGTGACGCCGGACTCCTTCAGTGGCGACGGCCTGGCGGGGGACATGCGGTCGGCGGTGGCCCGGGGGGTGGCCATGGCGGCCGACGGAGCCGACATCCTGGACATCGGCGGCGAGTCGACTCGGCCCGGTGCCCAACCGGTGCCTGCTGCGGTGGAGATGGAACGGGTGCTGCCCGTGATTCGGGCCCTGCGCCAGGAGACGGACGTCCCCATCTCGGTCGACACTTACAAGGCGACCGTGGCGGAGGCGGCGCTCGACGCCGGCGCCGACATGGTGAACGACGTCTGGGGGCTGCGGCGGGATCGGCATCTGGCGGACGTGGTGGCTAGCCGCGGCGTGCCGGTGGTGCTGATGGATAACTGCTCCGATCAGCGGCTGGTGGCGATGCGCCCGGGCATCGGCGGTTACTATGAGCCGGAGGCGGGCGGCGACGTGGTGACGGAGGTGGTAAACCGGCTGCGAACGCTGGTGCAGGAGGCGCGAGCGGCCGGCATCGCGCCCGAGGCCATCATCGTCGATCCGGGGATCGGCTTTGGCAAGTCGCGGGATGCCAACTTGGCTCTCATCAACCGGCTGACCGAGGTGCGTGCGCTAGGCTATCCCGTGCTCTGCGGGCCCTCGAGAAAGAGCTTCATCGGCCTGACTCTGGATGTTGGCCCCGCGGAGCGACTCGAGGGCACCATGGCTGCGGTGGCGGTGGCGATTGCACGGGGCGCAGACATCGTGCGGGTGCATGACGTCGCGCCAGTGGTGCGGCTGGTGCGTATGACCGACGCCCTGGTGCGTCGCGCATCGGGCGGGCCGTCGGACGCCTAGCGAACCCGGCGTGTCTCCTTCCAGACGACGGTGCGCTGGCGGTGTCGTGGTGTCCGACTTTGACAGCCTCCCGACGCTGTGATATAAGCCGCAGTGGCAAGCTGCCCCGACTTGGCAGCTTGGTCAGACGTGTCAGGCGACAACTGCCCGAGCTCTTCTACGGAGGGGATGATCGATGGCGAGACGAATGCTGGTGCTAGCGGGCGCGGTGGTGGCTCTCGGGATCTGCACGGCGGCGGCGGCGCCGACGGTGCGGACGCCGGACCTGCCGCGGGTGGTCGCGGGACTGGATCGGCCCGACTTCCTGGCGCGGCCACTCCCGGACTGGGTGATTCGCCGTGCCTGGACGATGCCGGCCTACCGGCCACCGGCGATGGCGGTGGCCCGCCCCTCCGCATACGACGTGCTCATCGACGATTTTGAGGCGCCACTCCTCGACCCGTTCCGCTGGATTCCATTCGACGGCGATGGTGCCACCCACGGCGAGTACTACTGGGCCATGTCCCGCTGTCGGGCGTCCAAGGGTATGAAGAGCCTATGGGCCATCGGCGGCGGCAAGGACGGTCAGAACCTGCAGTGTGGTGTCGTGTACCCTTCCGGTGTGGAGAGCCACGTTGTCCTAGTCCTGGACTTGACAGGCTGGAGCACGCCCCCGGACATTCTGAGCCTCACCTTCGACGCCTGGCTGAACACGCGCAGCGAGATGTCACCGGGCGGGGTGGTCGGGGACGGCTTGTTCGTGCGCTACACGCTGATTACCAGCGAAGGCGAGGAGCGCTCGATTGTGCTACAGAACCTGACCTCGCAGTTCCCGCCCGATTGGTGGAAGGAGATCACCATCGACTTGCGCAACGCATGCGATGTGTACGATCCGACCATCTGCTATGACCTGGCGGGCAAGCGGGTGCTGATCGAGTTCCTGTTTGTGACCGCCGACGAACCAGGTGGCGAACTGACCGAGGGTGCGTACATCGACGAGGTGCACCTCAAGGCCAGCGTGCCGCCGGACGTAGTGGCCACGGCCACTCCCACTCCCTCGGAGGCTGTAACGCCGACCGTCACCGTGACCACGACGGTGACGGTGACCACGACCGCGACGGTGCCGACGACAGAAACCGTTCCGGCGACGACCGAGGTACCAACCGAGACGCCGACGCCGACAGCCACGGAGCCGCCGCCGCTGGGCGTCTACCTGCCCATGCTGGCCGTCAACTTCGAGCTGGGACCGCTTCCCGAGGGCACCCTGCTTGAGGCTCCGCAGCGCAGTCGCAACCGCCAAATCGACCCGTAGAACCGCGATCCGGGCGAATCCATCACCGCCGGGACGCCAGCGACGCGATCAGGCGCTCGAGTTCATCAGGGCGGAGTGACTGGCCGGCGGCGGCGGGCATGGTGCTCTTGCCGCCCGCGGGAGCCGGGCTGGTGCCGGGCGCGAGATAGGCGTCTGGCTGGAGGATGCTCTCGCGGATGTACTGTGACGCCGATTCGGCCGCGCCCCGGTAGTCCGGAGAGCGAAGGCGCTCCTCGGCCGTCCTACCGATGTTCGTAAGATCGGGACCGGCAACGCCCGTCGCGGATGTGCCGGCGATGGTGTGACAGGCTGCGCAGACGGCTGGCAGCTCGACGGCCGGGGCGGTGACGGCCGTGCCAGAGGTACCGGCCACGGGCTCGGCCGTCGCGAGGGCCTCCATGGTGGCCAAGAGTTCGACGCGCGATCGGGACCGGGCGGCGACCGAAGCATGGTACTGCGCCACCTTGGCCAGGAGCGACAGGAGCACAGCCAGCAGGAAGAGCAAGCCAAGCCAACAGAGGAAGCTGTACAGGCTGTGCCACCGTGACCAGGGGAAGTGGGGCCCGCTCGTCGGCTCGGACATCGACTTGACTCGCCGGTGCAGCGTCGAGGGGCCATCTTATAGGCGATCGTCGCCCCGGGTCAACGCGCGATCCTCCCAGGGCAGGGGTGGGCGCACCCAAGCCTGGCATGTGCACCGGCCAAGCCCTTCAGCGGCGGCGAACCCTCCGCTCCAAGAACTGCGACCACTCCGGACGGTCGTCGAGCAAGCGCTCAGTGGCGCGCAGCTCGGCAATCCGGTCGCGCAGCAGCGCGGCTCGCTCGAACTCCAAAGCCGCCGCCGCGCGCTTCATCTCCTGCTCGAGCTCGTGCACCAGCTGGGCCACTTCATGACGCGCCGGCGAAGCGGCCGAGGCATCGTACGCTGTGCCCACCTCAGCCACCTGGCGCAGGTGAGCGGTGAGGTCGCGAATGCCCTTCACGACGCTCTGGGGAACGATGCCGTGTTGCTCGTTGTAGGCGATCTGCTTGGCCCGGCGCCGATTCGTCTCGTCGACGGCAGTCTGCATGGCCTCGGTGACCTGGTCGGCGTACATGACGACGGTGCCGTCGACGTGGCGAGCAGCGCGACCCATGGTCTGGATAAGCGCCGACGCGGAGCGCAGGAAGCCTTGCTTATCGGCGTCCAGGATTGCCACCAGGCTCACCTCCGGGAGATCCAAGCCCTCGCGCAGCAGGTTGATCCCCACGACCACGTCGTAGACCCCGCAGCGCAAGTCGCGCAGGATGACCACGCGCTCCAGGGTCTCGACCTCGCTGTGCAGGTAGTGGACCTTGATTCCCAGCTCAGCCAAATACTCGGCGAGATCCTCGGCCATCCGCTTGGTGAGGGTTGTCACCAACACCCGCTGACCCAGGGCCACGCGCTCCCGAATGCGGGCCACCAGGTCATCGATCTGACCTTTGGTCGGCCGAATGATCACCTTCGGGTCCACTAGACCCGTCGGCCGGATGATCTGCTCCACGACCTGCGCCGAGTGCGCCAGCTCGTATGGGCCAGGCGTAGCCGACAGGTAGATGACCTGGTACACCCGTTCGCGCCATTCCTCGAAGGTCAGCGGGCGGTTGTCCAAGGCCGACGGCAGACGGAATCCGTAGTCGACGAGCGTCTGCTTGCGCGATCGGTCGCCGTGGAACATGCCGCGGATCTGCGGCAGCGTCATGTGGCTTTCATCGACGATCATAAGGAAATCGTCGGGGAAATAGTCGAGCAGCGTCCAGGGTCGCTCGCCCGGCGCCCGGCCGCTCAGGTGTCGGGCGTAGTTCTCAATTCCGCTGCAGTAGCCGACGGACCTAAGCATCTCGAGGTCGTAGCGGGTTCGCTGCTCGAGCCGTTGCGCCTCCACCAGTCTGTCTTGGGCCCGCAGCTCGGCCAAGCGGGCCTCGAGCTCCTCCTCGATGGTCTCCAGCGCTCGCCCCAGCTTCTCGGCCGGCGTCATGAAGTGTCGCGCGGGATAGACGTCCAAGTTTGTGAGACGCTCCAGCACTTCGCCGGTCAAGGGGTCGATCCGCGTGATCCGTTCGATCTCGTCGCCGAAGAATTCGATGCGATAGGCAACCTCTTCGTACGCCGGCTGCAACTCGAGGGTATCGCCGCGCACACGAAACGTACCGCGGCGGAGGTCATACTCGTTGCGCTCGTACTGGATCTCCACCAGTTGTCGCAATAGCTTAGTTCGATCGCGGCGTTCCCCTTGCTGAATGTGCACGGTGACGGCACCGTAGTCCTCCGGTGAACCGAGGCCATAGATACAGCTCACACTGGCCACGATGAGCACGTCGCGTCGCGAGAAGAGCGCACTTGTCGCCGCCAAACGAAGGCGGTCGATCTCGTCGTTGATTGTCGCATCCTTCTCGATATACAAGTCCTGGTGGGGAACGTATGCTTCCGGTTGGTAGTAATCATAGTAGGACACGAAGTATTCAACAGCGTTGTGTGGAAAGAACTCGCGAAACTCGCTGTAGAGCTGCGCCGCGAGGGTCTTGTTGTGGGCGATCACCAGGGTGGGCCGATTGGCGCGAGCGATCACGTTGCTCATGACGAAAGTCTTGCCGGTGCCGGTGGCGCCGAGCAACGTCTGTTCGCGGAAGCCGCGGTCCAGGCCGGCCGTCAGCAGGTCAACGGCAGCTTGCTGATCGCCGGCCGGTCCGAAAGGGCTGACGAGCGTGAAGTCGGGCACGTCAACGTCGCTGGATGGCCAACGGTAGGAAGGCTGGCCCTCGGATCCACGGTGGGGTGGACGACGGGTGGACCGACGGCCGGGCGGTCACTGTGGCGGACGCCGTTGCCGTTCCCGTGGCGCTGCTCGGAGGGCGAGTGGTTGGTGCGGCAGTGAGCGTCGGCGCCTCCGTGGTCGTAGCCCTGGCGGTGGCGCTTGCGGTCGCCGTGGAGGTGGCTATGGCGCTGGGGGTGCCAGTCGGCTCGGCCGTCGGCACATCCGGGAGCAGGGGGCCGGCGACGCGGTAGACGGCACCCACCGAGCGGCGGCCGAGGGGAGCCGCGTCCGGGAAGCCGAGGTGCAGATCGTCCAGGCCGTCGCCACTGCTATCGGCCAGTGCCAGCGATATGCCGGCGTTCCCGGCGTACGCTTCGGGGCCTTGGAGGACGAGGTCGGGGACCAGATCGGCGCTGGAATCCGCTGCCTTGACCAGTGGACCACGGAAGCCGTAGACCCGTCCGGCGCTGCTTCGGCCTTGGGGTGAAGCCCATGGTGCAGCGACCACCAGGTCTGTCTGGCGGTCGGCGTCCAGGTGACCGGTGGCCACGCTCCAACCGAGCCGACCTTCGGTGTCGCGACCCGACAGTCGCCACACAGCGGCGGTGGCATCGCTGCGGCCCGGTGACAACGGTCCGGCCAGCAGCAGAACCTGGCCGCGCCGCCCGTCGGCACTCGGCGCACCGATGACCAGGTCCGGCTGGCCATCGCCTGTCAGATCGTCGATGGCCAGAGCCTGGCCGCTACAGGAGCGGACGCCCAGGTTGAGCGCCACGCCGATGAGCGCTCCTGGCTCGCCTTCCAGAGTCACCTCCCCCAGCTCCTTGGCCAAATCGGTGGTGCCACGTCGCCCACCCTGGTCCTGCCCAAAAAAGACGTGCACGGCGCCGGTGTCCATGATTTCGCCAGGGGCGGCATAGGCACCGCTGACCACCAGATCGGCAATGCCGTCGCCGCTCAGATCGCCCACGGCCAGCGCCGTTCCGAAGGTAGCTCGCACGCCGGGTCCCAAGAGCGTCCAATCAGCTGGCTGATTCGCCAGATACTGGACCCGACTGGCGATCGGCCCGTATCGAACATACACGCCGCCCGTCTGGGTGCGCCGCAGGGCAGCGGCGGCCACCAGATCGCGGCGACCGTCAGCGTTCAAATCGGCGACGGCAAGGGCGGTGCCGAGTTGCTCGGCCCCGGCCCGGTGGTCACCGACCAGGAGGCTGTCCGGAGGTCTGGTAGCCAGGTCCCGCTGACCACCTGCCTGGGCCTGCCCATGCACGATGTAGACAGCGCCGGCATTGGCCAGGGTGCGGTTCGGATCGGCGGGATCGGGCGGATCGGCCAGCAAAGAGCCAAGCACGATGTCTTCCCCTGGGCCGCCGCCGACATCGCCGAGGGCTACCGCAGACCCCAGCCGCGGCTCCAGGCCCGGCCCAAGGAACGACCAGTCGGCGGCGCCAGCCGAGGCCAGGTCGCGGACCGCGGGCCAGCCTGGACCACCGAGGATCACATAGGCTCGACCGGCATTGTTGCGACCCGGCGGACTTCCCAGATGGGCGCCGAGCAGGATGTCGGCGATGCCATCGCTGTTGACGTCCCCCGTTGCCAGATCGTTGCCTAGCTGATCCTTGTCCGGTGCTCCATAGATCACGTCTGCCAGCCCGGCCAGGCTCAAGTCGATCTCGCGCTGGCTCCAGGCGCGACCCGCAGGGCTGGCATCTGCCGCCGCGACGGCGAGGAGGGCTGCCGACAGGCCGAGCAGGACGAGGAAGAAGCGCACCGCTCGGGCCATGGGCTGCATCATAGCGGGCCGCGAGATCTGGTACAATTGGCACCCAGTGAGGGGCAGAGGCTTGGGGCTGGCGCTTGGCGCAGCGTGGTCGATGCGCCAGCCGACCCACGGGCGGGAAAGTCGATGGTCATTGGCGTAGCGACGATCCGGCTGATCTTGCCAGAGATGGCCTCGATCAAGGACAAGCGGCGGGTGGTCAAGAGCATCGCCGAGCGAACGCGCGCCCGCTTCAACGTCGCGGTTGCCGAAGTCGATGATCTGGACAGCTGGACAGCCATCACCCTGGGGATCGCCTGCGTGTCCAACAATGGTGCGCATGCCCATGAGATGCTCGAGAAAGCCGTCAGCTCGATCGCTGACGCTCGCCTGGATGCCGAGCTGGCTGACTACGCCATCACGCTGTACTGAAGATGACCGCTTCCGTGCGCACGCCGTTGGCCGAACTGGCAGCCGTGGTGCTGCTGGTGGCGCTCTTTCTGGCCCTTGCTGTTGCCACCGTCGCTCTCTACCTGCTGGCGCGGGGCCTGCGTAAGCTGACGAGCGGGTTCGAGGCACAGGCACCACGCGCCGTCGCCGCGGCGCGCCAGCTTGAGGTGGCGAGCCGCGAGTTGGCGCAGAGTGCCATCGAACCCCAGATCCGCCTGGCCAGCAGTATCGTTGGCCTCAGGGCGGGCTTGCGAACGCTGCTCCGCGGGCCACGTCGCTAGGCCCAGGATTCGCTGCCGGGCCCCTCCCAGTAGGCCGAATGACCTCTCGGCCAGGCGCGAGCTAGCAGGACTGCGGTTGCCCGGCCGGCTGCCCCTCCGGTAGCAGGGTGGCTTCGGCAGCTCGGTCCGGCGCGGGAGCGAGCGGCGCAGCCTCCGATCTCGTTGCGGCCTCGGCTGGGCCAGAGCGGCGGCGCGGCGGGGGCCGATCGCGAAACATCGGCTCGCCCATCTGTCGAGCCGACGCCACCGCCTCGTGCTCCACGTTCAGCTCCAGCGTCCGCAAGCTGCGTCCATCTTCGCTGGTGCGCTGGCTCTGGGTCAGAATGCCTTGCTCTTTGAACTGGGTCAGGATCTCGGTCAACCGCTCCTCGGAGATGCCCAGCGCGTGGTGCGGAGACAGGGCGTGGGACCGGATGAACCCCCACGTCATGTAAGGGCGATGATCGCTGAGCCACAGTAGCAGGCGCAACATGCTCGTCCAGTCGTCCGCAGCGATGGCAGTGCCGCGTGCCGCGCCGCCAGACGGCGCACCGAGAGGGTCGTAGATGTCGGCGCTCTCAATCAAGTCACCCGAGACGCTGCCGGGCACACCGCAGATCACAACGCGCTTGCCGAACCGATTGCGTGCCCGCGCGGTGACGCGGATGAAGTCCGAATCGCCGGTCATGAGCACGAGGGTCTTGACGTATGGCCGGTCAAGCAGACAATCGATGATGTCCATCAGCATCGCCATGTCGGCGCTTGACTTGTCGACTGCATCGGCATTCGTGCGCGGAACGTCCCGCGCCGCGATACCCGCCACCTCGAGCTTGCGGCGGTACAGCGCCGGATGGACGCTGAAATCCGCGTAGGCGTATGCGACGGCCACGGGTCCGTACTTCCGAGCTTTCTCAATCAATACCTGAGGATCCGGCTCCTCGCCGTAGACGTTCAGCATGCCATATCGAATGTTGTCAAAATCCACAAAGAGACCAACTTCAGACTGCTGAGCCATCCAGACCCTCCACACCAAATCCAGGGGCCAGACCGATCGGGGATGCACAGCCCACCACGCGGATGCCGGCGCGGCCGCGCCAGCCCGAACGCCCAAGTTTAGGCCGCATTGCCGCCCTCGTCAACCGCTAGCCGACGGGGGGCGAATGACTCCTGGCTGGCCGCCAGGCGACCAACCAACGACCATGGCCCTGCCCAGTCGACCAACACATCGACCTCCCGTCCCAGCAGCCACTCGTCGCTCTCGAAAAACACCAGCTTGTTGGTCCGAGTTCGGCCGCGCCAGCGGCGACCGGTTCGACCGTCCACCAGGACGACCACCGACGCACCAACGTATTGCTGGTTCCGCTCGCGGCTGATGGCCGCCTGCAGCTCATCCAGAGTCCTGCGCCGGCGCTCCTTCTCCGACCAGGGGATCTCGTCGGGCAAACCGTGGGCGGCCGGGGTGCCCGGACGGGGCGAGTAGCGTGCCACGTGCGCCTTGTCCAGGCGCAGCTCGGCCAAGAGGTTGTACGATGCCTGAAAACGCTCCTCCGTCTCGCCCGGGAAGCCGACGATGATGTCGGTATGGATGGCGGCCTCCGGCATTCGCCGGCGAATGGTCTCGACCAGGCGACGGTAGTCGTCGACGGTGTATCCGCGCCGCATCTGGCGCAGCACTTCGTCACTGCCCGACTGCACGGGCACCTCGACATGTTCCATGACATGCTCGAGTTTGGCCATGGCCTGCACCAGGCGCTCCGTCAGGAAGCGCGGATGGCTGGTCAAGAAGCGGATGCGGGCCAGGCCGTCTAGGCCATCGAGTCGTCGCAGCAGTCGTTCCAAGGCGTCCTTGTCGCCCCGGTCATAGCCATAACGGTCCACGATTTGACCCAACAGCGTGACTTCGCGTACCCCTTGCTCGACGAGGCTGCGGACGTGTGCTTCCACCCGGTCCGGAGGCCGGCTGCGCTCCGGTCCCCGGCGGGAGGGCACTACGCAGTACGTGCAGGCCATGTTGCAGCCGTAGATGATTGGCACATGCGCGCTAACCAGTTGACCCTGCTCGTGTTCGGGCAGCGTGAGGCCACCGGCGGCCAGGGGATCGAGCTCCATCGTCTCAGGCTCGGCTTGGCAGGCGGCGTCGAGCGATTCGGCCCCGCTGTGGCCGAGATGGCGAAGCAAGGGCTCAACCTCGTTGGGAGCCAGGAAGAGATCGACGTGTGGGAATCGCTGTCGCAGGCCAGCAGTGGTGGCCGGCGCCACAAGACAGCCGGTGAGGGCAATGACCATGTCTGGTCGCCGCCGCTTCAGTCCGGCCAGCCAGCTCAGTCGCCCACAAACCTTGTCCTCGGCTTGCTGGCGCACGGCACAGCTGTTGACGACGACCACATCGGCTTCCTGAATCCGGTCGCTCCACCGAAGGCCAAGCGCTTCCAAATAGCTCGCCAATCGCTGGCTGTCGGCGACGTTCATCTGGCAGCCCACCGTCCACAGGTGGTAAGTGCGGGCCCGCTTGGCCGCCGCTGTGCTAAGGTCCACTGCCCGAGCCATGGCCCATCTCCTGCACCTGGGCGTCCTTGACAAATACCTGCCGACCGCCGCCGCTGCGGGCCGCCTGCTCCAGCACGATGAGCTCGATTTCGGCGGTCACGATGGTGCTGGCGCGGATGGTGACCGGCAGCGCGATCGGCTCGAGGTGGTTGGCTGGTAGGAGTAGCTGTCCGTCGTGCGCCACGGCCCGCAGCTCCCCGGCCGCGGCGTAGACGTGGCTGTAACGACCCGCCGGCAGCCAGCCACTGGCCACCAGCGCCGGCCCGCCGTCTCCCGTGGGGAAGCGCAGCGTTCCGCTGGCGCCGCTCGGCCGGACGGCAATGGCCTGCCAGCGGCCGTTGCGCCTACTGCCCTGCGCGGCGCCCGCCCAGATGGGCTCGATCTCCAGGGACTGCAAGTCGGCCAGGTTGCGCTCCGGCAGGTGCCAGCACAGCGCCAGATGCCCCTGGGGTACAAGCTGGGCGCAACTGAGGCAAGCGACAACTGCCCCCGTGGCCGCCAGCCGGCGGATCATGGCTCTCCCCCTGGCGGCTGGCCGCCCTGGTCGGCTGCCGCACTGGAACTGCCGGCCGCCGGTCCGGCTACCGTCGGGCCACCCAAGTCCTGCCAGCCCTGCAAGCCCTCCCATATGACGCGCACCTGGCGGAAGCCGTGCTCGATCAGAAAGTCAGCGAGCTGTTGCGCCTCGGCATGCGGGCATTCACAGTAGGCGACCAGCCAGCGGTCGCGGGGTATGCGGTCGAGGTGCTTCTCGGGCTCGTAATAGGGTACGTTGATCGCGTTCGGGATCCGGCTGAAGTTGAAGTCCAGCGGTGGCCGGGCGTCGAGAAACACGATAGGGATCCCGCCCTGCACAGCCTGGTACACCGTCCTCGCCGGCACGAACAGGCTGCCTTCCTCTGCGAAGGCGACGGCCACCGGCATGTCCGGTTCCGGAGTCGGCGCCAGCGAGGACGGCAGCGGCGGTCGGTTGCCCGACGTGCGACAGCCGACCAGAGCACCAACCAAGAGGAGCAATGCCACACCGGGCAGCTCGCACGGCTGGCGACCGAGGCGGCACGACAACGGGCAGCGGCAGCTGGGCATCGTTCGTCAGGGGGTGGGGCTCGTAACGCTAGGTTCGGCCGTCTCGAGAGCCCCAACGCTTTCCGGCGGCACGGCGTAGTCGTAGTCCAGAAGCAGATGGTTGCCTTCCCGCGGTGCGATGCGCACGCCCGCCAAGAAGCGCTGCTCGCCGGTCCCATCCCGCCACAGCGGGCCCCAGAAGCCGGCTTCTGCCTCGCGGCTGCGTCGCCACACGAGCACTGCCGCTTCCCCGCGGAGCAGAACTTCCGCCGGTGGGCGCCCGAAGGGCACGCTAGCCAGCTCGGTAAGCGGTTGCTCCAAGGGCCAGGCCAACGTAGTGGCCGTGGCCGGCGCGTAGGGCGGAGCCATGGTGGCGGAGATGACCACCGCGTCCGGGGTGAACGGTAGAACCTGCGGCTGCCACCAGCCCAGTGCTGCCCGGGCCTCCTCGATGGCCTCCGGCTCCACCGGCTGCGCCACGCTGCTTCGCCAGGTGTCCACGGCCGTCAGGAGGCGGCCCAGTTCGCCCAGCGCCGCGGCCCATTTCGGCGGCGGCTGGCGAAGTTCGGAGGCGCTCACCACCAACCTCCCCTCGCCGCGTGTACTGTGGACATAAATGGCGTACCACCGGCCATCCCCGACGGCGCTGCCATCGGCCCGCGTTCGTACGCGCAGAGGTTGTGCCGGGCGGCTAGCCAGGCCGAGCACGTCGGCGTCGGCCAGCAGCCGGTTCAGCATGTGTTCCACGGCCTCGGGCGGCAGCACCGTCTGATACCAGCCGTCTACGCTTGGTCCCCCCTGGGCGGCGAAGATGGTGTAGCCGCTGGCCAGCAGCGAGAAGGTGGGCGCCATCTGGGCCAGCAGAGCCGGTTCCCAAGGCGAGTGCCGTACCTCACCGATCTGGACCACTACGCGATCGGGATCGGCCGCCACGAGCCGCGCAGCCGGCATGGAGTTCGTTGAGGTGGGAGACGTCGCCGCGCCGAGGATCGGGGCCGCGCTTGTCACCCGCGTCGCTGCGCCGAGGATCGGGGCCGCGCCAGTCACCGTTGTCGGCACCCCGGGCATCAGGATCGCGCCTGTCAGCGGTGTCGCGACCTCGAGGGTTGGCGTCACGCGTGTCGCATGGAGTGCCAACGCTGGGGACGCCGTCGGCTGACCGGCTTCTGGCGCTCCCGGCCCGACTCCCGGGGGGGCACCGGTCGTGGTGGCGTCCGGCGCCGCCCGACAGCCTACCATGCCGCCGAGCGCCACCGACGCGATGGCCGCAGCGGCGACCGCGGGCCAAGCAGCGGGGAGAACTCTCGTCACGCTGTGCTCCTTGGATCGTGTCTTGGTGAAGGGATCGACCGACCGACTTCGGCCACGCTGGGCACTTCCAACAGGGGCTGTGGCTGGCCGCGGGCCAGGATGCGCGCCAGGAACCTGCCGGTGTGGGAGGTAGGGTGGGCGGCGACTTGCTCTGGCGTGCCGGTAGCGACTACTTCGCCACCGCGGTCCCCGCCCTCCGGCCCCAGGTCGATGACCCAGTCGGCAGTCTTGATCACGTCCAGGTTGTGTTCGATCACCACCACAGTGTTGCCAGCCGCCACCAGGGCGTGCAGCACTGTCAAGAGCTTCTCGACGTCCGCGAAGTGCAGGCCGGTGGTGGGCTCGTCCAAGATGTACACCGTGTTGCCGGTGGCGACGCGCGACAGCTCGCGCGACAGCTTGACGCGCTGCGCCTCACCGCCGGACAGCGTAGGGGCCGGTTGGCCGAGGCGGATGTAGCCAAGGCCCACCGCCTCGAGCGTCTCGAGTTTGCGCCGGATGGCCGGGAAGGGCGAGAAGAGCTCCGCTGCTTCGGTGACCGTCAGGTTGAGGACGTCGGCGATGGAAAGATCGCGGTACCGGATCTGGAGGGTCTCGCGATTGTAGCGGGCGCCGTGGCAGACTTCGCAGGGTACGTAGACGTCGGGCAGGAACTGCATCTCGATCTTCAGAATGCCGTCGCCGTGACAGGCCTCGCAGCGACCGCCGCGCACGTTGAAGGAGAATCGGCCGGCCCGATAGCCTCGCAGCCGCGCCTCAGGCAGGGCGGCGAACAGATCGCGGATGGGCGTGAAGACGTTGGTGTACGTGGCTGGGTTGGAGCGCGGTGTCCGCCCGATGGGGCTCTGGTCGATGTGCACCACCTTGCCCACGTGCTCCTGGCCGGTGAGCTCGCGGTGGGCGCCGGCTGGCTCCCGGCTGCCCGAAAGGGTCTGCTGCAGGCGTCGATACAGCACATCTAGGATCAGCGTGCTTTTCCCTGATCCCGACACGCCGGTGACCACGGTGAAGGTGCCGAGCGGGATGGCCACGTCAATCGCTTTCAGGTTGTTCGCCGTTGCCCCGTACACCGTCAGCAGACGGCCGTTACCTGGCCGACGGCGCTCGGGGATCGGGATGCTGCGCCGTCCCGACAGGTACTGACCAGTGATCGACTCGGGGTGCCGCTCGATGCTGGCGACTGGTCCCTCGGCGACCACCCAGCCGCCGTGCTCCCCGGCTCCTGGGCCGAGGTCGACGACCCAGTCGGCCGAGCGGATCATCTCCTCGTCATGCTCGACCACCACCACGGTGTTGCCGAGGTCGCGCAGACTCTTGAGGGTTCGAATGAGCCGGCCGTTGTCACGAGGGTGGAGGCCGACCGACGGCTCGTCGAGTATGTAGAGCACGCCCACGAGTTGACTGCCGATCTGTGTGGCCAGCCGAATGCGCTGCGCTTCACCGCCCGCTAAGGTGCTAGCGCGGCGATCCAAGGAGAGATAGTCCAGTCCGACGTCGACCAGGAACTGAAGGCGCTGTTCGATCTCCTTAAGAATCGGCCCGGCGATCAGCCGGTCGCGGCCTGAGAGTCGTCCGTCGGTGGCGGGGCCTTCCTCGCCAAGCCAGGCAATCCATTCCAGAAGCTCGCGAATCGGTAGTCGACTGATCTCCACAATGCTCCGTTGGGCAACGGTCACCGCGGCCATCTCGGGCCGCAGTCGCCCGCCCTGGCAGGCTGGGCATGGCCGAACGGACATGTAGCGCTCGATCTCATCGCGGATGAAATCCGAGTCTGTGGTGTCATAGCGACGTTGCAGGTTGGGCAGGACACCCTCGAACCGCACGTTGTAGCGCTGCCGCTCGCCATGTCGCGTCACGTACCGTACTTCGATCTCGCGATCGCCGGTACCATAGAGGATCGCTTCTCGGGCGGGGGCAGCGATCTCGCGCCACGGAGTGTCCAGGTCGATGCCCAGCGACTCGGCGGCACTCGCGATCAGCTGAGCATAGTAGCCGTCGGCCTGGCGCGACTTGGACCATGGTGCAATGGCTCCCTGGCGCAGCGACAAGTCAGGGTTGGCTACGACAAGGTCGGGGTCGAGCTGCTGTTGGATGCCCAGGCCCTGGCACGCTGGGCAGGCACCATGGGGCGAATTGAAGGAGAACGAACGGGGCTCGATCTGAGGCAGGCTGATGCCGCAGTCCGGGCAGGCGAAGTGTTCGCTGAACAGCCAGTCTGGCGTGGCGGCGTCGGCATCCAGTCGCACCACCACCACGACCCCGCCCCCCAGCTTCAGAGCAGTCTCCAGCGAATCGATCAGCCGCGTTCGGTCCAAGCCGTCCGGTCCCTGGCGCACCACCAGACGATCGACGACCGCCTCGATGGTGTGCTGGCGGTAACGCTCAAGCGCCACGGGCTCGCTGGTGTCCACGATCTGACCGTCGATCCGCGCCCGGACGAAGCCGGCCCGTCGAATGTCCTCGATCACTTCCTCATGGCTGCCCTTGCGGCCTCGGACCAGCGGCGCCAGGATCAGAATGCGAGAGTCTGGCGGCAAAGACATGATCGCGTCGGCGATCTGGTCGGGGGTTTGCCGCTGCACGACTTGGCCGCAAGCCGGACAGTGGGGCACGCCAATCCGGGCGTACAGGAGCCGCAGGTGGTCATAGATCTCTGTCACGGTACCCACCGTTGACCGTGGGTTGTGACTGACGCCCTTCTGGTCGATCGAAATCGCCGGTGACAGACCCTCAATCTGGTCCACGTCAGGCTTTTCCATCTGCCCGAGGAATTGCCGAGCGTAGGTGGACAGACTCTCGACATAACGCCGCTGACCCTCCGCGTACAACGTGTCGAAGGCCAGGGAGCTCTTGCCGCTACCCGACAGGCCAGTCAGGACAATCAAACGGTTGCGCGGCAGTTCGACGTCGATGTTCTTGAGATTGTGCTCCCGCGCACCGCGGATGATGAGCCGATCGTGAGCCATGGTCCTGCGCGTTGCGCTGCTAAGCGGACTTCTGGCAGCGACGCGACAGCCAAGGATAGCACCTCACACCGGCCGTCGTGACATACAGGTGCGCGCTTCCGACCCGCCCGGCCAGCTGTGTTCCGCTAAGCGCCTAAGAGGTGCTTTCGACGAACGTCCAGCGATAACCGTCCGGGTCGAGGATGGTGAACCATCGGCTGGCGTCGTCGTCGCGGGGTGGCGCGGGGAGCAAGCCGCGTGCCACGAGCGCCTGGTAGTAAGCGTCAACGCCCTGCACGGCGATCACCAAGCTGACGCCGCGATGGCGCCGCGGCCGGCCGACGCCTCGTTGGCGGCGCAACGTGAGGCGAACCTCGCCGGCTCGCAGGCTGGCGCAGTCTGGTCGATCGCCGGCTGCGATGTCGGTGATGAAGCGCAGCCCGTCGCGGTAGAAGCCGAGCGACCGCTCGAGATCGGCCACCTCGAGTTCGACGCTGTACAGGCGCTCCATCATGGCAGCCGCCTACCGCCTAGGGCGCTCTTGGCCCGCGGCAGCGGTGTGGCCGAGCCCGGTCCGGAAGGACGCTGCCAGCCATCCCTGGCCGGGCCCGGCGGCACCGTGTCGTCTGCCCCAGAAGGTTCACGATTCCGTCGCCGGGGCAGCGGCGATTCTCATCCAGCTGCCGGCAGGGGCTGGGTCACGAGGTCCGGCGCAGGCTGCGGCTGGCGAGACCCTCGCAGACCAAGGATGATGCTGCCCAGGCCGATGAGAATGCCCAGGAAATCGAAGATCCAGCCCACATAGGGGATGGTCCACAGGATGCAGTAGACGAGTGCTCCGAGCAGGAACGCCACCCATCGCGAGTCCGACCACGACGAGGAGCCCAGGCCGAGGAGCCGGCGACCGATCCACAGCGCCACCACCACCCGGCCAGCCCACGCCAAAAGAACCATGCCGAAGGTGAGAAGCGAGCCGAGGACCACCGAGATCGACAGAATGGGCATCACCAAGGGGTCGATGTGCACCGCGCCCACCGCGACAAGGGCGGCGATGGAGACAATCGCCAGCAGGACCACGCCCACCACCGCGACCAGGAGTGTCAAGCAGCCCCAGCCGACACTGGGCAACGGGCGACGGCTGGCAACCCGTTCAGCGGCATGGACAGCCCGAGGCAGGATGAGCAACAGCAAGAGGCCTACGACCAGAAGCGTGACAAACGCCTTGGCACCGCTGAGGGCCCAGCGCACGGCGAGCGGTCGCTCCTCCTCCTCCTCGGTCGCCGTAGGTTCCCGCTCGCTGAAGTCGATCGCTGCCGCCACGCCCTCCGGCAAGTCGGACTTCTGCGGTGCGGTGTATATGAGGGTGCCGTCGATGCCGGCGTCATCGCTGACCGTGAGACCCTGGTCGACCGACACCACCTTTGGCATACCGAAGGCACCGAAATCGAACTCCTGCCCCTCGCTCGGGGCGTCGACGTCGGCGTACACATCGCCAGCGATCTGACCGCCGATTTTCAGACCGGAGCCAGCGAAATGAACGTTACCTTGCACCACGCCGTCCACCACGCCCTGACGAGCAGCAACACGGACATCACCGTTCACCAGGGCGTCGGAACCGATCTCGACGCTGTAGCCGGCAGCCAAAAGATCATCGGCCACGCTGCCGGCGCCTTCGAGGGCCAGCCGGAAGCCAGCAACCCGCGCGTCATCGCCCACCTCGCCAGCGACGACGATTTCGCGGCCGGCCGCTTGGAGATCGCCGCTGACACGCCCCGTGCTCTCGATGGTCAGCGTGCTGCAGCCGGCAATGAGATCGCCATCGATTTCGCCCTGAATGACGATCTCGTTGGCGAATACGTAGAGGTCGCCAGCGATGACCTCGTCGGCGCCGACGACGTATTCCTCCTCGGATATCACCTGGCCGGCGCGAGCGACCGGCACCACCAGGAGACCGAGAGCGACGACCAACAACAGTGCGGTGATCCAGCGTCGGGTTAGCATGATATGCTCCTCCTCACGTCGAATGGCGATGCCCGGCACCAGAGCGCGCTGGCGGCGGTGAAGCTCTCCGGTCGACGGTATTTGCCATCGACTGGCGGCCCGTTCCTCGAGCCACCAGCAGCCCCATGCGGGACATCCTTCGGTTAATAATAGCATAACCCGAGCCGGATCGTCGATTGAGGCGTCTGGCGGGCCAGGCGCGGGGCACCGGCGGCCGATTTGACTGCGGCAGGGGATGCGGCCATGCTAACGGACGGTGCCTGGCTGGGTGAGCGCAGCGGTTGGCGGGATGGCCGTGGGGCGAGTCGGTCCGTCCTTGCGCTGGACGGTGCGGGTGCTCGTGGTGGGCCTGTTTCTGGCGGGCACGGCCGGGGCGGCGGCGGCGAGTATCGGGGCGCAGCCTCCTGCTGACGAGGAGGGCTGGGTGCTGGTGCACGTGCCCTTCTTCGGGCCGCTCGTGACCAGCCGGTGGCAGGAGCGCGGCTGGGAGGTATGGTCGGCCCACCCCGAGGAGGGCGTTGACCTCTACCTGCCTCGCAGCGAGGGCGAGCGACTGGTCCGGAACCTGGGTGGCGGGGTGCTGCGCGCCGAGCAGCAACCGACGCCGCGCTGGCTCAGCTGCTACACGAGCTATGCGTCGGTCGAGGCGCACCTCCGGGATCTTGCCGGTCGCCATCCGGGGCTGGTCGAGCTGCGTGATGTGGGCCCCACATGGGAGACCCTCCATTCCCGAGCGGTGAGACGACGGCTATGGGCTGTGCGTATCACCAACCTGGCTCGGGCAATGCCTAAGCCGGTCTTCGTGGTCGTAGCCTTGCACCATGCGCGGGAAGTGGTTACCCCCGTGCTGGCGCTCGCCCTGGCCGACCAGCTGGCGAGTGCCTACGACGTGGATCCCACCTTGACGTGGCTTCTGGACACCAGCGAGGTGTGGATCTTGCCGGTGGCCAATCCGGATGGCCTAATCAAGGTCGAGGCGCGTCAGAACTGGCGCAAGAACAACGATCAGGATGCCTGTGGTGGGCAGCCGGTGCGTGACGGACGCGGCCCCGGTGTCGACTTGAACCGCAATTACGGCTACCACTGGGGGGGCCGCGGCGCCTCCACAGCCGAATGTGACGAGACCTATCGCGGCCGAGGTCCATTCTCCGAGCCGGAGACGCAGGCCTTGCGTGATCTCTTCAAGGAGCTGGCGCCCAGCCTGGCGATCTCGCTGCACAGCTACTCGGACCTGGTGCTGTATCCGTTCGGCTACACCACGGAGCCGGCGCCGGACGAGGCGGGGCTGCGCAGCCTGGCGCGGCTGTGCGCCTCGTACACGGGCTATCGACCCATTCCCGTCCATGAGCTGTACCTTGCATCGGGTGATGCTTGCGACTGGGTCTATGGCGAACTCGGCGTGCCCTGTCTGACGTTCGAGATCGGCAATGCCCGCGAGAACTACTTCTGGCCGACCTGCACCGAGCTGGCGGCCCAGGTGACGGCCAACCTGCCGGCGCTCGTGCACGCCGGTCGGCTGGTGCCGGCACCGTACGAGTTGGCGTTGGGGCCGCTGGCCGATGAAGTCGTCGCCCGTGTCTCGGGGGGAGTCCTTCGCGTGGAGGCGCGCCTGGACGACCGCCACAGCGGTGGCCAGGACATCCTCGCCGCGGAGTACTGGCTGGACGAACCGGGGACGCCAGGGACCGGTCAAGCCATGGTGGTGCTTCCGCAGGCCGAGGGGCTTGCGCGTGCGTGGGCCGAGGCTCCAAGCGGCGATTGGGAGGCGGGCCGCCGCTGGGTGTTCGTCCGCGGTCAGGATGGCGATGGCCACTGGGGACCTGTCGGCGCCGCGTGGACGGAGCCGGCGGTAGTCTTTCCTACCCCGACGGCGCCAACAATGACTCCCACGCCGACTGTCACCGCCCTGCCGCCGACGTTGCTGCCGCCGGTGGCCGCCTCACCGACCATGACCGCGAGCCCCACGGCGTGTCCCACGCCCTGGGTTACCACGGCGGCGTCGGCAACGCCAACGGCGACACAGACCAGTCCGTCGCCGACGGTCTGGCCCTCGGCGACGCCCGCTGCGCCGGTGGACCTCCGGTGGCGGATCTTTGCCCCGCTCGTGCTGCGTTCGCCGGTGAGCGAAGGCATCGCACCTTTGGCTCGCCGAGGCCCAGTCACCACCCAGCTTGCAGCGCCGGTGGCACCGTGGTCCTTGCGCTGCAGGCATTTCCTATCTATACTGGTACCATGATTGCTTTGATCGCCCTGCTGGTTGGGCTGGCGGTCTTGGCGGGCTATCTGGCTCTCTCAGAGCGCCTCGAGGCGGGAACGCTGCCGCGACGCCAGGTGGATGCCTGGGCCATTGTGCTGGCGGTGATTTGCCTGGCTGGCATTGGCTGGTCCGGCTTCCAGGCCCGCCTGGCAGGGGAGGCCGCTGCTCAGCTGGCCTACGCACCGCTACCCGCCTGGCCAACGCCGGTCCGCCGCCTCCAGATGCCCGACTTGACGATCGATCATGGCCGCTGGTGGCCGCAGGCGGCAGCACCGACCTCCGCAGTCGGGGCGTTGCGTTCCCTCGCGCTCGGTTCCGTGGACGAGGAGCCGTTGCCGCCGGCAGGGGTTGGCTCCGGTGGCGGGGATGATGCCCGCAGCGAGGGGCAGAGTGCGTCGGACGCCGCACAGGCGCCGGAGTTTGTGGTGGTGGTCACGGAGCCGCCCCTGAGCGAGCCGGTCACTGCCTTGCCCCTGCCAACAAGCACCAGGCCACCGCCGTTGCCTGCTACCGCGACGCCAAGGCCGGTGATGTGGCCAACGGCCACTCCGTGGATCGTGCCCACCGACGCGCGGCAACGGCCAACGTTGTTCTTCGCCACCGCCGAGCCACGGCCACTGGCCACGAGGACGCCGCACTGTGGCAGTCCGGAGCGCATCGAGCTGCGGGTGAAGAGCATCGCGGCGGAGGTTGACTGCACCGCGGGCCAGATGGTGGTGCATTACCTGGTCCGGGTGCGCAACGACTCCGGCTTCCCGGCGACCGTCGCGGAAGTGATGGTCACCGCCGTCAATCGCTCCGGTGCGTCCGAGCAGTATGGCAGTGTCCGGCTGCCCGACGTGACCCTGGAACCGGGCGCCACGATTGACTTGGACGGAGCGCTGACGTTGGTGAAGGCGCCGGGGCCGTTTGGCACCACCGATCTGTGCATCAGCTTCGTCGGCGAATCGTGCGGGCAGCGTGCCCCCTACCGCGTGGTTCGCCAGTGCGCCCGCGTGGGCGGACTCTGATGGCACGCGCGCGCCTCAGGTACTCCTGGCCCACCTCCGCCGCGCTGGCATGACCATCTTGCCGCGCAGTGGGCGATTCCCTGCCGTTGGGCTCGGCGGAGCGCCCCGACACGAATCGTTCCCGACCGACTGCGCGGGTGCCGGCCGTCGGCTCGTAGCCTTGCCAGCACCCGCGCGCTTGGATGGCTCAGCGTATGTCGAACGAGCGGGCGGTGATCGGCAGGTAGATGGGCTGGCCTCCGACGAGGGCGATGTCGTACGTGAAGGCACCGTTCCAGACGACGATGACGGGGCTGGTCTGTGGCCCGAGGGGGCTGCCCGACGGTGGGCTCACCGTGGCCTGATACTCGCCCACGGGCAAGTTGAAGAACCCGTAGCGGCCGGAACGGTCGGTCTCCTGCGGATTGGCCTGGCCGGTGGGATTGCCATTCCACCACAGCCATTCGCCGGTATCCAGGTTCCGCTGTCGCAACTGGACCTCAGCGCCCTCGATCACGGGCTCACCCAGATCGTAGCGGTTGTTGAACGCGCCGCCTGACCCCACCGACACGTCGTCGATGTACCAGCCGTCGTCCTCTTGCCCGGAGTCGCTGTACAGCCGGAAGCGGATGTACACCTGACTCTGGCCGGCGAAGCGATCGAGCGGGATTGCGTGGTTGAGCCAGGCGCCGGCGGTGGCGTTCTCGCTGCGGCCCTGGAACTTGGCGATTTCGATCCAGCTCGCCGATAGAGGCGTCTGCACCTCAATGTATCCCGAGTCACCGCGCCCGAACAGGTAGCGGTGCCGGAAGCGCAGGGTGGGCGCCGAGACACCGCTCAGGTCCACCGGCTCGCTGTTGCTAAGGGTGATGTTCAGCCGTGGCTTGTACGGCAAGGGCTGCCCCGACGCGTCGAAGCCCGGGCTGTCGGTGAAGTACCAGTTCTGGATGGGCTGGCCGGCGACTCGCTCTTGTTCCCGAGCCCAAGGCACCATTCCCACCCAGCCCTGGTTGCCGCTTTCGAAGTCGTACGAGCGAACCGGCGGCTCCCTCACGCCGGTGTCCATGTACACCACGCCTGAGCCGCCAAGGTAGATGAATCCTGGACAGGTCAGGGCGCCTCCATTCAAACGCAAGGCGAAGGATCCCTGCTGGGGCACGAACTCCTCGGTCTCCCAGTAGCCATCGGGCGCCGATCGCAGCGCCATGGGCGGTCGATCTTCCAAGATGAGCTCTGCCGAGGTCACCGTACCGCTGACTCGCGTTCGAACCTTCACCGGCACATCGGGCGGCAGCAACACGCGACCGCTCGTCTTGGCCGCCGGGTCGGTCACGCAGCCAGTGGCACAGCCGGCCTCGTCGCGCACCGGTTGACGACGTCGACTGCCGGCTGGGCCATACTCGAAGTAGGTGCTTGCCGGGTCAAGCAGCAGGTCGGGCTGGATGTCGAGGACGCGGAACATGACATTGGCGCTCCGCATCTGCTCCTCGCCGGCATCCACGCTTAAGCGGTGAATGCCTGGTGACAGGTTCAGCTCGAAGTCGAATCGGCCGTCCGAACTGGCCAGCTCACCGCGGATCGGCGTCGGATCGGTTCCCTCATAGACGTTGACGGTCGCACCGGGGCTGGTGGTTCCCGTGAACCGCTGGCGGCGGGCATTGGTCACCCCACAACGCGGCCCGTCGAGCACTGGGATGGCCGGCATGGCGGTGTCCAGGTAGTTCTTGTAGTTCACCCCCTTGGATACCCGATGCCCCTTGCCGCGCGTGTTCTCCAGCTGCCCGACCACGCTATTGCACGGGTCATCGCGATCGTTGGCCGGATCGTAAGGACCGGTGCGATCGCCCCACCAGTTGTACTGCGCGTCCACGCAGACCGCCCGGTCGTTGTTCACGGCGGCAAACTCGTACGACTCGGCGAAGCTGTTGAAGGCGGCGACCATTGCCGGTGTGGTGTCGTCGATTCGCAGTGCCGTGTTTGTGGCGGCGATACGGTTGTTTCGCAGTTGCGGCTGGGCATTGCTGGAGACACGAAGGCCGATCGGACTGCTGCCCTCCACGCGGCGCAGCAGGTTGCCGCGCACCTCCGGACTCACCCCGGTACCGGAGATGAGCATGCCGGTGCTGTTAGCCCGGATGAGCAGGTTGTTCAGGATCTGCACCGGCGATGCGCTGCGCACGCTGAGCATCGGTTGGCCCGAAGTGCCGCCGCGCACTAGGAGGCTGCTCCGCAAGTAGCCGCCACCGGACTCTGCGAAGATCAGCCCCGACCAGAAGTCATCTTCGCTGGTCCCCTCGATCTCTGCCAGGGCCACCACGATCCCCTCGCCGCGCAGTTGGTGGTTCACCGTCAGGTTCTGGCCTTTACGCACCAGCAAGACAGTGCCGGGCTCCACCGTGAGTTCCGCACCGGCCATCACGTTCACACTGCACGTCAACTCGCGGGCCAGATCGCTGTACCACGTCTGGTTGGTGCGAACGTTGGAGCAGTAGTCCATGGCATCGTATCGATTGCCGATGGCAACGTTGTTAGCGGTGTGAACGGTGCCCGTCGCATGGTGGTACACGGACCGCTCGTTGGCGGTGAACACGTTGCCTTCCAGCTCGATCGGACCGCGCAACGTCTGCTCGATTCGGACGCCGGCGGAGCCGCAATGGTGGATGAAGTTGGCGCGCAAGGTACCACCACCGCCGTTCATCCAAATGCATGAGCCCACTGTGTGGGCAACCTCGCTGGCATCGATCAGGACGTTGGGATGCTCGACTTGCAGCGCCGCGGTGCTGGCACCGGCGTAAAGCACGCGAACGTGGCGAATGGTTACGCCGCGCGCGCCCGATCCGAACTTGAGTCCGGCCCAGTTGCCAGGGGCCGGCTTGACCTCGCCCTCGATGGGATTCGTATCGCCATTGCCATTGCCATCGACCTGGCTGTCATCGCGCACCGAGGTGAGCACGATCTCCTGGTCGGCGGTGCCTACCGCCGAGAACTCGCCACTGTCCACTTCCAGCGCCGCGTCGGCACTGGCCTTGACCACCAGTCCCGGCTGGAGGGTAAGCTTGGCGCCGCGACCCACCGACAGCCGGCGTCCCACGACGAAGATGAGGTCACCGGCGGGCCACTCCCGACTGACCGTCATGGTCCCCTCCACCAGAACGCCGTTGACCAGGTTATCCGTGGCCCGGTTGGCGGTCAGGCGCAGCTGCACATTGGCGTCGGCCGAGATCGCCGCTCCGGCCCGGCAACCGCTGATCACGTTGTTCGTCAGCACGACCTCATCGATCGGACGGTTGCGGGCCTCCAGGCGAATGCCATCCTTGAGAAGCATGTTCCGCACCGTGGTGTTCTCGATGCGGGCGTTCACATCTCGCACCAGGATGCCGTAGCCCCGGCAATCACGAATGAGGGCGTCGTGCAGGGTCGCAGCACTGTGATTGATGAGCACTGCCTCCCGTTCGCCCTTGCCGGCGTAACGGATCTCGACATTCGAGAGACTGCCGCCGGCGCCGCCCGAGCTGAAGAGGATGCTGCCCCAGTCGCCCGGTGCCGGATTCACATCGCCCTCCAGGGGATTGGAGTCCACGCCGTCGCTGTCGTCCTTGAGCGAAGTGAACACGATCTTGCGGTCGCTCGTGCCGTCGGCTACGAGCCGGCCGAAGCTCGTCTGCAGGTCGACGTCGTCCCCGAACTTGATCACTGCACCAGGCTCGATGGTGAGCACGCCGTTCTTGACGTCGACGGTCCGTGTCAGCAAGTAGGGCAGGGAGGTGGCCCGCCAGAGTGTGGTGGGTGCTCGAACGTCGCCGTGAATGGCGATGCCGTTCAGGGCATTCATCTGTGCCACGTTGTTGCCTTCGAAGGCGACCTCGGAGTTGGCGTCAGTGTCGATCGCCGCTCCGCCGTTGTCGTGGATGTTGTTGTCGCGGAAGACCACTCGTTGCGGGGCGGTGCCGGCCTTGATCTGAACGCCGTGGCTCCGGTTGTGGTGGATTTCGTTGCCCACCACGCTCGTGTTCACCAGGTTGATGCGCAGCGCGATGCCCGAGCTATACGCCAGCTCGCAACTGGCAATGGTGCTGCCGGGGTGGGTCAGATCGAGCATGGTGCTGGCGGTCGATGAGGTGCCGCCGTAGCGCAGCACCGTCCGCCGGAGCAGTGCGCCCATGGCGCCCTCGCCGATGGCCACAGTGTCCCAATCGCCTGGGCCAGGTCGCGAGGAAGCCCCGTCGGCGTTGGTGTCGCAACCGCTGTCCTGGTCGGCCGAACAGGCATCGTCGGCCAGCGCCGTCACGAGCACCCGGTCGCCATCGGCGGTGCCTGCCCGCAGCTCGCCCTTGCTGACCTGTAGGCTGGCCCGCCCCATTTTCACCGTCAGGCCTGGCTCCAAGGTCAGCTGGGCGGTGCGCTCCCGCAGGTCGATGGTGCCGTTGACAATGTACGGCAGGTCGCCAGCTCGCCACACATGGGGTTGCGTCATGTTGCCGGCGGTGACCAGGTAGCCATTCAAACCGTTGCTGAATCCAGGCGCCTGATTGCCCTCGTTGACGAGGTTGACGTCCGGCGGCATGCTGACGATGGCGAATTTGCCAGCGGTGGAATTGCCGTTGTCGCGGAACTCACTGTTGCGCAGGGCCACGGTGATTGGGCTCGTCGCCTGGATGGCCAGGGCATTGCGCACGTTGCCGGTGAACTCGCTGTCCGCGATGGACACGTCGACGTTCGAAACCGCCACGCCAATGCCACTCGACTGGCGGAAGGCGGTGCTGGTGATGGTGGCCGGGCCGGACAGACTGAGCATCGAGTCGCTCCCGTAGCGGAACTCGGCGTGGGCGATCTCGGCGCTGGCGTTTCGCTCCACAGCGAGCCGCAGCCAGCTACCGGGCAGCGGGCTCACCGGACCGTCGTTCGTGGCATCGCAATCCACGGTTGTCGAAGTGCAAGCGCTGTCGTCCGCTGCACTGGTGAAGAAGATCTTGCCCGCGGGTTCCCCCAGAGCCTGCAAGCGAGCGCCCTGTTTGACGTTGAGGGTCGCTCCCGACAGGAACTTCACCACGGTGTTGGGTTCGATGGTGAGACCGGCCTGCATGCCGACCGCCGAGCGGCAGATGTATGGCAGCTCACCGCCACGCCAGATCATGGGGAAGGTCGCCGTGCCCTGCGTGACGATTCCGTTGAAGCCATTCTGGCGTGCCGTGATATTGTGCAGGTCGAACTGCACATTGGGCTCTGTCAGAACCGCTTCCCCCGTCTCGAGAATGGTAACCCGGGTGAGTGTCACCCGAATCGGGGCATCCGTCTTGTCGCTGATGGTGATTCCCGGTCCACCCGACTTGCGAACGGTCACGTCGGTGAGTGCGGCATTGACCTCGTCGATCTTGATGCCACCGCGGGCGGAACTCTCGATGACCGCATTGGTCAGTGTGTTGGTGAGCGTGTTTGTGATGCTGCTCAACAACAGTGCCGGCTGCGACTTGCCTGCGTACGCGATGGTCAGGTCGTGCAGGTCGGCGCGCCCCCGTTCACCCACCGAGACACCGTACCAATCGCCTGGACCTTTGACGTCCTTGCTCGACGTGAAGGTCACCATCTGGGATGGTGTGCCGGCCACAATCAGGGTGCCATTCTCGACGGACAGACTCCCCTGCTCGCCAAAGCCCACCTCCACGCCGGGCTCCACGGTGAGCGTAGCGCCCTCCACGATGCGGATTCGGCAGTTTGTGACGTACGGACTGCCGGCCGTTGTCCACGTTGTGGGCGTCCGAATGTCCTCACACGGTAGGTCGGTCAGCGGTCGATCCTGCGCCGCCATGGCGCGGCCGGCCACGACGACCGCGGCCGCCAAGACCACAATGCTGAGCACCATTCGCCAAGGGCGAAAACGTTGCAGTCGGCTCATGTGTACTGCTCCTGTCGGGTGATGAGGGAGGGAAAATGCAGGATCATTCGCCTGATCGTGGTCCAAGGCCACTTGGCCGATGATAACACGCCCCGCCGGAGGCGTCCAACGAGGGCTCGACGAAGGCTGCGCCGCCCGGCTACGCCAGGACAATCTGGCTCAGCTGGCCACGTCGATGGTGCCTCCCGTTTGCGGCCTGTCCGGTGACGCTCCGTTGCCCTCGGGCGCGCCGAACTGCGGCCCCACGGTGGCACCGCTGCGGCCGATGACGAGCATCAGAAACGTGTAGGTGGCATAGAGCTCGACACCGAATGGCAGATAGCCGAGGTAGCCGGGTAGGGGCATCTCGAACACATAGGGCATGGCTGCGCGCTCACCGCGGCCGAAGAAGGGGATGTGGTAGATCCACTTGGGATCGGCTCGGTAGTTCCATAGCTCCCAGAAGACACCGCAGACGAGGGCCGCGGAGGCCAGGTACCAGATGGGCCGCCAGTCACCGTGGGCCAGACGTCGTACCACCGATGGTGCGCCCAGCGCCTCGTTGAGCGGATCCAGAAGGAATAGCAGGCACAGCCAGGTCGTCGGATAGGAAAATCGCGGCGCCACCAGGATCCCGCCCAGCATGCCGATGCCCAGGGCCACCATGCGGGCCAGTACGCGCGGCGAAGGGTCCAGTGGGGGGCGTCGCGCCAGCCAGGCCGGCGCGCCAAAGGAGGCGACGAGTTCGGCGGTCGTAAAGACAGCCGGGATGACGGTTGAGAAGCACAGGGAGGAAAGGAGGAATCGCTCGAGGGGTGCCCACGGTTGGGAGCTCACGTACTCCCAATTGCCCAGGAATCGGTTCAGGACCTCGAATGACCACCACACAGGCACCGAAGCCAGAAACATGAGCAACCAGTTGCCCACGCCACGGCGGGAGGGCGAGCTTCCCGTGCGGCGGAGCACAAGGGCGTCGATAGCTCCGATGTAACCCAGCCACAGGGCGAAGAAGGCGAACCGTCTGCCACCGCCGATTCGCGCCGGGTGCCAACTGCCCCACCAGGCTGCAGCGATGAGGATGAGGCTGGCCACGAGCTGCAGCCCGGCGCGGCGACGGCCGAGCATGGGGCGGCTCACGCTTCCACCTCCAGCCGCAAGCTAATCACTTGGCTGCTCCCGTCCTCGGCCATGGTGACGCCGTACACGGCGCCGGCGCGGCCAATGGTGCCGCGGTTGTGCGAAATGATGATCACTTGGGTCTCCTTGGCCAGCGCTTCCAGGGCCTGGCCGAAGCGATCGATGTTTGCTTCGTCGAGGGCGGCATCCACTTCGTCCAGCACCACGAAGGGGGTACCACTGACCCGGAGTAGCGCGAACAGCAGCGCCACCGCGGTGAGCGCTCGTTCCCCGCCGGATAGCAGTGCCAAGGACTGACGCCGCTTTCCGGGAGGTCGAGCGATGATCTCAATTCCCGGCTGACCCTCCTCTCCTGGCACGGCGGCCAGCTCCGCCTCGCCGCCGCCGAAGAGCTGGACGAACGTCTCGCGGAACGTCCGAGCCACGGCGGCCAGCGTCACATCGAAGCGCTGCCGCATGTCGTCCTCCAGGCCGGTCAACAGCTGCTGGAGGTCGCGGATCGCCGCTTCCAGATCCGCGCGCTGGACGGACAAGCCCTGGTAGCGCTCGGCAGTCACTTCGTACTCGCGAAGCGCTTCGCGATCGATGGCACCGATGGCCCGCAGCTCGTTGCGCAAGCGGCGGATGTGCTCTTCGATGTCTTCTGGCAGGCTGGGCACCGGGGACAGGGCGAGCTGCGGCGCGGATGCTGGATCCAAGACCTCCGGCAGACCCTCCGGCAGGCGCAGCCATTCGGCGTCGGCGCGTAACTGGTCGTAGAGCCGCACCAGACGATCCTCCGCGCGCGCCAGGGACAAGCGCAGCTCGGCGGCGGCCGCCTCCGAGGCACGGAGCGCCTGCTCGGCTTCGGCCTGAGCGTTCCGTGCGCTCTGCAGCCGCGCTTGGACGGCCGCTCGCTCCCCCTCGGCGGCTGCCATATCTGCCTTCCGCTCCGCCAGTCTGGCCTCCTGATCGGCGATGGACACCTCCAGGTCGGCCACCAGCCGCCGGGCTTCGGCGATCTCAGCGACGATCGTCTCCCGACGCCGCAGCGCTGCTTCGCGGCGCTCCTGGCTACTCTTCCACTGGGCGCGGGCGACCTGGACTTGCGCCTGCACCGCGGCCAACGCCTGGAAGGCCTGGCTCACGTTGCTGGTCGCCTCGGTGAGCCGGGTACGGGCGTCGGCCGCCTCATGCTGCGCCGTCTCGGCTTCGAGTTGGTGCAGCAGCTGCGTCGCCTCCCTCTCTGCGGCTTCCGCGACGCACAGAGCCTCGTCGAGGGCGGTCGATTGCTGCCGCACGGCATCCAACTCGGCCGCCTGGCGTTCCACCGCCGCCGCCAGCCAGTCCGCCTCGCGCGTGATCCGCTGGAGGACGGTCTGGGCGCCCTCGAGTTTCTCCCGTGCCTCGCGACGGCCCCGCTCTGCCTCATTCCGTGCCACCGCCAGGCGGCCCGCCTCGCCCTCGAGGTGGCGTTGGGACTCGACGAGATCGTCGATCTCGGCCGCACAACGGTCCATGGCGGCCATGGCGCTCTCGATCTGGGCTGGTAGGAAGCGCAAGTCGCGCTCCACAGCGAGCAGGTGCTCGCCAGGGGTGCCCGCTAGGACCACCCCCCCGCGGAGCACCAGGGTGCCGTCGATGACCGCCGCCTGCAGCGGCCCGTCATCCCGCGCTACCGCCCGCCGGGCGGCTGCCAGATCGGCCACGAAGGCCGTGTGTCCGAGAAGCTGCTCGACCAACGGGGCGTGCGTCGGGCAGCGAACGACCTCCTTGGCCGGCTGCTCACCGGGCTGCGGTTGCCATGGGGGCCAAGGCGCGCCCAGGCCGTGGGCTGGCACCAGCGCGACGGGGCCAGCTACCTCGGCCGGCAGATGGGCGAGCGCGCCGTCGACGATGATGGCGTCGGCGAGGACCAGGCCGGACAGTTCGTTGCCCAGGGCGGCGACCACCGCTTTTTCCCAGCCGGATTCGATCTGCAGCAGGGCAGCGACACGACCCAGGATGGCTGCCCCACCGTCCGATGGGCTGACCAGGGCCGTGGTCAGCTCGGCCAAGAGTGGCATGGCAGGGTCGAGACGTCGCGCCAGATCTTGCAGCGACTGCACATGCGCCGTGAGCGCGTCTCGCTGGCCGCGCGCCTCTGCCAGGGCCGCTCGGGCCGTCGCCAAGGCCGCTGCCGTCGCCGTGAGCTCCTCGTCGAGGCGTTCGGCGGCTGCCTGGACGGCCGCCAGCTCCGCCTCCCTCTTCGCCAGCCCTTGGCGGTGCACCGTCACATCGGTGTGGGCCTGGCGCCGTCGGTCCGCCAAACGCTCCGCTTCGGCCTGCAACTCGTCCTTGTCCCGCAGCACGGCCCGCTCCATCTCTTCGAGCCGCCGCTTCTCATTGCGCTGGTGCGCCGCCTGGGTTGCTGCCTCGAACGCGCGCTGCCGAGCAGCCTCCATCTCCCGCGCCAGGCGACGGAGCTGGGCCTCGGCATGGGCCAAAGCCGCTCGGGCTTCGCCTTCGGCTGCCACCTGCGCCGTGTGTGCCGCCTCGGCCTCGGCCGTCTGTGCCTCGAGGGTGCGCAGCTGCTCGGCGAGTCCGTCCACCTCCCCTGTCAGGGCGACGATATCAGACTCGGTCTCCCTCAGCTGTCGCTCCAGGGCCTCGATGCGCGTTGTGGCCACAGCCTGTTGTCCGCGTGCCGCGACGAGCCCCTCGTGCGCGCGGTCGTACTCCCGGCGAGCCTCGGCAATGGCGGCTTCACCCTGTTCGGCAGCTAGCCTGGCGGCGGCAACCTCATCCGCGCACTTGGCGATGGCCTCGTGAGCCGAGTGGCAAGCCTCGTCGGCGGCAGTCAGACCGTCCCGCAGTTCCACCACCAACGTCCGTGCCTGGTGCCAGTGGTAGCCGTACCACGTTGCCAGAAGGGAGCCCAAGTCCGAAGAGCGCGCTTCATGACGGCGAGCCCGTTCGCCCAAGCGGGACATGCGCCGGAGCTGGGGACCCAGCTCGGCCAGGAGGTCGTCCACGCGCGCCAGGTTATCCTGGGCCTCGGCCAGCTGACGCAGTGCCCGATCTCGTTTCCGTTGCAGGGGTCCGATGCCGGCCGCGTCATCGATGAGCGCGCGCCGCTCTACGGGGCTCAAGGAGAGAGCGTTGTCCACCGTGCCCTGGCCTACCACGGTGTACTGGGCGTCGCCCAGGCGGGCGCCGAAGAGGTCCGTGAGGTCGCGCAGCCGCACCCGCGCCCCGTTCACCATGACTTCTGCGGTACCGTCCCGATGAATGCGGCGCGTGACCGCCACCTCGGCGCTGTCGATCGGCAGGGCACCGTCGCCGTTGTCGAGGACGAGTGTCACCTCGGCCAGACCAGCGCGGGCGCGCCGCTCGGAACCGGCGAAGATCAGCTCTTCGCCACGCCGCGCCCGCAGCTGACCAGCCCGTTGCTCGCCCAACGCCCAGCGGATGGCTTCGGCGATGTTGGACTTGCCGCTGCCGTTGGGACCGATGATGGCCGTGATCGGCGAGGGGAAGGCGAACCGCTGTCTACCGGCGAAGCTCTTGTAGCCTTGAAGGCAGAGCTCGGTCAGCCGCACGCTGCCAGTATACCACAGGCCCACCGGTCGGCCGTGCGAGTTCTGCTATAGTAGCGCCGGCTGCGGCCGGAGGCTGGCATGGTCGATGACGAGATCCGCGTGGACGTGGTGATCCCGGTGTACAACGAGCAGCATGTCTTGCCGTCCTCGGTCCAACGACTGCATCGTTTCCTCTCCCAGAGCATCCCCTATCGCTGGCGGATTGTGCTGGCCGACAATGCGTCGACCGATCAGACGCTGGCGATTGCCCAGCAACTGGCGGCCGACTACGACCGCGTCACGGCGATCCATCTCGACCAGAAGGGTCGCGGCCGGGCGCTGCGGCGCGCCTGGCTCGAGAGCGATGCCCAGGTACTGGCCTACATGGACGTCGATCTGTCGACCGACCTGGCGGCCTTTCGGCCGCTGATCGACCAACTGGTCCACGGTGGCTACGACGTGGCCATCGGTTCGCGGCTGGCGCGAGGGGCCCAAGTGACCCGTGGCCTGAAGCGCGAGCTGACCTCTCGCATCTACAACCTGCTCATCAAAATCCTGTTCCCGCGACGAACCTTCTCGGACGCGCAGTGTGGTTTCAAAGCGATTCGAGGCGACGTAGCTCGCGTTTTGTTGCCGCTTGTTGTGAACAACGAATGGTTCTTCGACACTGAGCTCCTCTTGCGGGCGCAGCAGCTTGGTTACCGCATTGCCGAAGTGCCGGTGCAGTGGGTCGAGGATCTCGACACCCGCGTCGACGTGGTGAAGACGGCTCTGGAGGACATTCGCGGCCTCATCCGCGTGCGCACCACGCGGCCGGGCGGCCAGCGCGGCTAGCTGGCATGGCGCGGTTGGGGCAGGCTCCCAACCCGGCAGGAACGCACGTGGTGTGCGACCGCTGCCACCGCTCGGCCGACCCCGACGTTCGGCAGTGGCGCTGTCGGTGCGGCGGATTGTGGGATCTCGCGCTTGCGCCGTTCGATCCGCGAGCTATGGCGGCGCGGGCCCGGGCGCCTTGGCGGTATCCGGGCATGCTGCCGCTGCCGCTTGCGGACTGTACCCTCGGCGAGGGCGGTACCCCGATTGTGGCAGCCGAATGGCTCGGGCGGAACGTGTTGGCCAAGCTGGAGTTCCTGCAACCGACGGGCTGCCACAAAGACCGAGGCTCGGCAGTACTGGCCGCCGCGCTGCGAGCGGCATCGGTCGGTTCGGCGGTCGAGGACTCCTCGGGCAACGCCGGGGCCAGTCTGGCGGCTTACGCAGCGCGGGCGGGCGTCCAGCTGCGGCTCTTCGTGCCTCGCTGCACACCCACGGCCAAACTGCGCCAGGCCGCTGCCTACGGCGCACACATTGATCGGTCGGCGATCGATCGCGAGGCCGCGGCTTGTTTGGCCTCCCAGGCGATCACGGCCGAACAGCCGTATGCCAGCCACGTTTTCAGCCCCTTCTTTCTCGCCGGGCAGGCCAGCCTGGCGGTCGAGTTGTGGGAGGACCTGGACCGCCACGCTCCGGACACCGTGGTCATGCCGCTGGGCAACGGCATTCTGCTCTATGGGTTGTACCTGGGCTTCCGGGCGCTGTTGGACGGCGGCTGCATTGCCGAATTGCCGCAGCTGGTGGGCATTCAGGCAGCTGCCTGTGCCCCGCTGGCAGCCGCCTTCGCCTCGGCAGCGGAGGATGCCGTGCCGGTGCCCATCCGCGCCACGCGAGCGCTGGGGGTGCGCGTGGCCCGGCCACCAAGGGCTGCCGCGGTGCTGGCGGCAGTGCGGCGCACGGGCGGCCGCATCGTCGCGGTGGGCGAGAGGGCGATTTCTGAGGCGGCACGGCTCGCAGCGCAGCAGGGCTGGTACGTGGAGCCGTCGGCGGCCACCGCCCTGGCCGGAGTGGCCTTGGTGGGCCCGGAACGGGTCTTGCCGGGTCGCGTCGTCGTGATCTTGACCGGCTCGGGCCTCAAGGCTTAGCCCAACCGCTTGGTTCGACCGCCTAGCCGAACGACTGGGGGCGATGGCCCGGCCCAACGACCCTGGCCAGTGAACGGCCTTGCCTGGAACGATGGGGCCGTGCCCATGCGATGGTCCGCCAACCGGGAAGGGCCATGCCCCTCTCTCCGACCTGGCCAATGGTAGAATCAGTTGCCGCCGCTGGGGCGAGGAGCATGGCGCGAGGGCCGCGGTCGGGCTTTCGCACACGGCGGCAACGAGAGCGGTCCCCCAACGGACGAGGGATCCCTATGGATCAGCAAGGCACGCCGCGGGTTGTGATCACTGGCGCTGGCATGGTGACGCCGCTTGGTATCGGCGTCGAGCCAACGTGGCAGGCTCTCCTGGCCGGGCAGTCGGGCGCCCGCCGAATCAGCCGCTTCGATCCGTCCGAGTATGCGGTGCAAATCGCCTGCGAAGTTCATGATTTCGATCCGGAGCAATGGATGGATCGTCGGGAGGCGCGGCGCTTCGATCGGGCAGTGCAGTTCGCCCTGGCCGCTGCCCGCATGGCAGTGGAGGATGCGGGCCTGGTGGTAGATCCGGATGAGGCCGATCGTGTGGGCGTGCTGATCGGCACCGGCATCGGTGGGCTGCTCACCATCCAGCAGGGGTTCGAGACATTGCTCAGCAAGGGTCCGATGCGGGTCAATCCGCTCACCGGGGCGATGATGCTGCCGGACATCGCTGCCGGCCAGGTGGCCATCGAAATTGGGGCTCGTGGTCCCAACTTTTGTGTCGTCTCCGCCTGTGCCACGGGTTCGCACGCTCTTGGCGAGTCCTTCGAAATCATTCGCCGCGGAGATGCCGATGTGATGGTGGCCGGGGCCACGGAGGCGGGCATGACGCCTTTTGGGCTGGCCGCCTTCCATCGGGTAGGGGCCATGTCCACCCGCAACGAGGATCCGGAGCATGCCAGCCGGCCCTTCGACGCTCTGCGGGATGGCTTCGTCTTCGGCGAAGGTGCCGGCGTTGTCGTGCTCGAGTGCCTGGACCGGGCACTGGCTCGCCAGGCCACCCCTCTCGCCGAGTTGGTGGGCTACGGAGCTACCGCCGATGCCTACCACCTTACGGCTCCCCATCCCGAGGGTCGGGGTGCCGCCGAGGCGATGCGCCGCGCCTTGGCCAAGGCTGCGGTACCCGTTGGCGAAGTCGATTACATCAATGCCCATGGCACGGGGACACCGCTCAACGACGTCTCCGAGACGCTCGCCATCAAGGCCGTCTTGGGCGAGCGGGCCTACGAGGTGGCGGTCAGCTCCACGAAGAGCATGCATGGCCACATGATGGGGGCAGCCGGCGGCGTGGAGGCGATCATCACAGCCCTCACGTTGGCGCGGGGCGTGATTCCTCCGACCATCAACTACGAAGTGCCGGACCCGGCCTGCGATCTTGATTACGTGCCCAACCACGCGCGGCCGGCGCAGCGTCCCCTGCGAGTCGCGCTCTCCAATTCGTTTGGCTTCGGCGGCCACAATGCCTGCCTCGTGCTGCGGCGCTATGAGTCGAATCCCTGAAGACGAGCGGTGCGCCGCACTGGAAGCGAAACTGGGCATCCGCTTCTCCGAGCGGGCGCTTCTCTTGACGGCGCTCACCCATCGCTCCTATCTGAACGAAGTGTCGGCGCCCGGCATGGCCGACAACGAGCGACTGGAGTTCCTAGGGGACGCCTTCATCGACTACGTGGCGGCCCGCTACCTGTTCGGGCGTCTGCCGCAGGCGCGCGAAGGCGAACTGACCGCGGTGCGAGCGGCGCTGGTCTGCGAGGCAGCAACGGCCCGCTATGCGCGGCGGATTGGTCTGGGGGCGTTCCTGCGGCTGGGCCGCGGGGAGGAGGCGAGCGGCGGCCGGACACGTGCCGCGCTGCTCGGCGATGCCTTCGAAGCCCTTGTTGGCGCGATCTTGCTGGACGCCGGGCCGGAGGAGGCGGAACGGTTTGTGCTGCGGCTGCTGCAGGCCGAACTCCGAGCGGTCCTGGCCGGCAAGCGCACCGCTGACAGTCGTAGCCGCTTTCAGGAGATTGCCCAGGAGCGCTGGCAGCAGACACCGCGCTATGTGACGGTCTCCGAGTTGGGTCCTGACCACGCGAAGCGGTTTGCGGTGCAGGTGTGCGTCGGCGACCAGGTCTGGGGCTGCGGCGAAGGATCTTCCAAAGCCATGGCCGCTCGGCGTGCGGCGATGGCCGCCCTGCAGGCTCTGCAGCGTCAGGCGGAAGAGGCCAAGCGTCAGGCGTGCCAGTAGCGCCCCGTGGGCGTTCGTGGCAGAATGGCCGATGGTTGGTCGCCCCGGCGACCGATGGCGAGCCAAGGAGGATGGACGGTGGGTGCGCGATGTCGCTTCTTTGATGGTGTCCTGGTTCTGGCAATCGTGGCCATGGTGTTGGTCACGGCTCGTGCCGCTGCTCCCCTTACCGGCCAAACGCTGGCCGATCGCTTCACCGAGGCATGCCAGAAGAAGCCGGAGAATCCCTACGTGGCGACCACCTTTGCGCCACGCGGAGGCCGCCGCGATCGGGAGATGGCGGTGCTGGCGTTCCGGGCGCCGCCGGATGGTGGCGAGCTCGTCACCTTGACGACGGCGGGCCGGGTGGGTGCCTGCTACGGCCTGGCCTACGACAGCCGTAACCTAGTCTTGTACGCTGGCGCGTTCCACAAGCGGGCGACGCACTTCGGGCCCGCGGGACCGGGGGGCATCTACGCCATCGACCTGGTGAGCGGTCAAGTGCGGACCTTCGCCACCGTACCCAACGCCGGACGGGACTGGCACCAGCCGGCCAACGACTACCATCCAGATGTGGCATCGCGGGAGCCGACGGGCAAGACAAGCCTCGGCGATGTGGATATCAGTCCGGACTTCCGAGAGCTCACCGCGGTCAACCTGTTTGACCGTCAGATCTATCGCTTCGCCGTGCCGGACGGCACGTTGCTCGGATCGTTTCCCCACGGCGCGGCCAATGAGCCCTGGGCCGAGGATGCCAGGCCATACGGTCTGGGCTACCGCGGCGATCGGCTCTATCACGGCGTGGTGCGCTCGGCCCAGTCGTCGCAGAATCCGGACGAGTTGACCGCCTTTGTCTACGAGTCAGCCTATGACGGATCGGACATGCGGTTAGTCGCCTCGGCGCCACTGCACTTCGACCGGGGCTGGATCTGGCCCAACTCCGGACGGGCCATGTGGCTGCCGTGGAAGGATCGGCCGGGCAGCATCATCCGCGATGGCGGCCGCTACCCGCAGCCTATGCTGTCGGACATCGTGTTCACCGAGTCCGGTGACCAGATGATCTTGGGCTTTCGCGATCGCTTCGGCGACATGGTGATCTACACCACGCCGCCGAACCAGCCCCCAGCAGGCGAGTTCTTTTACAACACGCCAGCCGGCGACATCCTGCCGGCCTGGCCGGAAGGGACGGGTTGGCGGATCCAGACCACTCCTGAGTACTACCGGGAAGACTACGGGCCGGCCCCGGGCAATCACGACGAGACGAGCTACGGCGGCCTGGGGCTCATTCCTGGTTATCCGCGGCTGGTCACCAGCGCCAACTCGCCGCGCGAGATCAGCTCGGGCGGCGCCATCTGGCTGCGCACCGACACGGGCCGCGACATCGCCCGCCTCCAGGTGTACAAGTTCGGCGAGGGCGACAACTTCGGCAAGGCGAATGGCCTTGGCGACGTCGAGATCCTTTGTCCGGCCCGTGAGTCGCCCACGCCCACTTCGACCCTCACGCCGACGCTGACGGCCACAGCTCCTGCAACCGAGATGCCGACGGGAACGCCCACGGAAAGTCCCACGGCCACGGCCACCGTCATCACGCCTACGGCGACGGTGGCCACGCCCACGGCGACGGTCACGACCACCGCAACGGCGACGGTGGTCACGCCGACGGTTACCCTCACCGCCTGGACGCCGCACGTTACCGCCACGCCGATGACACCCACACCGATCACCCCCACCGCCACCAGCCTGGCGACGACCACGACGCCCGAAGTCCCGGCATCGCCGACTCCCAACGCGACGGTGCCCGATACGCCCGTACCGGCGCCATCGGTGACGCCCGAGGTGCCAACGTTGCCCAAGACGGGCGGCATGGGGGACGCGGGAGGCATCGATCCGAGCCGCTGGTCCGTGGGGCTCGGGCTGGCGCTGATGGCCCTGGCGCTGCCCATCTGGTGGCGGGAGCGACGCGCTCTCGGGAGTCAACGGCGATGGTAGGCGGTCCACTCCTTGTGCGACCCTGCCGAACCGCTGGCGTGCGGGCAAGACTCGCGGCCGTGGTGCTCGGTCGCCGCGGGGCTCCAGGCGCGGTGCGGCTCGTCCCGCGCCCGCACCATCGGCTCCGGATGCTCGGGGTGGCCATGCTGTCAGCGCTGCCGCTCTGCGCTGTGGCGGCGCAGTCGCTGCTGCCCATCGAGCAGATCAGTCAGAACACCCAGCCTGGTTGGGGAAAGGTCTACGCTTCCGTCAGCGCCACCGGCTGGTTTGTGGCCTTCTTCTCCAACGCCGATCTGGCGCCCGGCCAACCGGGCAATGCCGACGGTTCTTGGGAGGTCTTCCGCTGGTCCGCGAACGGGCAGTACACCCAGATCACGGCATCCAGCGGCGAGCGGCCGCCACCGTTGCTGGTGGGTACCTCGGCACCGTCGATCAGCGATGATGGGCGCCGCATCGCCTTCTCCAGCATCGGCGACCATGTCGCGGGGCGCAATCGCGACGGTTCGCGGGAGCTCTTTCTGTGGGAGGAAGGAAAAGGCATCCGGCAGCTGACCGATTCGCCGGCCGGCCCTGAACTGGGCAGCCACCATTCCTGGATCAGCGGCGATGGCCGGCGCATCGTCTTTGCCTCGGACATGCACGGCGGAGTCGGCGGCGTGGGCCCTTATGCCGATGCGCAGACCGACATCTACTTGTGGACGGAGGACCAGGGCCTGCAGCGAATCACTGCCATTGGCAGTCCCACCAGCCGCGCCTGGATGCCGCGGCTGTCGCGCGATGGCCGTCACATTGCGTTCTACGCCAACGCTGATGTCGTGTCGGGGGGCAACACCGACGGCAGCCCCGAGGTGTACCTGTGGAGCGAGGGGGCTCTCACGCAGCTCACGACCCATGTCGGCGGCCGGTCCATGGGCTTGTGGTCGGCGCCGGCGATCAGCGACCATGGGGATGTGGTGGCGTTCGACGCCGACGCCGACCTTACGCCCGGCTCGCCGGGGAATCGCGACAGCAGCACCGAGGTCTACGTGTGGCAACGAGATCGAGGCCTTCGGCAGGTCACCAACCTCCAAGCGCGGTACTCAGCTCGGTCGCCGACGCTCGGTGCTGGCGGGTCCGTACTGGCCTTCGTGTCGACCGCCGATCTGACACCAGGCGCTCCTGGCAACGCCGACGGCGGCCAGGAGCTCTACCTGGAGGATGCGGATGGCGCGCGGCGGCAGCTGACACGTGGCGCCAGCGTAGGCGGCATCGCTTTGCCGGTGCTGTCCGCCGGCGGCGCGTTGGTGGCCTTCCTGTCGGATCGGGACCTGGCTGTTGGAAATCCGGTGCTGACGCCTCAGACGTTCGTGATCCGCCTGGCGGCGCCTACTCCGCCGGCCGACGCGCGGCTGCCCTCGCCGGCCGTCTGTCCCCAGCTTCGGAACCGCGTCCCGGCAGCGGTCATCGCGGCTGCCCTGGCTCAGCCAAGCGCGATCGGGGGCTGGGGAGTGCCGCGCAACCCCGCACTTAGCCCGGGACCGGCCAATCCCTGGCGGCGCTGGCTTTCCTTGCGGGACCTCGGCAAGCCATTCAGCCCGGGCAACCCGGTACTGTGGAAGGCCGGCTGCCCTTAGGGCGTGGCGGTTGCGGCGGTAGAGCCTGCGCCCGCTGCGGCGCCGCCAGACAGCGGTGTCGCAACCGGCGGACTCCATAGTGCCGGGGCGGCGGTCGGCGCCAGGTACGCCCCAGCCGCCCAGCCGATGTTGCCCGCCGCGTCCTGCACCCGCCAGAAGGTGTCCGGCGGTGCACTTTCCGGACCGCCAAGTACCCGGAACACCTCGCCCTCGCTGACGATGCGAATGGTGGCATAGTCTGGCCCCGGTCCGTACCGCAGGCGCAACCCGTACGTGTCGGTGCCCTGGACGCGGACGAAGCCACCACTCACGATGCCCGTCGTGCCGGCCGGCGAGCTCCCCGGCACTGTAGCCACCGCCGGTGCTGCAGGCACCAGGGAAGGCGTGGCGGCGGTTGGCTGTGCGCTCGGAGCGACCGTTCTTGTCAGCGCCAGGGCGGCTTGCGCGCCCACGAGCTGGGGGGTGGCGGTCGCGGAAGCTGGCTCCTGGCCAGAGTCAGCCAGAAACAGCCAGGCGATGGCCAACAAGGCCAGCACCAAGAGACCAGTGGCGATCACCTGCAAGTTGAGGCCGCGGGGCGCTCGTCCTCCGGTGTCGCTCAGAGCCTCGGCATCCATGTCGTCAAAGTCGATTTCACTCACCGTTGCCTCCTTGCCAAGCCAGTGCTCCGTGTGCGGTGCCAAGGCTCCGTGCTCAGCGGGTGAGTCGTGCCCGCACCGGCAGCTTGCGGGGCGTCTGGCGCGCTAGCCGCGAGCGCTCTCGTAAGCCCCGATCAGAGCGAGGAGAACTTGGCCCATCAGATGCTCGTAGCGGCCGAGTGCCCGACTGCCGCCGCCCGCGGCTTCACCGCTGCGGCTCTGGGCCGCGATCTCGACGTAGCTGCTCCGGTAGTACAGGAACGCATGGACCGCGTCGACAAGGCTAATGCCACCGGCCATGGATTGCTGGGCGTACGCCTCCGCGGCTGCCCGCGCTTCTGCAAGGTAGCGCTCGTCGCTGTCGTCTCGGAGTAGGAACTGCGTCGTGATGCCCGCCAAGCGCTGGCCCACCTCGCGCAGTTCGCCGATGAGCCCGGCGCGCTCATAGGCCTGGTGCCACGGTGCGTCGAGCCCCGTCGTCGCCTCCACCGCAGCCTCGGACGCGCTGCCCTCGAGCATCTGCATCAGGCGCCGGCGGCTGAAGCGCCGGTGTCCCCCGGGGGTCCGCTGGCATGGGACTCGGCCGGTGTCGGCCCAGCGACGCAGTGTCGAGGCGTGAACACCCAGCAGGCCACTGGCTTCACTGAGCGAAAGCCACTGATCCGGTGCGATCTTGCTGAACATGGTGCGACGGACTCCTTATGGCGAACGGATGGCGAGATTGCATTGCCAGCCAGCGCATGCTGCAGCCGGGCGAGCGGGCGGGAGTATAATGGCCGTCGCATAGCCCGTCAACATGAGCTTGGGGCGCCCTGGGCAGATGGTCATCCCCGTACAATCGCACCTCCTGCGGCGAGTCTCGGGCTGTCGCGCGGCCTGGCGCGGGCGAAGCGGCCGGTCCGTTCTGCTAGCCCTGGCCTTGGCGCTAGCGTGGCTGCAGGTTGGCTTTGCCCAATCTCCGGCCGACGAGGTGGCCAGCCGCACCGCTGCCATCGGCCAGGCACTGCAGGGCGTCGCCGAGGCTGCTGCCGCAGGTGCCTGGCAACAGGCGGACGCGGCGTACAACGAGGTCCTGGAGGCCCTCGATGTCCATCGACCGGCTCTGGAGGCCGCGCTGGGGCCGACCGCTGCGGACGCGTTTGCGGCCATTGATGCCTTCCTCGTCGATCTGGACACCGCGTTGGCCGCCGAGGATGAGATCCGGGTGCGGGCCATCGTCGGCTTCTGTCAGGCCCGGCTCGGTCGACTCGAGCCGGGAGCGACCGGCGGCGGTCTCCCCGAGGAGGCAACCACCACCGCCTTGCGGTGGCGCTCCGCGGTCGACGTGGTGGTGGCGCTGGCCAAGGCTGGCGCGTGGCGCGATGCCCGCAACGCGGCCATCGATCTGCACGCCGATGTGCGCCGGCGAGGCGCGGTGGTTGCTCGCGCGGCGGGAGCCCTGGGGGAAGCGGACGTCGCCGAGACGCGGGTCTTCGCGTTGCGGCTGCGGGATGCAGCCCTCGACCAGTCGCTGACGGCCGTAAAGGCCGCCGCCGAGGTCGCCCAGGGCGCCATCGAGCGCCTGTTGGCCCAGCTGGGAGTCACTCCCACTGCCACGCCGGAGGTCACCGCGCGAGGCGACACCACGTTTCGCGTGTTTGCGGTGCTCGATCCCAGTGGCGAGCGGGCCAGCGCGCTTGTGTTGGCCCAGGGAGTGCCGCGACCGGGGCTGGGGGCCTGCCGCCTGCGGGTTCGCTGGAGCGCACAGGCGTTGCGCCTGGCCAAGGTGCAGTGGTTGGCTGGGGAGGGTGGCCTGCGGCGCGACGACCAGTCCGGCGAGGCCGAGCTGAGCCTCCCGGCAGCGCCCACCGGGCCTAGTGGCGAGGTGGCCATCGCGCGCCTCGATTTCGACGTCATTGGCTCCACCGTCGATCCGCGCGCCTACTTGCCGAGGGAGGAACTGGCACACATCGAAGGTGCGCTGGCGGAAGCCAACGTCGCCGTCCGCCGCGGTGATCTCCCCGATGCCGCTCGCCTGGTCACCGAAGCGTACGTCTTGTTGGTCCACGGACGTGGGCGAACGGACAGTCTGTACGGCCGTCTGGCAGAGGTCGGTTGGGCCGGTCCGTGGGCGCAGAAGCTGCTCGGGGTATTAGAGGCCTTGAGCGAACCTCTGGCCACCGACGTGATCGTGGCCGGGTTGGCTGCGTCGCGCCGCGAACTCGGAGAGGCTCTGGCCGCGGTTCTCATGAGGCTAGACCCAACTGGCATCCCGATCACCGTCGAGGTCGTCGAGGCGTTTGACACCGCTGGCATGCCCTTGCCGCTGGCGGTTCCCCAGCATGGCGTGGTGCCGCTCCGCACCGCCAGACGCTCGTTGGCCACAGCGTCGACCCCGGAGGGCCGTGTACCAACCACCCCGCCCGCCAGCGCCCGGCTGTCCGCATTGCCATCGGCGGTGGCGCCAGCCGGGACGCCAACGGTGGGCAGCGGCATCCTGGAGGTACCGCACGCGCAACCCACCCGCGCGCCAGCGGCAGGACTTCGCGGCATGCCGGTGCCAGCGGTGCGCCCCATCGCCGCGGCGCGACTGGCGACACCGCTGGCCGTGCTCCTGGTGGCCGCTGGTCTGGCGGTCCTGGCGGCGCTGGGGACGGAGGGGGCGACGGAAACCGTAGGTCTCGGGCCTCGCGAAGGGCCTCGCTCCGGCGAGTCGGAGGGGGGTGGCACCCAGCAGGGCACCGGTGAGCCGGCTGATCGGCCGTCGCCTACGGCCGGGCGTGACGCAGTTCGACGCTGACCAGACGCCAACGTCCGCTTTCGAGGAGCAACCGGGCGGTAAGGCGCCCCGGCGGTTGGCCCTGGTATAGGATGCGGGCCTGCAGTGCGGCGTCCGTCGGGCCTCGCCTGGCCAGGGAGCTGAACTTGACGCTTGTGATTTCCAGGCCCCGGTACCCTTCGAACAGCGTGCGATCGGCAAACTGGGCGGCCACGTCGGCCGGTCGAACCGTCCGCAGCGCCTGGCGGGCGAACAGTCGGTGGCCGTTGCGCACGTCCTGCTCCAGGCCGGCCTTCATGTACGCGTCCAGAACGGGAAGCACCCCCCGAGCTGTTCGGGGGCCTGCCACCGACAGAACGAGGTAGACTCCCACCAGGAAGAGAACGAAAAAGCCGACGCCGCCGGCGAGCAGGCGGACGAACACTTCCTGCTGCACAGCGGCGCTGGCGCGCTGGCGGCGCTCGGCAGTGCGCCGCCAGCGGAGACGGCGATCAGGCATGGGAGTCCCCGCGGTTGCCATGACCCGCGGGTCTGCGATGAGGCTCCCATCCGGCAAGCCGCCAGGAATGTTGTTGCCCGACCAAGCCGGGCCGGGGCCCCCGAAAGGGGGGGGCCGCATCCCGGGTGCGCCGCGTCAGCGGCAAACCGACCTGCACTACTCGAGCACGTAGATGCCCCGTCGTGCGCACATCTCCTTGAGGATGTCGGGCCACACCGTCACGCTGACTTCGCCCAGATGTGCTTTGCGCAGAAGCACCATGTACGTTCGCGACTGACCAATGCCACCACCGATGCTGAGTGGGATCTCATCGTTCAGGATTGCCTGATGGTAGGGTAGCTGCAAGAAGTCCATCTGTCCGGTCAGCTCAAGCTGCTTGACCAACGTCTCCTTGGTGACCCGAATGCCCATCGAGGTGAGCTCGTGACGTCGCCTGGTTACGTGGTTCCAAACTAGGATATCGCCATTCAGACCGTGCATGGGCCGGCCATCTTCGGACACTGTCTCGGTGATCCAGTCGTCGTAGTCGGCGGCACGCATCTCGTGCGGATAGCCGTCCTTCAGGATCCAGCCAATGCCGATGATGAACACCGCCGGATGTTCCTGTAGGATGCGCGTCTCGCGCTGCTTGCGCGGCAGGTCGGGATACATGTCGAGCAAATCCTCGGCATGCAGGAAAAGCAGCTCCTCCGGGAGATTGGGATAGCGCGGGTCTCGTAGCTGCGGGTATAGGTCCTGCACCAGGCGCTCGGCCCCGGTGAGCACCTTCCAGATGCGCTGCACGATCTCCTTCAGGAAGGCGAGATTGCGCTGTTCGGGCGTCATCACGCGCTCCCAGTCCCACTGGTCCACGTAGGCACTGTGATCGTGATCCAGGAAGTAGTCCTTGCGCACCGCCCGCATGTCGGTGAGGATGCCCTCGCCGGGGCCGATGCCAAACTGGCGGAGGGCCGGTCGCTTCCACTTCGTGGCTGCCTGGACGATCTGGGCGTCGATGGGGTGTTCGTCACGGTCATTGGAGATGTGGAACTGGATAGGGGTTCGTGAGCCGTCGCGGTCGAGCATGTCGTTCACCCCGCTGCGCACATCGACGATGAGCGGAACGACCACGCGGATCAGGTTCAGCTCCTTGCACAGCTCGCGCTCGATGTAATCCTTGGCGGCGAAGAGCGCGATCTGCGTTTCGCGCGGACTCAGGAGCGACGAGTAGTCCGTCGGCAGAACCTTCTCCAGCTCCGCGTAACTGCCGATGCCTGGTCCGGCCAGGTCCGCCTTCTTGTCCATCATTGGGTTCTTGACTCCTCTCTCAGGTCTAGAAATGGAATGAGAATCCGTTGTCACCAGCCATACTTCGCCAGCAGGGCGCTCATGGCTGGGTCATCCGGCACGCTCGGGCTCATCCAAGTGGAACTCCAGTCCGCTAAGGTTACGGCCCCGTCGGGGAGCAGCTTCACCACAAGCCGACCGACCCGCCGTCCGACCGTCGTTGGCGTGCGAATGGGCCGCTCGGCGGCGACCACCAACGTGCCGGTGCCGGGTGCTGTCACGACGCCCAGCGGTTCCTCCTCGGGCCGTGAGCCAACAGCGATGTCAATGCCCGGCACGACGCTGACCATGGCGACGGTGAGGGCGAAATCGGTGTTCGACAGCAAGAGCACGAGATCGACCTGCGGCGTGATCTCGGCGACAACCGGCGCCAGGGCAGCCAAGGGGTCGCGCACGTCGAACTCGCGACTGGGTGGATCCGGAATCCGTGTCAAGCCGATGATCCCGATCCGCTGGCCGGCCACCTCGCGAACGGTGTACGGTGGTGCCAGCTGCTCACCGGTGGCTTTCACGAACACGTTCGCCGACAGCATGGCGAATCGCGCCTCGGCCATGCGCTCGCGCAGTGCGCCCAGGCCGAGCTCTAGCTCTCGCGACCCGATGGCCATGGCCGCGTAGCCCATCAAGTTCATGGCCTCCACCACGAGTTTGCCCTTCGTCTCGCGGCCCGGCCGCATCGGTCCGGTCAGCGCGTCGCCGCTGTCCACAAGCAAGAGGTCCGGATGCAGGGCGCGCTGCTGGTTGACGAACGTCGCTTTCCGGCGGAACCCGCCAGTCGGTTCGGTCGGTCAGCCACATGGCACCGCCTCGCCCCAGTTGTCGTTGGTGTGCAGAATGACGAGCTCTGGCCCCGTTGCCTCGGTCGGACCCGCTGGCGACGTGCCCATCGCCGGACCCTCCGACGGCGGCGGCCAGCCCGTCGGGCCTCCGCTTGTCGGGGCGCCTGTCCCAGCTGGTGGGCCGGCGAGCGCCTCGGTGCCGACACCCCCCGTGGACTCCCGCTCGGCGAGCGTCGCGGCGCGGCGGGCCACAGGCGCCGTCGCCGCCGGCGCGCCGCGATCCGCC
>DAOUCP010000025.1:0-7926 GCA_034432155.1 Anaerolineae bacterium
TGAGACCCTTGTGGTCATCGCTGATGACCAAGCGAACGCTCTTCAGGCCTCGCGCCACCAGGCTCCGCAGGAACTCAGTCCAGAACGCCTCCTCCTCGCTCGCACCCAGGGCGAATCCCAGTACCTCCCGCGCGCCGCGGCTCCAGGAAGCTCGGAAAAGTCGTTCCCCGCCGCAGCTTCGGGATCTCGAGCTCCACCTCGCCCACCCGCGTCTGCCACGGCCGCTCCCGGGAGCCGTTAGGGTAGGTGGTACGCTCCGGCGATCGCTCGTAGCGCTCCGCGCCCACGTGCTCCTCCACCTCCATTTCCGCGAGCAGCCGGATCAGCAGTCCGATGCCCTCCCGCAGGAAGTCATCATCCACCCCCAGCTTGCGGAGGTGCTCGTAGGGTGCCATCTTTCCCATAGCCACTGGGTTGCCTCCCTTTCGTCTGGAACGGACACTCGCCGAAAGGAAGCACACGGTGGCTCTCCTTGGGCAGCCGCGCGAAGTACACCACTCCCTGAGACACTAGCGACCCGGATGACCCCGCTGCGCCTGTCGCGGCCGCAAGGCGCTGGCAATTGCGCTGGCGACGAGGCCGTGATAGCATCGCCCCTCGCGCCCGTCGGCGGGCAACGTCGACGGCAAACCGTAGCCAAGAGACGAGGATGGCCTGGTGGATTTCCAGCTTACCGATGAGCAGCGCATGATCCGCGACACCGTGCGTGAGGTGGCGCAAGCAGAGTTTGCGCCCCGAGCGCGCGAGATTGACGAGCAGGGGCGCTTCCCAAGCGAGAACATCGCCCGCCTGGCAGAGCTCGGACTGATGGGACTGCCCATCCCGGAGGAGTATGGTGGCGCTGGCGCCGACACCATCAGCTACGCCCTGGCAGTCGAGGAGATCTCGGCGGCCTGTGGTTCGACCGGTCTCATCTACGCCGCGCACATCAGCTTGGGCTGCGGACCCATCTATGCCTTTGGCTCCGAGGAGCAGAAGCGCAAGTACCTGCCACGGCTGGCGGCCGGCGAAATGCTGGGGGCCTTCGGGCTGACTGAGCCGCATTCTGGTTCGGACCCGGCCACGACCAGGACGACCGCCGAGAAGCGGGGCCAGCAATGGATTCTGAACGGCCACAAGATGTGGATCACCTCGGGTGCCTTGGCCGGCGTCCTGACGGTGACGGCGCGCGCCTTTGCCGATGGCCAGGACCTGGGTCTGACCTGCTTCCTGGTGGAGCGCGGCACGCCCGGGTTCACCGCCGGCAAGAACGAGCCGAAGATGGGCTTGCGGGGCTCCGTGACGAACGAGCTGCACTTCGAGGAGTGCGCCATTCCCGAGAGCAACCTGCTTGGCCAACCAGGCCGCGGCTTGGCCCAGATGTTGGCCACCCTGGACGGCGGACGCATCTCGATCGCTGCCATGGCCTTGGGCCTCGGTCGGGCAGCCTTGGAGGCGGCCATCGCCTACGCCAAGGAGCGAACCGCGTTCGGCAAGCCCATCGCCGAACACCAGGCCATCCAGTGGAAAATTGCCGATTGCGCGACCCTGCTCGACGCCGCCCGGCTGCTGATCTTTCGCGCCGCCTGGCTGAAAGACCAAGGCCAGCGCCGCTTCACCAAGGAAGCGGCCATGGCCAAGCTGTTCGCCAGTGAGGCCGCGGAACGCTGCTGCTTCGAGGCCATTCAGATTCATGGTGGTATGGGCTATTCGCGCGAGTTCCCCGTGGAGCGCATTTACCGCGACAACCGCTTGACCGCCATCGGCGAAGGTACGAGCGAGATCAACCGGCTCGTCATCGCCCGCCACGTGTTGGGCCAGTCGTCTTAGCCGCGCCTCGCGCCTTCCCTTCTCATCGCCGGCAGCGGTCTGGCCATGGTGGGGCGGCGGTCTTGGCATCCGCGGACCGGTTGTGGTAAAATCAATATTAAGATAGCGGCACCACCAGGTGGTGCCGGTGATCGCAATCCGATGAGGAGGCGGGAGCTATGCGTCGCGTTTCGTTCTTCGTTCTCGTAGCGCTTGGCTTGGGGCTGAGCCTTGGTGTCGTGCCGGCGATGGCGCAGAGCATCACCGGCATCAGCCTGCGCCCACGGGAGGCGGCACCCGCGGGTTCGGCCAAGGGCTGGGCGGACATCGTAGAGGCCAACGGCGGCTACAAGGTATCGATCGATCTCTCCAGCAATGCGGAGCGCCTGCAGCTCGATGACTACGATAACGCAGAGGCATTCGTGGTCTGGGCGGTCGATATGGAGGGGGTGCCACACAACATCGGCGTCCTCGCCGACGACCTCAAGCTTGCGGATGCGCCGGTGGACTTTGTCGTCGCCAAGTTGATCGTCACCGCGGAGGCGTCGGCCGACGCTACCGTCGTCGGCGAGCCGCTGTTCGAGGCCACCCTGCGCCAGGTTGTCATGAAAGCCGAGGCTGCGGCGGGCGGTGCCGCTACCACGGCGCAGCAAGCGACCGCGAAACCGGAGGCCACCGCCGAGGCAACCGCGAGTCCTACCGCCGAGCCACAGGCGAAGCCCAGTGAGTTGCCCACAACCGGCAGCGTAGCGCAGGACCTGCTCGTTTTGGCCATGCTGGCATCGGCGTTGCTGGCGGTGGGCCTGCGCCTGCGGACGGCGCACTTCTAACCGGCGGCCCGGATCGAGGCAGCTCGCAACCACGATTCCAGGTCGGCATCGGGAAGTCGGCGCCGCGATTGGATGGCGCGCCGCGCGGGCAGCATGCGCGGCCAGGTGAGCCAGCCAACGCACAGTCCGCGCAACGTTGCCCGAGCCTCACGGCCGCGCCACGCTGCCAGGGCGGCGGAGGCTGCTCGCCACTGGCCGGCCAGAATCGCCGGCCAGTGGCGCATCAGCAGCCCGGACGGATAGTTCCGGGCAATCAGCCAGACCCGGTTGCGGGCCACCAGGTAGCTGGCGGTGCAACCGCCGCCGGTGGCGCTCAGGTGATGGTAGACCACCGCCTGGGGCACGAAGCGACACCGCCAGCCTGCCAGTTGGCCGCGCCAGGCGAGGTCGACGTCCTCCAGGTAGCTCCCGAACGCTTCGGCGAAGAGGCCGATCTCCTCGAGCATCGCCCGGCGATAGGCAGCTGCTGCCGCATTGGCAGCGAAGACTTCGGGCTGTCCATCCCACTGCCCCTGATCCACCTGGCCAAAGCCGCGGTTGTGAGCCCAGCCGGCCAGATCCACGATGTCGCCGGTGGTGTGCAGAACATCGCGCCTGTCGAACAGCCGCACTTTGCTCGTGGTCATGCCCACGTCTGGACAGGCATCAAAGGCCGCGATCAGTGCCGCCAGCCATCCGGGCTCCACCTCGGTGTCGTTGTTGAGCAGCACCACGAAGGGGGCACTGGCGGCTCCGATGCCGACGTTGGCCGCGCGCGCGAAGCCCCGGTTGGTAGCCAGGCGGAGCCATCGGACCTCTGGAAAGGCTGCCAGGACTTGCGGAGTATCGTCCTGGGAACCATTGTCCACGACAATCGTCTCGAAGTCGACCGCCGTCTGCTTCCGCAGCGCCGAGAGACAGGTGGGCAAGTATCGCGCGCCATTCCAAGACGGAACAATGACGCTGGCTGCCGGTGACGACGGCGAACCGCCCCTCGCCGGGGCGCCTGCCATGATCAGACGCTCGTCGCCAGAGCACCGCCGCCGCGCTCGAAGAACCGATCGAGCCCTTCCTGCCACGGCGGCATGCGGATGCCCAGCTCGCTGGCTGCGAAGTTGCGCAGGGGGGCAAAGGCGGGTGGCCGTGCCGGTCGCTCGAAGCGCTCGATGGCGCGCACCGGGCAGTCAGCACACCCCGCCCGGGCCAACATGGCCAGCACTAGCTCGTAGCGCGAGCACGCCCCATCGCCGGCGAGGTGATAGACGCCGTAGGCACCGGTCGTGACGAGCTGGAGAAGGGCGTCCGCCAGGTCGTCACAGAACGTCGGACTGCCGACCTCGGTGTAGACTACCGCCAGTTCCGTGCCCTGCCGCGCCAGTCCCAGCATGCGGGTCACGAAGTTGCGGCCGCCAATGCCATACAGCCAGGCGGTGCGCACGATATACGCCTCGCGACAGACCGCCTGCACGAGCTGCTCGCCGGCCAACTTGGAGGCGCCGTAGACGTTGATCGGCGCCGGTGGATCGAATTCCCAGTAAGGCGAACCCTTCGTACCGTCGAAGACGTAGTCGGTGCTGATCTGCACCACGGGGACCCCGGCTCGCACCGCGCCGAGGGCCACATTCCGAGCGCCCAGGCCGTTGACCCGGAAGGCGGCGTCCGGATCCTCTTCACAGCCATCAACGTCCGTCATGGCGGCGGCATTGATCACCAAGTCCGGCCGCCAATCCCGGATCGTCTCGGCGCAGGCGACGCGCGTGATGTCGAGCTCGTCAACATCGACCGCCAGCACTTCGTGACCGACTGCCCGTCGCACGAAGGCCTGCCCGAATTGCCCGTGACCACCGGTGATGAGAATGCGCATCGGTCGCGGAAACCTCCCCCGAGCGGGAGCGGGAAGCGAGTGCGGCGGGATTATACCGCGCCGTGCGGAAGGGGCAACGAGCGGCAGGCGCCGACCGACCAACCTCAGCGTAACGAAGCCGCGGCGCATCCGTCAAAGAGCACAGATCGCCCAGAACCAGAGCTCGGCGATCCGGCGACCGCGCCCCAGACAAACGGGAAACCGAATCATGAGGAGGCCATCCATGACCCGACGTCCAATCCGCTATCTGGCGGAAGTGACGGTTCTCGCAGCAATCCTTCTTGGCGGCATCGGCCCCAGCCACTCCTCGGCATGGGGAAGCCATAGCCCCCAGCCTGCTGCCCAATCGCCGGTACCAGCCCGCCATATCCGCGTGCAGGGGCGCATCCTCTACGTGGACCGGGCCAGCGATCGCAGCCATCCGGCTGGCGGTCTGCGGCTGGAGGTGTGGGACCAGGACACGCGATCGTTGAGTCCCGGCGAGCTTCTGGACACCGCGGTCACCGACGCCAATGGCTACTTTGTGAGCCGCGACATCGCGAACGTCGATCCCGACGGCCCGACCGGCCAGCCCGAGGGTACCCAGGATGTCTACCTGAAGCTGTTCACCGACAACGGCAACGTCCGAGTTCTGGACACGGTGTTTCGCAAGGAGTACTCGTGGCCGAGCTACGATATCGACTCCCGGGATGGACTGATGCGCAACGTGCCCGATGGCATCGTCGGCATGGCACCGCTGTACCTTACTGTCGCTACGCGCGACGTGGAGGCCTTGTGGACGTTCGTCAACCTGGTCGAAGGCTGGGAGTACGTGCGCTCTGTGGTCGGCGCCGATCCGGGGCCGGTCAAGGCGTACTGGTCGCGCACCGCCACCGAGGGGCCTCTCTACCGTCCGGCGGAACAGGCCGTGTACTTCCGGGATGCCGATGCCGGGTACAACAGCGTGGTGCTGCAGCAGGAAGCTTACGCGCTACTCCACAATGCGTACGGCAGCCTGCCCACCGGCTGGCTGGAGTGCATGGCTGGACCGACGGAGACCCTGACCCAGTCCACCGATCGGGCGTGCGCTTTCGTGCAGGGCCTGGCCACCTTCTTTGCCCTGGCCGTCTCCGGGGACCCAACCTTCGCCTCGCTGGCGCTCCGCGGGATGAACCTGGACGCGCCGACCTTCGGCACCGCTGGCTGGCAGAATGGCGACGCCGTGCCCGGCAGGATCGCAGGCGCCCTGTGGGACCTACATGACAGCGACGCTACCGTCGAGACCTATGACCGCTTCAATGACACCTTTGCCGCCCTTTGGCGGGCGGCGGTGGTCGAGAAGCCTGCCACCATGTCCGAGTGGTGGTCGGCCTGGCAGAAGGGAAGCGGCGATGCCTGTGCCGCCATGGGCAGCCTCTATCAGAACACCATTGACTACAACGATCCGCCGCGCTTGACGGCAGTGCCCGACCTGGTGCTGGAGGAGGACACCGTCGGCACCCTGGACCTCAAAGCCTTCGCTTCGGACGCCGAATGCCCCGATGAGCGGCTCAGCTACGAGCTGACCTCGGCAGGCGATCCGCAAGCCGGGGTGCACCTCCTGGCCACGGGCGTCATCAGTGCCACGCCACAGGCCAACTGGTTCGGCAGCACGAACATCCGCGTTCGGGTGTCCGATGGTCCGGCCGAGGCCACGGCAGCGATCCGGGTAGTGGTGCACGCGGTGAACGACTGTCCCGTGATTCGACCGCGTGTCTCGGACGTGGAGAAGAAGTACGGCGATCCCGTTGTCCTGAACCTCATTCCGCACGCCGAGGATGTCGAGGACCCGGCCTTCCAGCTGAGCTGGGACGCTCGACTCGAGCCGCAGGACGCCTCCGATGTCATTGTGGACGGACGCGGAACCACGACCTTGACCTTCCGGTTGAATCCGGCCATCACCATCCGGCGCACAGTGCGCCTGCTCCTCGTGGTCACGGACCGCGACGGGTGCAGCACCGAACAGCCGCTGGCCATCACCTGGACCGACCGGCCCAATCAGCCGCCATTCATCTGGGAGGATCGGCTGCAGAAGGAGTACACCTTCCCAGTGAACCACAAGATCGATGTGGACCTGCGAGGAGTGGCTAGCGACGTCGAGGATGCGGCCGAGCTCCTCGAATGGTACGTCTTCAACGGCGACGAGATCCATGCCCAGGCGGGCTATCGCGACGGCAACCGGCAGATTCTGCAGTTCGACCCGCAGATCGACTATGCCGGTTCCGATCGCGCCATCCTCGAGGTACGCGATACGGCCGGCGCCACAGCCTCGACGTGGATCACCCTCACCTGGAAGACGCGCGATGAGTACGCCAACGTCGCCCCGCGGATTCTCCGGCACCTGTTGACCGGTCGCACGGGTGGGATGAATGCCACTGTCTGCTACGATCTGGAAGACAAAGCGGTCGACCCGGACGACCACACGAGCTCCCTACGGTGGTTCGTCACGGAGATCGAGGATCCGGACGTCACGGTGAGTGGCCAGGGCAGCCGACTGATCTGCATGCGATCGCGCCAGAACTATGAGGGCTGTGTGCCGGCGCGATTTGTCGTGCGCGACCCCCGTGGGGCCGAGGACAGCATCGATCTGCGGACGTGCTGGCGGGCGCTGCGCACCTACCTGCCGTTCCTTTTCAACCCCGGCGAGGTCCTGTCGGGACAAGGGCGCTAGATCCATCCGCGGGGCCCCGCCGAGGATGCGCCGGCTTGACGACGCGCCGGCGCACCGCCCGGGGGCTGCCGGAGGGCGCAGTGCGGCAACCGAGGGGCTTGGCAAAGCGGCCGGGCCCCTCGCCTTGGCCGACAAAGCCAGCCACGTCAGGGCCGGCAGGCCGCCCGGCGGGAAAGCGGATGCGTTTGCACCGCGCGCCGGCCAGCTTCAGGCGGCGCCGCTTACTCAAGGTAGGCGATGGTCACGCCGTCGCCACCCTCGCCGGGCTCGCCGCTGCGGCTGCGCGTCACGTGTGGGTGGTGGCGAACCATCTCCCGGACGGCGGCCTTCATGGCGCCCGTGCCGTGGCCGTGAACGATGCGGACCCATGGCAGTCCTTGCAGCACGGCTTCATCGAGGTGCGCCTCCAGCCGTGCCAGTCCGTCGACAACCCGCAGTCCGCGAAGGTTCACCTCGACGGGCACCGAGACGGGCGCCTGCGGCGAGCGATGCAGTTGCACGTCGCGCTCTGGCGAAGGCCTGGGCAGTAGCGCGACGATGTCACGCAGCGGCACCCGCAGCCGCATGCGCCCCAGACGCACCTCGACAGCGTCGTTCTCGAGGCGGAGGACCTCGCCTGGCTGGGCAAAGTTCGCTAGCCGCACCACCTGTCCCGGCCGCAGTGTCGCAGCGTCGACTGTTGCTGCCGGCTCGGCAGCTGGAGTGGCGAGATGGCGGGCCGCTTCGTCCAACTCGGTTGCCACGTCGGCCAGTTCCGCGCCGGCCCTGGCCGCCGT
>DAOUCP010000026.1:0-26939 GCA_034432155.1 Anaerolineae bacterium
CCGGCGGGCGAAGATGGGGGGGACCACGAGGCGACCCTCGTCCCGTCAGGGGCGGGGGTTTCTTGTTGTTCGGCCGGCCGTTGCTCGGTCACAGTCGGGAGCGGCCGGTCGCGGCCGCCGGACAGCCACCCGAACCGGCACCAGCCAAGGAGACGACAATGAACGAGAAAGTCCAGGGACCCGAAGCGGAACACGACCACTTGCACCGCTTGCGCCACTCGACCGCGCACGTCCTGGCCGAGGCGGTACTGGATCTGTTTCCCGAGGCCTTGATTGGCATTGGCCCGCCCATTGAAGACGGCTTCTACTACGACTTCGATCTGGGTCGAGGGGAGGACGGACGACCTCGTGTCTTCACCCCTGAAGACCTGGACCGCATCGAGGCCCGCATGCGCGAGATCATCGCCGGCCACTGGCCATTCACCGTCCGTGAGGTTAGCCTGCACGAGGCGCGCCGGATCTTCGCCCGCCAGCCGTACAAGCTGGACCTGATCGCCGATCTGGCAGCCGGCAATGTTGACGAATACGGCCAGCCGGTGGCCAACGCCGTGCCGATCACCGTCTACAGCCACCACGAGTTCACCGACCTTTGTCGCGGACCTCACGTGACAAACACGGGCGAGATCAACCCCAGCGGCATCAAGCTCTTGTCTACGGCCGCGGCCTACTGGCGCGGCAACGAGAAGAACCCAGTGCTGCAGCGCATCTACGGCACCGTCTGGCCCGACGCGGCCGCGCTCGAGGCTTACTTGCAGCGCCTCGAGGAAATCGCCAAGCGCGACCATCGGCGACTGGGCGTCGACCTCGATCTGTTCAGCACTGCGCCCGACCAGGTGGGTGGCGGACTGGTCCTGTGGCATCCGCGTGGCGCGCTCGTGCGCCACCTGGTCGAGGACTTCTGTCGCACCCGGCATCTGCAAGCCGGCTACGAGCTGGTCTATTCGCCCCACATCGGTCGGGCCACGCTCTGGGAGACAAGTGGCCATCTCGACTTCTACCGCGAGAGCATGTTTGCCCCGCTGGAGATCGAGGGGCAGGCCTACTACCTGAAGCCGATGAACTGCCCGTTCCACATCATGATCTATCGCAGCCGCCGGCGGAGCTATCGCGACCTGCCGATGCGACTCGCGGAATGGGGCACCGTCTACCGCTACGAGCGCTCAGGAGTGCTGCACGGCTTAATGCGTGTCCGTGGCTTCACCCAAGATGACGCACACATCTTCGTCGCACCGGCAGGTATCGACAGCGAAATTCTAGGCGTACTGAACTTCAGTCTGGATCTCCTCGAGGCCTTCGGCTTCCATGACTTCGCCGTCAAGGTGGCCACCCGTCCTCAGAAATCCGTGGGCGACCCGGCGGACTGGGAGGTCGCGACCGCCGCCCTGGTGCGGGCGGTGGAGATGCGCGGCCTGCCGTACAGCATCAACGAAGGGGAAGGAGCCTTCTACGGGCCGAAGATCGACATCGACATCGAGGATGCCCTCGGACGGGCGTGGCAATGTACGACCATCCAGTTCGACTTCAACCTGCCGGAAAAGTTCGATCTGACCTTCGCCGATGCCGATGGCCAGAACCGCCGTCCCTACATGGTGCACCGCGCCCTGCTGGGGTCGATGGAGCGCTTCTTCGGCGTCCTGCTCGAGCACTACGGCGGCGCCTTCCCGGTGTGGCTGGCGCCCATCCAGGTGCAGGTAATTCCCATCGCCAGCCGCCACCTTGGCTATGCCGAGTCGGTGGCCGATCGCCTTCGCGCGTCGGGATTGCGCGTGGCGGTGGACAGCCGGGATGATCGCATGAACGCCAAGATTCGAGATGCCCAGTTGCAGAAGGTGCCGTACATGCTCATCGTTGGCGATCGGGAAGCCGAAGCCGGCACCGTGGCGGTCAGGGTGCGGACCGGCGCCGATCTGGGGAGCATGACCGTCGATGCGTTTCTGGACCAGGCGCTGGGCGATGTGCGAGAACGACGCATGGCACTCGGCGAGTAGGCCGCGGCTCCTAGCGCAGCAGGCTGCGCAGGCCCAGCCACAAACGGGAAACGTACAGGAAGAACAGCCACGGGACCGCCGGGCACCGCGCCGGAAGCGGCGCAAGCGCGGCCGCCCCGTGGCTGTGGCTTGACGCCATAGGCCGTTGGACTTATACTAGCGCTTCGGCGAGGCTCATTCGCAGGCGAGCCTCGCGACTTTTCGCCAGCGGGTACTGCGCCTGGGGGGAGGCCAGTGCGTGACCGCGAGGCGCAATCGGAGGAGATAAGACGCCTATGCCGCGATCCGTGAGGTGGATCCATCACTAGAGACGATCGTCAGCGCATCAACGAGCAAATTCGCGCGTCGGTAGTGCGGCTCATCGATAGTGATGGCCGGCAGGTAGGCATCGTCTCGCTGCGGGACGCGCTGAACGCAGCCCGCGAGAAGGGCTTGGACCTTGTGGAGGTTGCCCCCAACGCCGATCCGCCTGTGTGCAGGATCTTGGACTACGGCAAGCACCTCTACATGCAGATGAAGCGGCAGCGCGAGGCGCGGCGGTCGCAGAAGTCGGTGGAGGTCAAAGAGGTACGGCTGCGGCCCAAGACCGATGACTACCATGCCGCGTTCAAGGTCAATCGGGCGCGGCAGTTCATCCGGGAGGGCATGAAGGTCAAGGTTCGCATTCAGTTTCGAGGACGCGAGATTACGCATCCGGAAATCGCGCGGCAGCAGCTCAACGATTTCGCCCAGGCGCTCGAGGATGTGGCCAAAGTCGAGCAGATGCCGGACTTGGAAGGTCGCTCGCTCGTCATGGTTCTGGCCCCCAAGTGATCCGCCTGCGCATGAGCCACTAAGGGCCACGCTTGGAGGCACAGAGCGGAGCACCGCGGCCGATGCTCGCCCACGGGCGGTGATAAACACGTAGCGACTGATGCACTGTCGCGAAATCGATCGAATCGCAGAAGGAAAGCATTGTCATGCCAAAGATGAAAACGCACCAGGCGACCGCCCGGCGTTTCAAGGTCACAGCGACGGGAAAGCTCATGCGCAGCCGCGTTGGCAAGAGCCATCTTCGGCGCCGCAAGGCAAAGCGCGTGCTCCGCAAGCTGGATACCTACGCCGAGGTCACCAACGGTTACAACGTCAAACGGGTGCGCCGCCTGGCACCGGTGCTCTGGAAGCGCCGTTAGGAGGTGGATCATGCGGGTCAAAGGCGGACCACAGACGCACCGGCGTCACAAGCGGCTCCTGAAGCGCGCCAGCGGCTTCGAGCAAGGCCGCCATCGTTTGTATCGGACCGCGCGACAGGCCGTTACCAAGGCTCTCGCAGGCTCCTACCGCGATCGACGTACCCGCAAGCGTGACTTCCGGCGCCTCTGGATCGTCCGCATCAACGCCGCCGCGCGCCAGCATGGCCTCACCTATGGTGCCCTGATGCACGGCCTGCACCTGGCCGGTGTGGCCATGGATCGCAAGTCGTTGGCGGAGATGGCGGTCCGCGATCCTGCCGGTTTTGCAGCCGTGGTGCACGTGGCGCGGGGGCAGCCGGCCTGAGCCATCGTCGGTCGTGAGGGTAGTGAGGGCGCAGCGCGATCTTCCTGGCAGCTCGTTGCCCCCTGCGACCGGCCGTAGGCGTGTCGGAGGGCAGAAGGCCAGGTCACGCGCCAGGCGGCCGGACGGCGACCGTCAGGCGCGGTTTGCGCCAGCCTAGCCGGCGCGCCCACGGCAGCTCGCGTGCGCATCACTAGCCCCCAGAATCCGAAGCTTGCCTACGTGCGGCGCCTGACGCGCAGTGCCACGCGGCGGCGCGAGGGGCGGATGGCCATTGAGGGCCCACGGCTGGTCGTGGAAGCCATCGGTGCCGGCTACACACCCGACTTCGTCCTCTTCAGCACGGCCTTCCGTACCAGCCCCACTGGCAGCGAGCTGTGGGAAGAGCTGCGGGCACGCGCCGTGCCGACTTACGAAGTGGCCGACCGGCTGGTGCCGTCCATCACCCAGACCGTTCACTCGCAAGGGATGGTCGCGGTGATCCGCAGCCCCGAGCTCCCCATGCCCGCGCAGCCGGACCTGGTTGTCGTGGCCGACAATATCCGCGACCCCGGGAATCTCGGCACCATCCTGCGCTCCGCGCTGGCCAGCGGGGCTCAGCTCGTTGTCACCACGCCAGGCACCGTCGATCCCACGAACGAGAAGGTGATTCGCTCTGCGATGGGCGCCCACTTCCGCCTGCCAATCCAGACGCTCCCGTACCGGGCCTTGTGGCCGCTCGTCGCTGAGCTCGCCGTGTGGGTGGCAGACGTGCACTCGATGCTGGCCTACGATGCCGTGGACTGGAGGCAGCCCTCGGCGCTGGTGATCGGAAGCGAGGCGGCAGGGCCGTCGCGAGAGACGCTCAGCCACGGTCAGTCCATCGCCATCCCGATGGCACCAGGTGTCGAGTCACTGAACGCCGCGGTGGCCGCCTCCATCATCCTCTTCGAGGCCCGGCGCCAGCGGCGGCTCGGCCGGCCGGATTAGTCCGTCTGCCCCGGCCCCGCCCGACGGTGCACGGCGTGCCAATCCTCGAGCACCCAGAACTCACTGGCTGCCGTCTGCGCATCGCCCACGACCCGGCCGCCCACCTCGACCCATGCGTGGCCCTGCAACTGGCCGGTCGTTCGCTGGACGCCAAGGCGCAGGTGGGCAGCATAGCCGGCCTGGCGGAGCAGGCGCTCGAGAGCCAAGGATCGGACGAGGCACGAAGCGGGGGCTGGCCGGTTGCGGGCCGCAATGTCCACGGCCCTCGCAATCACTTCCATCGGTGCGGTCGGCTGGACCCTGGGATGACCTTCCAAGCTAAGCCACTGCCGTGTCCTCTGGAATCCCACCACCCGCAGCCCAGCCGCCGCCACCGTCACCCACCACCAGGCAGCGGGCAACCAACGCCAGACCGCGCGCGGCAAGTGCCGGGCTGTGCGCAGCTTGTGCCGGCCCCGTCGTAGCGCAGCTCCAACCGTCATCCGCGACACTGGGCGGTCATCCCCCGACTACGAAGGCCACCTTGGCAACCCTGCTGCGAGATGCACGTTCCGCCGGCAAGGTGACGCACCTTGCCGCGACAGTCCCGGCCCCGTTCAGGAAGCCGGCTCAGGGTTGCCGTTGCCAGCGATCCCGCACTTCGTCATACGCGTAGCGCAAGGTAGCCTCGGCCCCAGGCGAGCTAGCGGCCGCCGAGCCACGGAAGTCCACCAGCGCCAGTTCCATCGTCTGCGGTGCCGGAAACCGGATCTGGTAGGCGGTTGTTCGGTCATCGGACGCTTCCCGGCCGAAATCGATGGCGACTCTGGGCTTGCCGACGAAACCGCCTTGCTCGTTGAGGGCTAGGCTTAGCAGACGTGGCAGCCGCGTCGATCCCAGGTAGAGCTGCTTGCCCTTGGCGGTGCGGAATGCGGCGATGCCGGCAGCATCCAGATGGTCGTAAACATCCGCCACCTGGCCGCGCCGGAGGTCGATGCGGTAGATCCTCCCCACCTCCTCCGTTGCCGTGGAGCCCGCCAGCGAGGCTGCGTACAGGCTGTCGCTGTCACAGTCGTACGCCAGGCCCACCACGCCGATGGGGCTCAGTTCGCTCAACGGCCCGCCGGGGTCCAGCTCGACCAGCAAGCTCAGCTCCTGACGGTCTGTGTCCACGCGATACACGCGGTTCTGCTCGGCCGGCGGATTCCATTGGCTCCCGCGGCGCGGAAAGGGCGCCACGTACAAATTCCCGAAACGATCGGTGACGTGCGGGCCCAGGTGACCCGCACTCGCCCAGGACGGATGTTGGTAGACCCTCGCTTGCCCCGCTTCCCCCGTCGGCTCCACCACGGCCAGACCGACGGTGCCGTCCCATCCCGTCGTGAAGCCGGCTCGCTCGCCCAGGCCGAGCTGCCCCACGAAGCGTGGTTGGGTTCGGCAGTCGTCCGCCGGGCCCACCGCCGCTTGGCCACCGGTGGCACCAGGCGCCCCGTCTCTGGCCCGGCGGAGCACGAGCCATGTCAGACCGATCAGCACGAGGACCGCCAGACCGATCACAGCGAGCCGAAGCGCGCCGCCGCCCGACCGGCGCCCCATCCCTGGCTCACCGCGCCGCTGCCGAGTGCGCCGTGTCGGCTGGCCGACGGATGGATCCCGGCCCGTTCGGTCCCTCGCCATGCCGCTGGGTCTCCCGCCCGACGTTCCTGCCGAGCAGGGCTAACCGCGCTCGAGCTGGCTGGCCAGCTCGCGAGCCAGGCTCTGGGCCAGCGATGCCGCCACGGCGCGGTAGTAGCCCCTTCGGGACAGAAGTCCGCTCGCCCCGTAGCGACCGTCGACCTGAATGCGAAGCCGGGCCACGGGATCGGCGCTGGCAGCGATCCGTCCGTCGCCTTGCGCAAGCCAGGAGGGGTCACCGTCGGAGGAGTAGGCAGCCTCCAGCGTCACCTCGGACCGCGCCAAGAGCGGCGTCCAGAAGCCGGCAGCTCGGGCGAGCCGAACATCAAGCAAGGCCACAGCCAGCCGTTCGGTGATGACTTCGGTGATCGCCACCTCGCGATCCGGTGCCTCCGCCTTCAGGGCTTCGGGCAGCTGCTCCTTCAGCGCGGTCGCCAGCGGGCCCCCTCCCCTCACCCGCACCCGAACCGGTCCGCCAGCGGGTAGGTGCTCCCCCTGGCGCAAGCCGACGAAGACCGGCTGGCCTTGGACCGACACATCACTGCGCGGCTGGATGCCGAAATCGATCAGCCAGAGAGCCAGCGTCACGAGGACGCCCAGCCCCACGAGCACGAGAAGCCAGCGGGCAGATCGCGACAGCTGGATGGTCATAGGGTCACCTCGACGGGGATTCGGAACAGACGCGGCACGCGCGACGGGCCCAGGTACAGCTCCCCGCGCTGGACCTTCGCAGGAGCCGCCGGTGGCAGATCGTAGCACAGCTGGAAGCCAATGGGCTTGCCCGCTGCATAGGGCCCAGGATCCAGCCCCGACACGCGGATTCCCTCTCCCTGGATAGCCGTCAGCTGCAGGTCGAAGCGAGCCTCGCCGCTTGGCACCTTCCAGCCGTGCACCGTCACCAGGTATGTGCCATCGACGGGCCATAGGTAATCGATGCGCTCATCCGCCTCAGAAGTGGTCGCCGAGGCTACCTGTTCCTCGGACGTCGGCTGGCCATCGCCGTCCCGATCGAGATACAGAAACAGGTCCAGATCATCACTCGCCCCGCCGTCCAGTCGGATCTCAATGCGCGAGCCGTGCCGCACCTGGAATCGATGTCGCCAGCTGGCAGTGAGGACATTGTCCGCTTGGTCCTGATGGACGGTCTGCGACGCGAACTCCTCCGTGGCCGACAGCCCGTAGCCGGCCACGCTCAGTGCCGGAAGGGCAAAGGTCGTGGTCAGGCTGACAAGCAGGCATTGGCCACCGGGCCCTCGACCGGTGACGCGTGGCGGGTGGATCCAGGCGCGCTCGAGCGCCAAGCTGAGCGGCACGTCAAAGCGATCGCCGGCGATCAACGTGTTGTGCGCTTGCACCACGTGCAGACCGGCGGTCAGCGGCGCTGTCACCCAGTCCTCATACCCACCGGTGGCCGTTTCGAACTGCCAGACACCGGCTCGCGTGTTCTGATGCACGCTGCTGCCCACCATCACCGTGGTATACGGTCCGAACCGCAGCGGATCGGCCAAGTTCTCCCGCGCGTTCTCCGGGTGTCGCGGATCACTCCAACGATCGGCGGCCGGCCCGAAGACGCGGACATCGATGTCGGACCTGGGCGACGTGGCGCCCGCAGTCGTGTGCGCCAGCCCGTCGAGCCAACTGGCGTGCAGCACGAATTGGCCGCCGGAGACTGTCGGATCGGTGACGTCCACGAAGTAGTACCGCAAATCACCGGATTCGGGACCGTAGTTCCAACGATTGGCGCCCCGCACTAGGCCGTTCGGATAGGGCAGATCGGCGTCGTGCGCCGCGCCAGTGGCACTCTCTGGAACCAGGGTGACCGAATCTGGCCCCAGCTCGGCAGCGACGTTCGCCAATACGGGCACCGCCAGCTCCCGCAGGGTGGTTGTCTCGGGCACCGCGGAAGCCGTAGGCGAGCGGTCCAGATACGACAACGCTCGGGCGTCACTGCCCACCGTGGCTCGATTGTCCAGCCGTGGCAGGTAGAGACGAGCTGGCCACGCCGGAGGCCACACCGTCGGTTCGGGAGCTTGCCAGTCATAGGCCACCATCACATAGCCCTGGGTGTAGCCGAGCGGTGCATCGCCCGGCGGTGTGAGGCGCAAGCGGACGGTGGAGGAGCTCTCGGCTGGCACCGTCAGCCTCTCCGGCTCGAAGGTCACCCAATCCCACGGCTGGTAACGGAAGGCATCAAGCCGGAAGGTCAGCGTTGTTGTCGGCACGCTTGTCGGCCGCGTCGCGTGCTGCAGACCGATGTACAGGCCGTCGGCCTGGCGCTGCCACGGACTGTGAACCCAGACGACCGCATTGTTGTTAGGGCGTACGTCCTGGCCCAGACGCGCAAACTCCCAGCGGTCGACTTCCGTCTGCGCCCAGTCGACGTCGGCAATGCCGTCCAGCTGGTGCGAGGTCGTCAGCACCCGCTTGTCCACCACACCGTCGCCATCCCGGTCCGTCCAAAGCTGGCCATCCCCATCGATGTCGGTGTGCTGGTAGACTCTCAGGTACCAGGCGTTGTCATTGCCGCCGTACGTGTAGTCCAGACCAACATCGGATCGCTCGATGGGCCACACCAGCCGCACTGCCAGCAGCTGCGTGTCCTCTGGCAACCAGGCGAGGGAAACGGGAATCAGGTAGTCGGGCACACCGGCGAAGGATGCTGTCTCCTGGCGCACCGGCTGGGAGGTCCAGGTGAACGACGTCGAGGCGACGCGCCGCGGCTCCACGGCGCGCAACGTCGCCGTGATCGCTCGGCCGCTGGGATTGACCAGCGTCAGCTCCATCGTCGTCGGCTGGCCTCGCGCCATCAAGCGCGGAAAGGCGGCATATGCCGTGCCTCGGTAGTCGCCCGGTAGCAGCACCGGCGGCAGCGCCATCAGGCCATCCCGACCGCCAGCAATCGCCGCCGAGCGGCCGCCATCGATGACGCCAGCGCCCACCGTCAGCGGATCGTAGCCCAACGGCGATGCCCCGGCCATGAGCAGGCTGCGCGCTTCCTCAGCCGTCGGCCAGCGGCCGTGATGGGCCGCAAAGGCCTGGTAGACGAGGGCCAGATTACCGGCCGCCACGGGTGTCGAACGGCTGGTGCCACCCCACGTGACAATCGTCTGCCGCCCGTCGAGGCGACCGTTCAAGATTGTGGCGCCGCTCGCGTAGGCACCATCCGCGGCCACCAAAGGGCCGATGGTGCCGTCAGCAGCCGGCCCGCTCGAACTGAACGATGCCACGTCGCCCCACACAATCTGCCGCGTCTCGGTGATCGAGTCATAGCCTGTGGAGCCTGTCTGACTGGAGGCCGCCACCTTCAACGCGCTCTTGGGATTGGGCGCCCGGATGCTTCCGTAGCCAGGTCCCCCGTTGCCGCTGGAAAACAGGTAGCTGAGTGTCGGATTCACCGTGGCCAGATAGTCAATGAGCCTCGAAGTATTGTCCCAACCCTCATTCTGGACGTCGTTGAAACCATAGCTGTTCGATAGAATCTGCAGCTCGTCGCCCTGCCGGTCCGGCTCGTGCCCGTAGGCAGCATAGATGTATGCCGATTCTGTCACCAGCAGTCCGCCACGATGAATGGCCACGAGCTTGGCACCAGGCGCGGCACCGACATGCAGCGGCTTGGGCTGGCCATTGCCCGGCAGGTCGCGGAACCGAAGCCGAACGCCCTCGGGCACCGGCACAACGCCTTGCCCGACCACGTTGGAGGCGCAACTTGTGCCGTGGCTGCCCGACCAGGGGCCGATGAAGGCCACGAGATCGCCTTGCTTGGGCTTTGGCACCAGACCAGGCCACAGGTAGGCTCCCGGCGGCAGGTTCTGGCCGTCGCTGATCCAGTACAGAAGGCCACCCGACAGATCGGGCCAACCGTCCCCGTCCATGTCACGCACCACCAGGGGATCGTCCCGGGTGACTGGTTTCTCGTCGGTGAAGTCGTGGTCGTTGTCTAGGTCCACGTAGACGGTGTCATAGACATTCGCCCGCGCCCGGTCCACCAGAAGTACGCCAGGTCGCTCGCGATACAGGGACACGAGGCTAGGATCAGGATGCACGGCAAAACGGTAGACGCCGCTGGCGCTCTGCCATGGCACCCGGTAGTCGCACGTCAGTGCCTCCTCGCGGACATTGCCGTACAAGACGCGCTGGAAGCAGGCTTTGCCGTAGCCACCGCGCACGCCGTCGAAGTCGCGCGTGGCATTGGCTCGCTGGGTGACGCTGACCAGGCCGCCGGCGCCCAGCGTCGTGAAATCGGAACCGAGCTGCACGTCCTGCACCAACAGGTACAGCCCTTGCGCATCGAGCGCTTGTGGCCAGCGGTAGTACGGCGATCCCTGGTCTTCGATGGTGGCCCAGGTCCCGATGAGCTCGGGGGTGGCGAAGTCGACCCCCGAATCGGCCACGCCCACCCGCACTCCCTCCCCGCGCCAGCCCAGCGCCCAGGCCTTGGCCGAGCCGTGGGCTACCGCCACATCGTGCCAGGCAGTCAACGAGTTCGTCGCGCCGCGGCCGTTCTTTGTCGGCCGTTCCAGGCCGGCCTGTTTCCGCGCTGCCAGCACGGGCGCCGCTGCATATGGCACCTCCGCCGCCTTGAGGGCAGCCAGCCGTGCCAGCTGCCCAGCTCGATCGGTGCGCCGCTGGATGCCTGGCGGGACCACTTCGTCGGTAGCCGGCTCCGGGTGTACGGCGTCCTCCACCACCTCAACTCCGGGCAGCGTCGCTAGTTTGACGAGTCGATCGACACGCACCCGGGCCAGTGTGACCCACTGGCCGAGCGGCCACCGTGTACTCACCGCATCGCTCGCCAGATGGTCCAAGGCGAGCTCCGACTGGCTCTTGATGAGCACGTAGACTTCGCGCTCGCCCACCAAACTCGGCGCTGAGCGGACCAGGGCTCGCAGCCGGCGATCCAGCCGCCTGGCCGCTACCTCCGTTGGCGTGGGCTCGCCGCCGGCTGCCCAAGCTGGCCGGCCCAGGGTAAGCCCACCGACGGCAAGAAGTGACAGAGCCACCAAGAGGGCCGTGATTGCGCGGCGGGCAGGTAAACCGTTCTGCGCCATGCGTCCTCCCAGAGTGGGCGCCTGAGGAAACGGCGTCGAAGTCGGCATTCTACCACACCGCCAAGGCCGGTCGCGGCCGACTGGCACCAACGCCCACACGAGACACGAATGAGGCTTGTTGCCTATAATAGCGCCTTCGGAGACCCGTCTTGAGGTGCAGAATGCGTGTGATGATCACTGGCGGTGCCGGCTTCGTGGGTTCGCATCTCGTCGATCGCTTCCTGGCGGAAGGCCACGAGGTGATCGCCGTCGACAATTTCAGTACCGGAAGCCGCCGCAACCTTGCCCACCTAGTCGAGGAGCCACGCTTCCGCCTCATCGAGCATGACATCGCGGAGCCCCTGTTCATCGACGAGCCGCTCGACGCCGTCTTGCACTTTGCGTCACCAGCCAGCCCCGTCGACTTCTTGCGCCTGCCGATCCACATCCTGAAGGCCAACTCCCTGGGCACCTTCCATACGCTGGGCATGGCCTATCGGAAGGAAGCTCGCTTTCTGTTGGCCTCGACGTCCGAGGTCTACGGCGATCCCACCGCCCATCCTCAGCCTGAAACGTATAACGGCAATGTGAATCCCATCGGCCCACGCGGTGCCTATGATGAGGCCAAACGTTTCGCCGAAGCGGTCACCATCGCCTACCACCGGGTGCACGGCGTCCGTACGCGCATCGTACGCATTTTCAATACCTACGGCCCGCGCATGCGTCTCGACGACGGGCGGGTGGTCCCGAATTTCGTCCGGCAGGCGCTGCGCGGTCAGCCGCTGACCGTCTTCGGCGACGGCAGCCAAACCCGTTCCTTCACCTACATCAGCGACCTCGTCGAAGGCATCGTGCGGCTGCTCGACTGCGAGACGACGGAGCCGATCAACATCGGCAACCCGGACGAGATGACGGTATTGGACTTCGCCCAGAGGATCAACCTGTTGACCGAGAATCGCCAGGGCATCGAGCATGTCGCGTTGCCGGAGTCGCGAACCGGGGACCCAGCTCGCCGCTGCCCCGACATATCGCGCGCCGAGGCCTTGCTCGGCTGGAGGCCGCAGGTGTCCCTGGACGAGGGTCTGATTCGGACGATCGCCTGGTTCCGCGAAGAGATGCGGAGTTGAGACGCCTGCCGGCCCTCATGACGGGCGATCGGCTCGGCGGCGCGCTGTCTGGTTGCGCCCTCCTGGCCACTGCTGGGCTACTCGCCTTCGCCCCGCCGAACGCGCTCATGGTGCTCTTGGTGGCGGCCGTTGGGGGCGTCATTCTGCTGGTGCCAGCCCTAGGACTGGCCCTCACCGTCGGCAGTGTCCCGTTCTCTGGACTCTGGGCTCTGCCCCTCGGTGCCGGAAGCCTTACCTGGACGCCGCTCGTCCTGGGCCTGACGGCGGTGGCCTGGCTGGCGCATGGCGCCGGGCACGGCTGGCTGTCGGCCATGCGTCGGGCGAGCCGGCAACCTGTGCTTTGGGCTCTTGCGGCTTACGTTGGTGCGCTCCTCGCTGCCGCCTGGCACGCACCCCATCTGCCGGCAGCGCTGTTCGAGGTGGCCCGGTGGCTCGAGTGGGGCCTGGCCTGCCTGATCACCGCCGACCTCGGTCGGCGACGGTCCGTCCGGCACCTCGTGTTGGTCACGCTGCTCGTGTGCAGCGCTGCGACGGCGGCGGTAGCGGTCGCCAGCCCACCCACGTCCGCGGCAGCGGTGCCGTTCCTGGCCGCCGGCACGCCTTACGCCCGCGCGTACGGCACCTTCGGCCAGCCGAACCCGTTTGCCGCCTACATGAACATGATCTGGCCGCTCGGCGTGGGGCTGCTGGTGCTGCCGATGCTGGGGAGGGACCAGGTGCCGGAGCCGGTCGGCCGATCGGGGGACGGTCGGCGGCCGATGGGACGGCGGCCATCCGGTCTGGCAGTCCTCGCCCTGTGGGCGGCCACGGGCTTGGGCGCGGCCGCGATCTGTCTCGTCGGTGTGGTGCGGTCCTGGTCGCGCGGCGGCTGGCTGGGCGCGGCCGTGGCAGCGGCCGTCATGGCAGCCCTCGTGGCCGCCCGGGCCTTTCGCCGACCCTACTCGGGGCCGCAGCTGGGTGCGCTTTGGCTGGCCCTGCTGTTGGTGCTGCTGGCGCTGTCGAGCGGCCCGGTGACCCGGTTGCCAGCCGCTGTCGTCGAACGCGTGGCCAGCATCTCCACATCTCCGGGACTCGACGCCGTCGCCGACGCCGAGGTCCACGATGCCAACTTCGCCACGCTGGAGCGCCTCGCCCATTGGCAGGCCGCCCTGGCCATGTGGTCCCAGCAGCCGTGGTTGGGCCAGGGCCCAGGGCATTTTGAACTCGCCTACGCCCGCTTCCGCCTCGGACGCTGGCCGGATCCCTTGGGCCATGCGCACAACTACTACCTCCATGCCCTGGCCGAGTCGGGCCTCGTCGGCCTTGCTAGCTTCCTGGCGTTCCTGGGATCGGCTTGGTGGGTCGCTGCTCGAGCTGCCTGGCAACGCCGCTTCCCCCTGCCGGCAGCGCTCGGCCTGGGCGTCGCCGGCGTGTTCAGTGCCGTGGCGGTGCACAGTCTCGTCGACAACGTGTTCGTGCACGAGATGACCATCACCCTGGGCGTCCTTGCCGGCCTTGTGCTGGCCACGGCCGAAGCGTGAACGAACTCCGCGCCGAAGCCGAATTGCTTCCGGAAGCGCCGCCGGCCCTGGGCAGTCGGCTGCGGAGCCCCCGCACCCTGCTCTCGTTCGGCATGGCTCTCGGCCTATTGGCCTTTGTGGCGACCCGCCTCGGGCCAACCCAGTTGACCGCCGTAGGCGCCATGGTGCGCCGCACCCAACTGCCGCTGTTTCTGCTCGCCATGGTTGTCTACTACACCGCCTTCCCCATCCGGGCGGCACGCTGGCGACTGCTGCTGCACAACGCTGGTGTCAGCCGGGACCAGCTGCCAACTGTGGCGCCCCTGGCAGGCATCATCTTCCTTTCCTGGTTCGTGAACAGCCTGGTCCCGGCTAAGCTGGGCGACGTGTACCGCGGTTACCTCGTCAAGCGTCGGGCGGGAGTCTCGTGGTCTTTGGCCATGGGCACCATTGTGGCCGAGCGGGTGCTCGATCTGGCCGTCCTCGTGGCCCTCATGGTGGTCACAGGCACCGTCACGTATGGAGATCGCCTCCGCGAGGCGCTGGCCGGCGGCCTTGGTTCCTGCCACGGCACCGGCGTTCGTCCCGACCGCGTAAGCTGCGCCCTGCTCGAGCTCATGGAAGCCGGCTTAGTCGTCGTGGTGTTGGTCCTGGCTGCCATGCTTGCCTTCGCCCGCTATCGCCACCACCTCATGGGCCGGCTGCCAGAGCGCCTGGCCGGCATCTACCACCGCTTCGGCGCCGGCCTCGTCCTCTCCTTCGATCGCTTGCCGGTCTTGGTCGGTGTCTCCGTGCTGGGCTGGTTCGCCGAGGGCGCCGCCTTCTGGCTGGTCAGTCGCGCACTCCATCAAGCGCTGCCCATTCCAGTGGTGGTGTTCTTCAGCCTCCTGCAGGCCTTCATCACCGTCATCCCGGTGACACCCGGCGGCCTGGGCTTCGAGGTGCTCTTGGCGGCTGCCTTGCAGCTGCGTGGTCTCTCGGAGGCCGCTGCATGGGCACTGACAGCTCTCTATCGCTCGATCAGTTACGTGAGCCTGGTCCTGCTCGGCACGCTGGCCTACCTGGCGCTCGAGCTCGGTCCACGGCGGAAGAGCTGACGTCGGAGGCCAGCACGAGCGGGCAGGCCAGGCGATGGCCATCGCGGGTCGTCATCGACATGACGGCAGCGCTCTGCCAGCGGGCGGGCATCGGCCGCTACACCCGTGAACTGGCCCGAGCGCTGGTGGCGCGTCGAGCGCACCGCTACGTCTTGTTCGCTGCCCATCGGGCCACCCTCCGCCAGGCGCTGAGCGCTCTGGACCTGCCACCCGACACGGCGATCGCGGTGCGCACCAGTTGCCTCAGCCAGTGGGCTCACGCCATCTTGTGGCACCGTCTGCGGTTGCCCGTGCCCGGCGAACTGTGGTTTGGTCGCGCCAGCCTCTTCCACGCCACCGACTTTCTGGCGCCGCCCCTGCTAGCCACCCGTAGACTGGTCACCATTCACGACCTCAGTTTCCTGCGCCTCCCAGAGCGCACTGTGCCAGCACTGGTCCAGTACCTGCGCCGCACCGTGCCTACCATGGCTCGACGGGCCGACCATCTGGTGGCCGACTCGGTTTTCACGCGGCGGGAAATGGTGGATCTTCTGGGGATCGACGAGAACCGGATTAGTGTCGCCTACCCGGGTGTCGGTGCCTCCTTCCGGCCGATCCGCGACCCCCTTGCCCTGCGCTCTGTTGCCGATCGCTGGGCCCTGCCGCCCCGGTTCGTGCTCGGCGTCGGCACGCTGGAGCCACGCAAGGACTGGCCAACCCTGATCCAGGCATTCGGTCGGCTGGGGCCGCTCGCGGCCGACTGCGAGCTAGTCATCGCCGGCGCGCCCGGTTGGCTCATGGATGACATCCAGGCAGCGGTACGGCAACACCCTCGCGTGCGGCTACTGGGCTTCGTGCCCGACGAGGACTTGCCGGCCCTGTACAGTTGTGCCTTGGCCTTCGCCTACCCAAGCGTGTACGAAGGCTTCGGCTTGCCAGCGCTCGAGGCGCTGGCCTGTGGTGTGCCCGTCCTGGTCGCCAACGCCAGTAGCTTGCCGGAGGTCGTCGGCGATGCAGCGCTGCGGGTTCCCCCCGGGGACATCGATGCCTGGGCCCAAGCGCTCGCCCGCCTGCTAACGGATGACGAACTCAGGGTCACCCTGGCTCGCCGGGGTCCCCTCCAGGCATCGCGGTTTCGCTGGGACGGCTGCGCTGCGGCGGTGGAAGCGGCCTATGAGCGGGTACTGGGCTCGGCCTCTGGCGGCCATGCCAAGAGGCCAGCGGGGTAGGGGCGCGAGGAAGGCGGGGCGTCACGAGTGGGCTAAGCGTGGGCTCAGGAGCTACTCATAACGCAGCACTAGCCTTGCTAGGGCATGCCTACGCTGTCGTCCCAGGACCATTGGGGAGCGGATCGCGCCGCGCCTATAATGCGTTAGGGAGCGCAAAGCCAGTGCCCAGACCGAGCCGAGGCAAGGGGCAACCTCGTGCGCCCATCGGGCGGCAAACTGGCGATGCGGCACCACCGTCACTTGGGCCAGGGCAGGAACGTGGCAATCGATGGCTGAGCACATTCTCATCGTCGAAGACGATCCCCATATCGCCAGCATGCTGCGGCGGGGCCTGATCTTCGAGGGTTACCGCGCCGAGATCGCCGAGACGGGCGTCAAGGCACTCGCCATGGCGCGCGAAGAGATGCCGGATCTGGTGATCCTCGATCTCATGCTGCCGGAAGTGGACGGCATGGAGGTGTGTCGGCGGCTTCGCGCCGCCAGCGACGTGCCGATTCTCATCTTGACCGCCAAGGAGTCGGTGCCGGACAGGGTCGCCGGCCTCGATGCCGGGGCCGACGACTACATGGTCAAGCCCTTCGCCTTCGCCGAACTCGTGGCGCGGGTTCGGGCCCTCTTGCGGCGTCACCAAGTGACCGAGGCCCCGGCCACGCTGCGGTTCGAAGATCTGCAGCTGGATACCGGCACACGGCAAGCCCGCCGCGGCAGTCGGGTGATCGACCTGACGGCCAAAGAGTACGATCTGTTGCACCTGTTCATGCGGCATCCGCGGCAGGTGCTCACCCGCGATCAGATCTTCGACCAGGTCTGGGGCTACGACTTCGGCGGTGAGAGCAACATCATCGAGGTCTACGTCCGCTACTTGCGCACGAAGACCGAGGCCGCCGGCGAGCCACGGCTGCTTCACACGGCCCGCGGCGTTGGCTATGTGCTGCGGGAGCCGACATGAGCCGCGAGGCTTCCCCGGCCGCCACGGCCTGGCCTTCCGCTCGGCCGCGACTAGGTTGGCCGCGCCCCTTGTCCATTCGTTGGCGGCTGACCATCTGGTACACCAGCGTACTGGCCATCACCCTGGCGGTCTTCAGCCTCCTCGTGTACTGGTACATGGGCATGCTGCTGATGGCCGACATCGATCGGGACAGCGACGAGCGATCGCGCCAGGTGGCCGACATGCTAGTCCGCCGCTACATCGAGACCAGTCCCCAGGCCAGCTTCCTCCTACGCGAGCTGGGCCTGCTGCAGGAGTCGGTGGACCCGTTCAGCGATCCAGGCGTTGGCGTGCGGGTCTATGACGCGCGTGGCATTCTGGTGGAGGGCAGCAGCGACATCTTGCTCGACCCGCAGCGCGTCCCGGATGACCGGGTGTTCATCATGGAAGCCCATCACGGCCGCGTCTATCGCAACATCCTGACCACCACCAGGGGCACCTTCTACGCCTATAGCCGGCCGGTCTTTCTCCAGAATGGCCAGCTCTGGGCCGTCATCCAGATTCTCACCTCGCTGACCTCGTACCACAACACCATGGCCCTCTTGGCCCGCCTTCTGGCCGGCGGCACCCTGCTGGCCTCGGCGGTGGCGGCGGTGAGCGGGGCTGCCATGGCTCACACTGCCCTGGCGCCAATCAGCGCCATCACGCAGACGGCGCAGCAGATCAACCGCACCTCGGACCTGGAGCGGCGCATCCGCGTCGACGGTCCGGCGGACGAGGTTGGGCGCCTGGCGGCGACTGTCAACGAGATGCTGGAGCGCATCCAGAAGATGTTCGAGCAGCAGCGTCAGTTCCTGGCGGACGTCTCGCATGAGTTGCGGACACCGCTGACCACGATTCGCGGCGAACTGGGGATCATGCAGCGCACCCGGACGATCGACCCCGAGGGCCTGGCCGCCATGTCCGACGAGGCCGAACGCATGTCCCGCATGATCAGTGATCTCCTGTTCCTGGCCCGTTCCGATGCCGAGCAGCTGGAACTGGCCAAGAAGCCGGTGGAGGTCGATACCCTGCTCTTGGAGGTCTTTCGCCAGCTGCGAGCCCTGGCCGCCGATGGTCGCAGTGTGGCGCTCGGCCACGAGGACGCGGCGACGGTGCTCGGCGATCGCGATCATCTCAAGCAGCTGCTTCTGAACCTTGGCGCGAACGCGCTGACTCACACGCCCGCGGGCACGCACGTGACGCTGTCGCTGATCAACGACGGCCAGTCGGCGCGCCTGGTCGTGGCCGACGATGGACCGGGTATTGCAGCCAGCGATCAAGAGCACCTTTTCGACCGCTTCTATCGCGCCGATCGATCCCGCAGCCGCGCCGGCGGAGGCACGGGGTTGGGTCTGGCCATTGCGCAACGGATCGCCGTTGCGCACGGCGGCGACATCCAGGTGACCAGCCACCCGGGGGAAGGCACCACCTTTACCGTGCGACTGCCGCTGGCAGCAGAATCTACCGCGAGGCACCATGCGTAATCGACTCCTTTTCCTCCTCGGCCTTCTGGCCATCATGCTCCTGGCAACCCTGGCCGGTGGCATCGGTGGTGCGGGCGCAGCGATCCTCCTGCTGCGGCAGGGCACGGTGTGGGAGGCACCTGCCGATGCCGCCGTAACTGCGACCGCCCAACCTGCCGTGGCGAGCATGGACCGGCCGGCGACGGATCGCGCCTTCTTGGAGGCCGTGCGCGCGACACGTCCCGCGGTCGTCACGGTGCTGAACATCCAGGCTCGCCGGGCCGGCTTCTTCGCCGAGCCTCGGCTGGTCGCGGTCGGTTCGGGATCCGGCGTGATCTTTGACCCTCGCGGCTACGTGGCCACCAACGCCCACGTCGTCCAGGGCGCCCAGGCGGTCGAGGTCGTGTTTCATGATGGCCGCATCACCTCGGCCGCGCTGGTCAAGGGCCATCTGGGCTACGATGTCGCCATTCTGCACGTCGAGGGCGATCTGCCGGCCGTAGCTGTGCTGGGTGATTCCTCCCAGCTCGAGCCCGGGATGCCGGTGCTGGCCATCGGCAGTCCCTTGGGCACCGAATACCAGAACACCGTCACCGCTGGCATCGTGGCCGGTCTGGGGCGTCGGGTGAAGGAACAGCGCTTCGACTGGAGCACCCTCGAGTACCAGGAGATGGATGTCGTCAAGGCGCCACTCATCCAGACCGACGCGGCCATCAACAGTGGCAACTCCGGCGGCCCGCTCATCAACAGCCAGGGGCAAGTGGTTGGCCTCAACACCCTCATTGTGCGCAGTGACGGCCGCACCACTGTGGAGGGCTTGGGCTTCGCGATTCCCAGCAACATCGTCCGCACCCTGGCCAACGAGTGGATCGACGGCATCCCCAGGCCCAGCCTGGGTGTCGAGTTCGAGCCGCTGGACCCCATGACGGCCCGCGAACGGGGGCTGACCCGCGCCACAGGGGCCCTCATCACCCAGATCCAGCGCGGCTCCACGGCCGATTCGGCCGGGCTGCGACCCGGTGACCTGGTGGTGGCCATCGATGGCGTGGCCCTCGACCTCGACCACTCGCTGGTCGATCTCTTGTGGCGCTACCGCGCCGGCGACACCGTTCGGCTGACGGTGCAGCGTGACGGACAGGAGCGCGACATCGCCGTGCGCTTGGGTAGCTAGCCGACGGCTGCCGGAGACCTGCCGGGGTCGGCCATGAAGGGCAGGCTGCCACGAGCATGAATCGCTGGTCCTTCGCGGACAGAGCGAACATTGGATGGAGCAAGAAGAGACATGGACACCACGGAGCAATCGTATTCCGCCAGCCAGGCCGTTCCGAGCGGCGCCTCGACGCAGCCGGGCGTTGGCACGGGGATGGCCCTCTTCCTGGTTCTCCTGGCGATGGGCTGTGGGCTCCTCGGCGGGCTCATCGTGGGGGGTGCCGGTGGCTACCTCGCCGGGCGATCCGCCGCGCAGGGCGAGAACGCGCTGGACACCCTGCGCCGGGCCATCGGTCGCGACGGCCGAGGGCCATCGGCGCCTGGCCTTCTGCCGCGGGCTGCCACCCAACCACCGAGTCGCGACGATGATGGCTCCGAAGGTGGCGGCCAGCAGCCGGCGACTGCGGAGCCGCAAGGTTCTTCGGGCCAGCAGGCGGCGCCACAGGCCACCAAGGCCCGGGAGCCGTACCTCGGCGTCCTCGTTCAGACCATCCCATCGAGCGAAGAGGCGGACGCCACGCCACCGTCGGCCACCAGCCCAACCGGCGGCGCCTTGGTGTTGTTCGTCGAGCCCGGCTCTCCCGCCCAACAGGCGGGCTTGGAGCCGGGCGATCGCATTGTCGCCGTGGACGGGCAGCCGATCGCCAGTGCCGACGAACTCAAGGAAGCCATCGTGGCAGCTGGCATCGGCGGCCAGCTTGAGCTTCGAGTCGTTCGTGGCCAGGAGTCGCGCGATGTGCCGGTGGTGATCGGCAGCCGCGAGTCGGGCGCGAGTCTGCGCGGGCTGCCCGACCTGCGGGTACTGCCGTTCGATCCGGCCGATCCCGATCTGGGAGAGCTGCTGGAGCTGTTGCCGCCCGAGCTGCGGCAGCAACTCGAGGACGCCTTGCGGTCCGGTCAGTGGCCGCCCACCCCGCAGCCGGTGCCGGGTGCCGGCGACGCCTAGCTGCGGCAAGGGACCGATGGCAGGTTGGCGGCGGCGTGCCTCGGTCCTGGCCGGGACGGTAGTCCTGGCAGCCACGGCGGCGGCGCTGCTGCGCCAGCGACCCACCCCCCAGAAGAGCGGTGGTGAAGCTCGTCCAGCGGTGAGCCACGCTGCAGCCACCGAAGACCCGGTCGAAACGGTCTCTCGGCCTGCCGTTGGCAGGCGACCAGAGACTCTCCGGTGGCCGACGACCGGCAGGCGACCAGAGACTCTCCGGTGGCCGACCATCGGCCGTCGCCCTGACGGGGCAGCCACCGTGGTCCCGCCGCTCGATCCAGCCATTCCCACGCCCAGCCCGCTCGTCGCGCTCCTACGGACCGAGCCGCCCAGCCGCGATCCGCTGGCGCTCATGGCTCGGCTCGGTGGTGGCGTGACCACGGCTTCCCGGGCGCCTCGCACGGCGTACCAGCGTGGCGACCAGGAGACCTTCTGGCTCCACGATCTCCATCGCCAGGAGTACTCCCTCCTCGCCGCCACCTTGGCCGTTGTCACCCCCCAGGCCTACTTCTGGGTGGAGAGCGGCCAGCCCTATGATGGGCAGGCCCTCGAGGCCGCTGCGCGCCGCTTCAGCGATCATGTGCTGCCGACGGTGCGCGGCCTTTTCGGCCACGAGTGGTCGCCGGGGATCGACGGCGACGTCCGACTGCACATCTTGCATCATCACAACATTCCGGGCATTGCTGGGTTCTTCTCCTCCAGCGATGAGATGCCCGTCACGGCGGACCCGCACTCTAACGAGCGCGAGATGTTCTACATCAACCTGGGGGCCGTCGATCCAGGATCGGACCGCTATCTGGCCCTCCTGGCCCACGAGCTCCAGCACATGATCCACTGGTGGCAGGATCTTGACGAGAGCACGTGGCTGAACGAGGGTCTGTCCGATCTGGCGGCTACCGTGGCTGGCTACCCGCAACAAGACGGATCGGCCTTCGTCGGGGCCACAGACACGGCCTTACAGGAATGGCGGCCGACGGACGAGAACAACGCCGACCACTACGCCGCGGCCTATCTGTTCGTTCGCTACCTCCACAACCGTTACGGGGACGGCTTCCTCCGTCGGCTGGTCCAGGAGCCTGCCAATGGCGCGCGCGGCGTGGAAGCGGCGCTGGCGGCCGTTCACCAGCCGGCAAGTTTCGACGACGTGTTCCTCGACTGGGTGGTCGCCAATGCCATTGACGACGCCACGTGGCAGGGCGCGCGCTTTGGCTACCATGGTACCGCCGGCGAGATCCTGACGAGGCCATGGGCGGGCTCTGGCATCGCCGACCGCGTGGAGCCTTACGGCACCGACTACTATGACGTGTCCGCCGCCGTTCACAACGGTGGCCTGCACCTGGTGTTCCAGGGAGACACGAGCGTGGGTCTCTTGGAACCGGAGCCTGTCGATCGCGTCGTCTGGTGGTCAGGGCGGGGCGACAACGGCGACAGTCGCCTGACCTGCGCCATCGATCTGACGGCGGTTCATGATGCGGAGGTACATCTCGCCCTGTGGTACGAGCTGGAGCGCGACTGGGACTACGCCTACCTCCGGCTCTCGACCGACAACGGGCAGACCTGGCTACCGCTGTCCATTCCTGGCACCACGGATGCCAACCCCAATGGCGCCAACTTTGGCGCCGGGCTGACCGGTGCGAGCGAAGGTTGGCGAGACGTGCGGCTCGACTTGACGCCGCACTGCGGGCGCCCCGTCCAGCTGCGCTTCGAGGTGGTGACCGACGATGCGGTCAGCCTGACCGGCATGGCCATCACGGATCTCGTCGCCCGTACCCGGCCGGACACAACGCCCGGCGGGCCACCCGCCAGCGAGTACCATGACCTCCGCCCTCGCTGTCGAGCCGAGGGGTGGCAGCGTCTCCGCTCCCGACTGCCGCAGCGCTGGAGCCTGCAGCTCATCGCCACAGCGAACGCCGAGCGCGCCTTGCACCGCATCCCCGTTGGCAGCGACGGCACGGCCGCGATCGATGTTGCGAAGCTGCCGGCCGATGCACGCGTCCTGCTGGCAGTCAGCTCCTTGACACCGGGAACCCGGAACGGAGCCGGCTACCGGCTCGCACCAAAGAATTCGTAGGCCAGTCCCTCCCGGATGCCAACCCGGCTGACGGTGATCGCCGGATAGCCGGTGCGATCCAAGACCAGGCGAAAGAGCTCCAAGGCCGGAACGACCAGATCCGCCCGATGCGGTTCCATGCCTGCCTGCGCGATGCGCTCGGCGATCGTCCAAGCCGCGACCTGCTCGAGAAGATCGCGGTACTGGGCGGCGGGCAAAGACGAAAGGCGGCCCGGCGGCGCTCCCTCCGTCGCGCTGAGGCACACCAGATCGCGGAGCGCGCCGCTGATGCCAACGAGCTGGCCGACAGGCTGTCCGCCCGCCGTTGCCAGCGCCCACTCGGCAATCGGCGCCAGACGGACGGCTAGTGCGGTGCGCAGCGCCTGACGCTCTTCGGCGCGCGGCGGATCGCCGAGCGGCCATTGCTGTAGCATGCGCACCGCGCCCAGCGGCAGGCTGGCCCAGCGCTCCAGCCGGCCACCGGCCACGGCCATGAACTGCGCGCTGCCGCCACCGACCTCGACGATGAGACCCTCGGTCAACCCGAGGCTCTTCGTCACCGCCAGGTAGCTGTAATAGGCCTCCTCTCGTGTCGATAGCACGCGCAGCTGTAGCCCCAGAGAGGAACGCACCTGCCACACGAAGTCCTCGCCATTCTCGGCATCGCGCACCGCGCTCGTCGTCACGGCGATCGGCTCCAGGCCAAGGCCCCGGCTCACCGCCGCTAGCTCGCGCAGGGCGTCGATGGCGCGCGCCATCGCTTGCGCGGCCAACCGACCGCCGGACCCGCTTTGCCCTTCCGCGAGGCGGGCCGGCCGCCGTTCCCAGTGCAGCTGCGACAGACCACCCCCCGCCGTCATCTCGAAGACGGCCAGACGAGCAGCGTTCGAGCCGAGGTCAAGGACGGCGATCCGCTTCGTCACCATCGGGCCGCGGGAGCGATCGATCAATCGAAGAGTGGCAATTGCGAAGGCGCGCTGCCGTCGTCTTGCCCCGACTCCGGCGATGCGTCGTTGGACGGCTGGGCCTCGTCGTCTGCCTCCGCCTGGCGCGGCATACGTGACGCGCTCTCGCCGAGGGCCTGGGGGTCCGCGGCCAAGGCCTGTGCCTCCCCGCCCACTCCAACTTGGGGCGATCGGCTACTGGCCAGGTAGGCGACGGACGCCACAGAGTGGCCGGCGTCGAGGGTCATGACCCGGACGCCGCGCGTTGCCCGGCCCATGCGCGAGATGTCATCCGTCGCCAGCCGCACAACCTTGCCACGGCTGGTGATCAGGGTGAGCTCGCCGCCGGCCTCCACCACCCGGGCATCGGCCACCTCGCCGATCTCGGTCAGGCGACGAACATCGACCGTCTGAACCCCTTGCGTGTTCCGCCCCTGCGTCCGATACTCGCTCAGGCGCGTCCGCTTGCCGAACCCGCGTTCCGTGACCACGAGGAGATCGGCATTTGGCTTCACCACTCCCATGGCGGCGACACGATCCCCGGCTCGCAGCCGGATGCCGCCAACCCCGCCGGCTGCCCGCCCCATGGGCCGAACCTCCGACTCCCGGAAGCGCAGAGCCATGCCGCGGCGCGTTACGAAGATGAGCTCGTCCGAGCCGCTGGTCACCTCCGCCCAGCCCAATCGGTCGCCCTCCTCCAAGACGATGCCAATCAGCCCACTGGGCCGCACGCCCTCGTACTCCTCGAGAGCCGTGCGCTTCACCCTACCGCGCTCCGTGGCCATCGTCAGGTACTGACCGTGTTCATACTGCCAACGCGTCACGGCGAGGATGACCGTCACCCGTTCGTCGGTGCCGATCTGGATGAGGTTCACCAGAGGCGTGCCCGCCGCCTCGCGGCCCGAAGCGGGCACGAAATGAGCTGGCATTTGGAAAACGCGACCGCGATCGGTGAAGAAGAGCAACATATCGCGCGTATTGGCCAGGAGATTATGGCGCACCACGTCATCCCCCTTGGGCGTGGCACCCCGAATGCCGCGACCGCCGCGACGCTGCGTCCGATACGTGTCCTGGGCAATGCGCTTGATGTAGCCCCGGTCGGTGACGGTGATGAGCACATCCTCCGCCGCAATCAGGTCCTCCTCGCGCAGATCGGAGGCCTCGCCAGCCACGATGTTCGTTCGTCGGTCGTCGCCGTACTTCGCTCTGAGTTCCGCGAGATCGTCACGGATCACCTGGAGGATCTTCCGCTCGTCGCCAAGAAGGGCCTCCAGGTAGGCAATTCGGGCCGTGACCTCTCGATGTTCATCCTCGATCTTCTGCCGCTCCAGTGCCGCCAGCCGCCGCAACTGCAAGTCTAGGATGGCCTGCGCCTGCGCTTCCGACAGGGAGAAACGGCTCACCAGCCGGTCGCGCGCGGCTGCGGCATCCGGCGATCGACGAATGGTCTCGATCACGGCATCCAGATTGGCCAGCGCAATCAGCAGTCCTTCCAGAATATGCAGACGCTGCCGAGCCTTCTCCAGCTCGTAGGCCGACCGCCGGCGCACGACTTCCCGGCGGTGATCGACGTGCGCCGCCAAGAGACGCTTGAGCGGCAGCACCCGCGGCTCCCCGTCCACCAGCGCAAGCATGTTCACGCCAAACGTCGTTTGCAGCTGACTGAACTTCAGCAGTTGGTTCAGGGTCGCCCGCGCGTCGGCACTGCGCTTCAGCTCAATGACGATGCGCATCCCGTTGCGATCGGACTCGTCGCGCAGATCGTGGATGTTGTCGACCCGGCGCGTCCGCGCCAGCTCGGCGATGCGCTCCACCAGCGTGGACTTGTTCAGCTGGTAGGGTATCTCCGTAACCACGATCGCCTGTCGACCAGAGCGCAGCTCCTCGAAGTGCGTCTTGGCGCGCACCAGCAAGTGGCCTCGGCCGGTGGCATAGGCGTTCCGGATGCCCTCCAGGCCGATGATCGTGCCTCCCGTTGGAAAGTCAGGCCCGAGGACAAAGCGCATAAGCTCATCGGGAGTGATGTCCTCGAGTGTATCGTAATGATCGATGAGGTACATGAGAGCGTCACAGATCTCACGCAGATTGTGTGGAGGAATGTTGGTCGCCATGCCCACAGCGATGCCGCTGGCACCGTTGACCAGGAGGTTCGGCAGCCGGGCGGGCAATACGACGGGCTCGGTGCGCGAATCGTCGAAGTTCGGCCGCATGTCCACGGTATCCATGTCGATGTCGGCCAACATCTCCATGGCCAGCGCCGCAGGCCGCGCCTCGGTGTAGCGGTGTGCCGCAGCGGGGTCGCCGTCCACCGAGCCGAAGTTCCCCTGCCCGTCCACCAGCGGATAGCGCATGGAGAACGGTTGCGCCAACCGAACCATCGCATCGTAGATCGGCAAGTCACCGTGCGGGTGGTACTTGCCCATACAGTCGCCAACGGTGGCTGCGCTCTTCTTGTACGGACGATCCGGCCGCAGGCCGTTGTCATACATCGTGTACAGGATCCGGCGCTGCACGGGCTTCAGCCCGTCACGCACATCGGGCAACGCACGCGACGTAATCACACTCATGGAATAGTCGAGATACGCCGACTGCATCTCGCGGTCGATATCGACTGGTTCTACAATGCCCTCATCCATGTTTGTCTAGCCACCTCTAAGCCCTTACGGCATGGGATATTGCCGAAATGATAGCACAACACCGAGCCAGCCGCGAGCCGCGCGGCCGGATATGGCGGGCTGGCCGCCGAAGGGACTCGGAGCGAAGCCAGGGGCCGCTTAGAACCCGACTTGGTTGGCGAACCGCAGGCTCGCCTTGCGGAGGAGCTCAGAACTTGCCCGGGGGGCTGTCGCCGCCGGCGACGGCGCTCCAGCCCGCGAGGCAAAGGGGAGCAGCAGTCGCTGCCGCGGGCCCGGGGTGCGGCTGACTGAGGGCCGAGGAGAGGGCGTTTTCGTAGCCGTTGGCCGCGGCGTCAGCGTCGGCTCGTCGGTCGGCGTCAGGGTCACGGTGGGCGAAGGCACATCGCTCGTCGCCGTCGGCGTTGGCAGCGACTCCCCCGGGACAAACCGAGCCACGCCCCAGCCCTCGGTGGCAATCCAGACGTGGCCCTCGGGCGAGATCGCCACAGCGCTGATGTCGTTCGCCGGAATGCCTGCTGCCGCCATGTCCAGCCGCTGCCAGCTGCCACCGTGATGCACCATGAGGCCGCCGCGCTCTGGATCGC
>DAOUCP010000027.1:0-7227 GCA_034432155.1 Anaerolineae bacterium
CGAGCCGGTCCACCAGCAGATCTACCGCACGCTCGGGATCCCGAGTCAGGTGATGACGCCGGTCCGGACGTGGACGCGACTCGTAGGGACCCAAAACCCGGCGGAGTGACCAGAAGAGGCCGTCAAATGGCCACCTGCATCTCCCGAGTGTGGAAGTTGGGCTCAGCCTCGGGATTCCGGGAACGTGGGCTCCCTCCGGTTGTTCACGTTAGGAGACTGCTGCAAAAGCAGGGGGCGTGAGCGACCCTAGTGCGGTCAACCCAGCAGCACAGAGGGGAGGCTCACGCCGTGGACAGAATCGCGCCGAGCCAGAGGGCTCACCAACAGATCGAGGCGCTTCTTGCCGGCGACTTCTCGGAGGCCGAGGACCTGCTAGGCAAGCTGGTGCGCCTCGGCATCCAGCGGATGGCACAGGAAGCTCTGGAAGAGGAGGTTACGGACGCGCTGGGGCGAGGTCACTCCGAGAGGCGTCGCGAGGGCGAGCCGTTCTCGCGCCACCGCAGTAGCTACCGCACGGCAGCGATGCCTGGCACACAAGACGCGCAAGCGTGTGGCGGAGGTTCCGGAAGCCGACCAACCGGAGGTGAAGGCGGCGGTTCGCGGGGCGACCTACGCCGCGGCACGCGAGGTGGCCGAGCACGTCGCCGGTGACGTGCTGCGTCGCTACGAGGATCGGTTCCCGTCCGCCATGCGCTCCTTCCAGGACGACCTCCAGGCTTGCTGGGCAACCTACCGCTGGGCGCTGGTTCACCACCCGCGGATCCGAACGACGAATCTGTTGGAGGGAGCGTTCGTCGAGCAGCGACGGCGAACGAAGATCATTCCCGGATTCCTCACCGAAAGGAGTTGTCTGAAACCGGTATACGCCACGCTATGGCAGGCGAGTCAACGGTGGCAGAGCGTGCGGAGACCTGAGTTCGAGCGCGAACCGCTTCGGCACCTCCGGCGAGAGCTTGGTCAGACGCCGCCCACCCCCACCGACGGGCAGGTCCGTCGTGCCGCGTAGGTGACGCCCCAGCTGCCAGAGCAGTCATGGGACTTGACCCGCGACACAGCCGCCGAGAGGCTCCGCAAGGCACTCCACGTCGATTCGATTCCGAACCTGTTCTTCTGGCAGCACATCGACTCCGCCACATCCACGGAATAGCCCCGTCCACGGCAGGCCCGGGCACTTGTAGTACAGACACCGCCCGAGGAGCCTCAGCCGGTGTGGCGGTGTGAGACTCGAGTTGGCGTCGCCTGCCCGTCATCCGCCGCCCGGCGCGGTCTCGACCTGTCGATCGGGTGTGGCCTGCCCCGCCTTCCAGGCCTCCGACTGCTGCAGCAGCTGGACAGCGTTCTCGTGGGCGATGTTCGTCGGACTGCCGAGCATCAACGCCAGCTCGTGGACTCGGTCGGCGCCAGTCACCACCACGACCTCGGTGGTGGTGCGACCCTCCGTCACCGTCTTTTCCACCCGCAAGTGGTGATCGGCAAAGGCGGCCACTTGCGGCAAGTGGGTAACGCACAGAACCTGATGATGCGCCGCCAGGCTCCACAGCCGTTGCCCGGCGACCGCTCCAATGCGCCCGCCGATCCCGGCATCGATCTCATCGAAGACCAGGGTTGGCGTGCGATCGGCAGCACTCAGGATCGCCTTGAGCGCCAGCATGATGCGTGCCGTCTCGCCTCCCGATGCCACGCGGACGAGCGGTAGCATGGGCTCGCCGGGATTCGTCGACACCAGGAACGCCACCTTGTCGATGCCCTTCTCGTCGAAGGCCACGCGTTGGCCGTCGACCAGTACGCCGTCCGGATCGGGCCGCCGCTCGATCTGAACGGCAAACGTGCTGCCGGGCATGCCCAACCGCGCCAACTCCGGGATCACCGCCTCGGCAAGCTGCTCGCCCACGGCGCGCCGCCGCTCCGATAGGTCCGCCGCAAGCTGGGCAACGCGAGCCCGCAGCTCGGCCAGCTCCCTCTCCAGGACCTCGATCCGTTCACCGGCACTGCTGATGGTGGCCAGCTCAGCCTCGGCCTGGTCGGCGTACGCCAGCACGGCGGCAACGTCGCCTCCGAACTTGCGCTTCAGATCATGGATGACCGCCAGCCGATCCTCCACTTCGGCCAAACGATCGGGATTGAACTCCAGTCCATCGCGGTAGGCGAGCAGCTGCTGGGCTGCGTCGGTGACCAACGCTTCGGCCTCGACCAGCGCCGTACGCACGTCGCCCAGCTCCGGGTCAATCTCCGCCAGGCGCGAACACGCAGCGGCGGCCAGCTGGATGCGGTCGAGGCCGGAGGGCGCATCCTCCTGGCCGCCACGCAGAGCCTCATACGCTTGGTCCGCCAGAAGCGCCAGGCGTTCGGCATTCGCCAGGCGGAGCCGCTCGGTGTGCAGCGCCTCTTCCTCCTCCACAGACAGGCGCGCCGATCGGATCTGGGCTACCTGGTAGGCCAACATGTCCGCCCGCCGGGCCAACGCAGCCTCATCCTGGCGCAGCTGGCTGAGCTCGGCGGTAACCGCCCGCGTCTGGGCAACCACCTCGGCCAAGCGCTGACGATCGGTCTCCAGTTCGCCATAGCGATCCAACAGGTCGATGTGTTCCGCCTCCCGCGCCAGAGCAGCATTGTCCGTCTGGTCGTGCAGGTCCACCAGGCAACTGCCCAGCTCGGCCAAGACGCGGACGGGAACCGCTCGGCCATTGATCCTGGCCGTCGAGCGGCCACCCGGATGGATCTCGCGGCGCACGATCAGCTCGCCTTCTTCGTCCACCCCATAGGTGGCCAGAATGGGCGCAATGCGGTCGGCCACCGTCGCCGGGTCGAAGATGCCCTCGATGATCGCCCGGCTGGCGCCGGCACGGACCATCTCGCCATAGGCACGGCCACCGAGCAGTTGCGCCAGCCCATCCACGACGATGGACTTCCCCGCTCCGGTCTCGCCGGTAAGCACATTGAACCCGGGGGCACAGCGCACGCGCAGGTGGTCGATGATTGCGAAGTCGCGGATGTCCAGTTCCAGCAGCATGACCATTCCCGGCATCGGGGCCGGCAACGGCCCAGCACCTGGCGCCGTTGCGGGCGAACGGACGTTCGGATTCTACTCGCCGCCGGCGCCCAGGTCCAGTGCTCCTCAGCTCAGTCGTGCCGCGGCGGTACTGATGCCGAGCAAGAGGTACAGCCAGATCCCCACCTGGCGAAAGAGCGCCACCGCGGCCCAGGGGTTCACGGCGCGAGACAGGAGAAGGCTGGCCACCACAACGCCAAGAATCATGCCGCCGGCGGCAATCACCGCCAGGGGCCGCCCGCGCTTGCGCCCGGAGGCGATGCTCACCGCCTCCGCCACACCTGCACCCAGCGGCCCAGCCACGAGCAACCCGAGAAGCCACAAGAACCCCGACAAGAGCGCCGCCGGCACCGCGGCCAGCGCACCGACCGCGATGGCCACGATGGTGGCGCGGAGGTAGCCGGCCGGGCTCACGCGGTACAGCGGCGATCGCAAGGCCCGCGTACACTCGATGCAGCGCAGGCCTACCGGATGACGGACGGCGCACTCGAGGCACATCGGCCGATCGCAGCGGTTGCACCGCAGAAGCGTCTCGCGCTGCGGATGCCAAGTGCAGTGGAGGACCGTTGCCTCCTCGTCCCCGTTCATGCGCGCCAGCGGTGGAGACGTTCGACCAGAACGCCGTAGAATCCTTCGGCCGGTCGGAAGCGAAGCACCTTCAAGGTGTGGGGACCCTTTGTGACCTCGACGGTGTCGCCGCTAGCCAGTGGCTGGTGAATCTGGCCATCGATGGCCAACGTGGCCTCCTCATCGGTGTCCACGCGAATCACGAAGCGACTGCTAGCCGGCACTACGAGCGCCCGCATCGGCTCGGGGTGTGGCATGACGGGGGTAAGCAGCAGCGCCTCCATCTGGGGCACGATCACCGGACCACCGGCGGACAGCGAGTAGGCCGTGGAGCCAGTCGGCGTTGCCACCAGCAGTCCGTCGGCCGATAGCCGTGCCAGGGGCACGCCGTCGATGGCTACACTCAGGCGCACCGCCCGCGCCACCCGACCACGACCCACGAACACGTCGTTGACGGCATCCCACGGTCCGCCGCGGTCCGCCCCCCGGGTAGCGCTACAGCGCAGCATGAGGTGCGACTCGAGCCACCGCTCGCTGCGGAGCAGTTCCGGTACCCGCAGCACCGCCTCTTCCGGCTCCAACTCCGAGAGGAACCCCAGTTGGCCAAAGTTGACGCCCAGGATGGGCACCCCCGCGGGAGCCGCCAGCCGCGCCGCCCGGACGAAGGTCCCGTCGCCGCCAAGGGTAACCGCCCAATCACAGCCGGCCAGGGCCTGCGCCACGGTCTCGTCCTCGCGCGCCGGCAGGACTGTGACCTCCGCCCCCCGGGCCCGCAAGGCATCCGCCAGCCGTCGGCAGAGTTCCTCGACCGCCGGCGTCTTCTCCCGGCAGACGAGCGCCACGCGCCGACGGTCAGCGCGAACCAGCGTCGGAACGGTTAGCGGACGTCCGCCGAACGCCGCCATAGCATACCTCCCGTCAGAAGCCCGACCGCCCAAAGCACGAGCGCGAATGATAGTCCCGGCGGCCAATAGCACCACTCGACCGTCCACTGGCCAGCCGGCAGGAACACCGCCGGCAGGACCCCGTAGGCCACGAGCACTGTCGGCTGCCGTACCTCACCGCGGGCCGAGCGGGCCTTGGCGCGCCAGCCGCGCTCATACACCGTGGAGAGGACCACCAGGCCCGGCTGGCTCAACTGAGCCGTGACCACCGCTCGGTGGTTCTCCAGGGCGATGAGGCGGCTGGAGCCGGCGACCGGCGGAGCTTCCTTCCCACGCGCGAGGTCCCGCGCGCCCGCCACCGCCACATCGGGGCCACCGTCCGCCCGGCCCTCCTGCCCGCGCGCGAGGTTCCGGGCCTGAGCTAGGTTTGGCGGCTCGGCACGCAAGATGGCCTCCCGTGTAGGATCGAAGTGCGCGTCTGGAAGCCAATCGGCTGTGCGCCACGACCAGCGTTCGGCCACCCACGTCGGCGGCGCCGGGAGCTGCACTTCGAACAGGCCCGCAGTGGGCGAGCGGGTCAGGGCAGCCACCGGAGCGTTGGCCGCCCAGGAACGGCGTGTGACCACGTAGCGCACACCGAGGAGCCGCCACCACGCCATCTCCGGCGCGCCTTCGATCAGGTCTGCGAACCGAGCCAAGCGGATGGGGCTATCGCCGGTCACGTCATAGAGCCCGTGCACGCTCGCCGCCAGCGGGCCACCCGGCAAGCAAGCCTCGCTCGAGACACGGCCCTCCCGGGCTCGCTCGCGCAGCGCGAGAACATTCTCGTCCGCCTCGAAGAGGGTGCGCCCCGGTGCCAGGGCACGGTTACCGTTCAGGCTGAAGAGATCCAGGATGGCCAGCACGACGAAGGCGCTGGCCAGTTGCCGGGCATCCAGGCGGCCCAAGGCCCGGAGAGCCAAGATGGCGGCCACCAGGAACGCCAGAAGCGCCGTGAAGGTAAGGGCGTCAGCAGTCGCCGCGGCCAGCGTCGTCGGCTCCGTCAGTTGGAAGATGCCCAGCGCACGCAGGCTAGTCGAGACAGCAGCGGGGCGCAGCACGGCCACGGCGCCACCAAGGGCTGCCGTTGCGCCCGCAGCCACGGCCAGCATGGCTGGCGCACGACTGCGTTGTGCCACCGACCGGGCCAGGGCATCGAGCGCTAGCCCAAAGGCGACCGCCAAGGACAGGCTCACCACCATGGCCGCGCGTTCGTGGTGTCGAAAGAGCCTGAGGACCGGCGACCATCGCAACAGGACAGGCACGAGGGGACCGTGACCGCCCAGCGCCACCAGCCAGGCGACCAACGCACTGGCGCACCAGAAGCGCACCCCACGGACGGCGAGGCAGCCCCACGCCCCCAGAATCAGACCCGCCACGCCCACGTAGAGCGGTGACCACTGACTGACGACGTAGGGCATCCAGAGTTGGACGATGTCGGCCGGTGGCAGGCCGGCCAGCGCCTCGGCCGGATCGAAGCGCGCCGCCAGCTGGGGCACCAGCACCGCCGCCGGCAGCCACTGCGGGGCCGAAAGCGCGGCGGCGCCCGCGAGCCAGACGACCAAGACCGTCCAGGTGGTGCGCCAGCCCAAGGCCTGCCGGTGCGCCCAGTTCAGCAGCCACGCCACTGCCAGCAACAAGGCGTACAGCGCCGTCTGCGGATGGCCCGCGCAGATCAGGCACGACGTGGCGAGCGCTGCCAACAAGGCAGGTCTCCGATGGCGCCGACGGTCCGCCGCCAGCGCTGCCAGAACGGCCGGCAGCCAGGCCGCCGTCTCCAGAATGGCGAGCTGCTCGAGCGGGTAGCCGAGGAGGAAGCCGCCAAAGGCGAAGAGGCAGCCACCGGCAAAGGCGGCCAGCGCCGATGCTCCCAGGCGGCGGAGCAAGAGCCACGTGAACCAGCCGGCCAGTACCACGTGGCCCAGGACCTCCAGCTCGATCGCCCAGACCGGCAGAGTGGCATCGCCGAGGGCCAGCGGTACCTGGAGCAGTCGCCAGGGATACAGGACCGCCAGCTGCGGATCCGCGAGCGCGGGCGTGCCGCCGTATTGATGGGGATTCCAGAGCGGCAGCTGGCCGCTGGCAAACGCGTCGGCCACGAGGGCGCGGTAGGGGTAGAACTGGCGCTGGAGGTCACCATCGGGCAAGCCGATCATGGCGCGGTCCGACGGCTGGCTTGCCCAGAGCCGCCAGAAGAGGAGCGCCGTGAGCCCTGCATAGCCGGCCAGCGCGGCAACGGCCGGCGGCAACGCGCGGGTTCCAGCGGCCACGGCCGGCAGCGACGCGCGGGATCGAGCGGCCAGGGCCGCCAGCCACGCGCGGGATCGAGCGGCCATTGCCGGATTATAACGCGCCGCCAACCAGACAGCGGGGCGCAGCGCCCGCGAGGCGGCAGCGCAGGCAACCAACGACCGGCACGGGTAGCCAGGGAGCGGGACGGGCAGCGGATTGGCCTTCCCGCGTAACCCTTTGGCCCGCATGTGCGTCATAGGGGGTGAGTGGCAATCAATTGGTGGTAGAGAGGCACTTTGGAGTTAGCGATGGTCACTGGAATGATTGTCTTGACAGTCATGCTGCTGCTGGTCTGGTGCGACACTTTGGGCGTATCGACCCGACGCTAGTCGCTCGCGGAATGGGCACCCGCTGACTGGCGGCGCAGTACCTTTCTCCTCCTTTGCACAGTGTTGG
>DAOUCP010000028.1:0-1802 GCA_034432155.1 Anaerolineae bacterium
GGTGGCCGCCGCGCCGAGCGCGCGGTGGCGCGTGCGGGTTATCTACCCTCGGCTGCGGCGACCGGGAGGTGGAAGATGCCTGCATCTCGTGCTCCTCGCCGGCCTGATGGGCCCGCCGCTTCTTTCACCGCTCTCTGCGTCGCCATCGGCTTGCTTGCCGGGACGGTCGGCGCTGCCGCCAGCTTGGCCGCCCCGCCCACGGCGGGTGGCCGCCGGGGGGGGGGCAAGTAGGCAGCCAGGAGGGGACGGAGACGGCGGCGCCGGCTGGCAACGGCTGTTGCCCGCAGGAGGCCACGGCGGTGGTCTGGACGCCGATTGCCAGCGCCACCGAGGCCTCGCCAGAAGTGCCGACGGCAAGCCCGCCGCCGTTCGCCACCAAGCATTTCCTTGGCTGGGCCTGGAACGGCATCCGCTGCCGGGCCCTGGAAGGTCATGAGTGCCTGGGCAGCCAGTGCCCAGAGGTGACCGAACAGGCCAGCTGGGAGCGCTGCATGTGGCGCTACCGAGACTGTTGCGCGAGCCCCGAGGCAACGGCCTCGGGGACGCCGACGGCCAGTCCGCAGCCGACCGCCAGTGCCAATGCCTCGCTCGAACCGAGCCCCGGCACCTCGCTGCCGCTAACGCCAGACCTGACGGCGACGCCCCAGACGACAGCCAGCCCGGTGGTGAGCGCGACCCACACCCTCTCGGCGACCCTGCCGGCCAGCCCGGAGGCAACCAGCACGCCAAGTGCCAGCCCCACGGCCAGCGGCGTGCCGACGTGGACGCCGACGGCTACGGCCACGGCCTGTGTGCCGCCCTCGACCTTCACGCCGCTGCCCTGTTCCTGCTGGCCGCAAGAGGTGCACGTGCCCACGGCCGCGACGCCCTGCGGCACGCCGCCGGTCCTCGGTTACCGCCACATCGGCTACGGCGTATGCGAGGCGGTGCGCGCCTGTCCGGGCGTGACCCCCACCGGTCCGGACGCCGCCGGGCTTTATCCGGACCTCGAGGCCTGCCTGGACAGCTATGGCCACTGTGCCTGCCTGGACTGTGACCCGGAGCCGAACCCCCAGCCGGTGCTGACGGCCACCGGCACCGTTACCGGCACCGCCCCGTGCGATCACTGCATTAGCTACGACGGAACGCCGGTCGCCGACTGGCGGCGGTGGTACCCCATGGACCGGGGGCAGAAGCCCGGCTGGCGGGCGGTGAACCATTGGGACGAGCCGTGGCGTTGCGAGCGCAAGGCGCAAGTGATTTGGAACTACGACGGCATCCCGGCCGGACTGCCGGCCCAATGGCGGAACCAGTGTCTGGACTACTACTTCAACTGGAACAACTGTGTGGGCGACAGCTGCAACGACTACCGCCGCTCGATGGAAATCATCACCGAGTGGCGGGATGGGGAGGGGCATGCGACCCGCCTGGACCTGTGGGGCCACGGGAAAGCGTCCGACTGGCAGGTCTACTATGCCGTGACGCCCACGGCGATGTGCACCGAGTGTAATGCCTCCTCCATCGAAGGGCTAAGCGAAGCCGAGAAGCTGGCCCGGCGGGTGCCGCTGCAGTTCCTGATGCCCTGCCGGGTGGGCGAGACCCGCTACAGCCCGGTGGTCTGCGGGGCCTACTACACCTTGGGTGGCACCACCACACCGCCGGCGGTCAGTCGTGGCTACGATACCCGCTACCTGCGCAATCAAGGCGTGGGCCTGGCGTTTGTCCGCGTCACCTTGCTGGGCTACCTCGCCGATCCTGGCGAGTCGTGCAACATTGCTCATCTGCTGAATGAGTACTTCAGTACCGAGTGCGGGCCGCTTGAT
>DAOUCP010000029.1:0-3767 GCA_034432155.1 Anaerolineae bacterium
GGTCTTACGACCGGCCGAAACCGTCTACTACGCCAACGACTACGCCAACCCGGCCACAAACCGGCTTAGCTGCACCCTTCGCGGTGCGCCAGCAGGTCCCCCAGGCGATCCGCCGCCTCGCGCATTCCGGCCGGCAGGACGTGCGCGTACGTGTCCATGGCGACGCGGATGCCGGAGTGGCCGAGTTGCTCTTGGCTGACCTTCGGCGACACGCCGAGAGACAGAAGAAGCTTCGCGCAGCCGTGGCGAAGATCGTGCCACCTGATCTGCGGAAGGCCGGCAGCTTCGAGCTGCCGGTGAAACCTGTGCGTCACAACCGGGCGAGTCGAATGTGGCCGAGACGGGGCGCCAGATACAGCCTGACGTGCTGCTCGTAGCCGCGCTATGTGTTCGGCTTGACCGTCTGCCGTGCGTCGTTGTCGAGCCAGTGGCGCAGATATTGACCGACTGTCAGCGCCTCATCGGCGACGGAGAGCCCACGATCCCGATCCCGTTTCGCCCGTGTCAGCTTCTCCTCGACCTCGCGCCGCGTGGCCCCGTAGTCGCAGCGTCGCTTGCCATCCACCACGAGCCGCGCCACCCAGCAGCCCGTCTTGTGGCGGCCGATCATGCCTTGGTCGTTGGCTCGCTTCTTGGCCATTCCTGCCCTGGGCGGCGTGCCGACTGGCCCCGCGACTCGGCCGCGCCCGGCGGGGAATTCAGCGTGCAAGCGCCCGATGCCGAAAGAGATGGCCAGCACCAGTACGGCTCCGACGTCCTCCGTGGCGAGGGCCCTCCTCAGGAGGTCGTCGTCGCCTTCGACGAGCCCGAGGGCGATCCCGGTGATCGGACCAAGCAGCATGGCGATAACCATTCCACCGATCACCACGGCTGTTGCGTCAGTCAGCAGGCCATAGCAGGCAATGATCGTGGCAAGCGTGTTCATCACCACGAATGCCTGGGTCAGGGCGGCCTCCTCGCGGATGTGCGCACGCACGGCGGCGTGACTTAGGGGAGAAGCGCTCACGCAGACCCGCTCCTCGCCGGTCCCCGAGTGCCTGGCCGGTCCACGAGTGACCTACGGACACCGCTATGGCTCAGGTCACGTCAGCCGGGCGACCGAGCGCTGCTCGGACGGCCTCCGCCGAGTCCTCGGGGCACAGCGCAGTCACGACGTCGCCCACGCGCAGCACGGTGTCTCCGTGTGGGATGACGAGATCGCGACCACGCCGGATCGACACGAGCAGCGCCGCTTGCGGACACTCGAGGTCTGCCACCTTCCGACCTGCGGATCGAGACCCATCGACGATCGGCACGTCCACGAAGCGCACGTCTGGTCGATCCCCAAGGGACGAGGCGGCCGCGGCTCGCCGACGGGCCTCCTCCCGGCGGACGACGCCCAGCTCGTAGGCCCGTACGATGTCGTTGCGGCGGACAACGCCTAGCAGGCGACGTTTGTCGGCGCGGGACACGACGGGCAGGCGCGATAGGTCCCGTGGCGCCATCCGCCGCAGGGCGTCGGCCACGGTCTCGTCGGGGAAGGCCACGACCACGTCGCGCGTCGCGATGTCGCCCACGACGAGATGATCGGCCGCCGACGGGTCACGTGCAACGGCATCGCGATAGTCCTCGAGCGACACGATGCCCAGCAGCCTGCCCTCATCGTCCATGACCGGGAAGCCGTGACGGCCGGTACGCACGAACTCCTCAACGAGCAGGGGCAGGGGCAGATCTGACGGCACGGTCATTGGATCCGAGACCATCACCTCGTCCAACCGCACTGCAGCCATGACATCGAGGTCGCGCCCGCCCTGAAGACGTATCCCGCGACGGACCAGCTTCAGGGTGTAGATGGACTCCTTGTGCAGGCGCTCCGATACGATGTAGCTGGTCACGACGGCTGCCATCAGCGGGAGCATCAAGCGGTAGTCGTCGGTCATCTCGAATACGATCATGATGGCCGTGAAGGGCGCCCGGGCGGCACCGGCAAAGACCGCGGCCATACCTACAGTCGCGTAGGCGCCGGACGATTCGGTGGCCCCTGGCATCACCATGGCGGCCGCCTGCCCGAATGCGCCGCCCAGCGCGCTCCCGAGGAAGAGCGCGGGCGCGAAGACGCCGCCGGAGTTGCCCGACCCAAGCGTCAGGGACGTTGCGAAAGGCTTCAGGAAGATCAGTGCGAGCAAGAGAGCGAACGGGAGCTTGCCCTGGAGGGCCTGCTCAATGGTAGCGAAGCCAGAGCCGTAGACCTGTGGCAGGTGCTCTGACAGAGGCTGGCCAAGGCCCGCCTGTTCGGCGGTCAGGGGACCGGCCGCCAGGATCAACGGATAAGCAAAGCCCAGCACGCCGAGTGCGAGACCGCCGACCGCCGGCTTGAGGGCCAGCGGCGCCCGCCAGTGATCGAACAGGTCCTCGAAGCCGTATAGCATGCGGATGAAGCCAACGGCCGCTGCCGCTGCGAGCACACCAAGCACCACGAACAAGACGATCTCACCCGGCGACTGCATCGAGTACCTGGGTACGTCGAAGGCAGGGCTTTCGCCGAGAAACACGCGGGCCACGATGGCGCCTGATACCGCCGACACGACCACGTTTCCGAGGTCGGGCAGATGCAGCTCGGCGAGGATGATCTCCATCGCGAACAGGACACCCGCGATCGGCGCGTTGAACGCCGCGGCGATGCCGGCCGCCGCCCCGCACGCGACAAGATTGCGGATCCGGGCACTGGACAGCCCGAGGGCCTGGCCCGCCGATGAACCGATCGCCGCGCCCACTTGGACGATCGGGCCTTCACGACCTGCGGAGCCGCCGCTTCCGATGCACAGGGCCGACGCCGCGATCTTGGCAGCCGCCACGCGGGTACGGATGCGGCCACCCTTGAGAACGATCGCCTGGATCACCTCCGGCACGCCGTGGCCCTTCGCCTCGGCGGCGAAGTACGCAACGATCAGCCCGGCGAACACCCCGCCGATAGCAGGTGCCAGGGCCACGAGGCCCCGGCCGTGCATTCCGAGCGCTGTCGGCAATCCAACGTACAGCAGTTGCCCGGTGAGGGCGATCAGGCGAATGAACAGGACGGCCGCAAGTCCGGTGCCCGCGCCGACGGCGGCGGCCATGACGAGCATCACCGTTCCCTCGGACGGACGCAGCCGATCCATGAGGCCGGTCAAGGCGACCCGAATCCCTCGCTCACTGTCTCCTACGGCGTCCATCAACCCTACTGGCCCCTCGGGGATGCTGCGTCATCACAAGCGGGTCGGATACCGGCCCACGAGTGGAGTTCGCTTCGTTTCGCCTACCCTAGCACATGCGCAGCGCCTTGCACGGCGGCCGCGGTCGCTCTCGGCCTAGGTTAGCACAACTGGCGGAGCCCGTCGCGGTGGCGTCCGGATCGGGTTCCGGGCCGGGAGTCGCTCTAGCGCCAACGGCTATCCCTACCTGGTTGCCTGCCGCCGGAGCGAGCGGGACTGGCACCTGGCGGATTTCGAGGCGCAAGGGGACTGGGAAGAGATCGTGCGCTGGCCGTCGCCACGCAACCGGCAGCAGCCCAAGAGTCGTGTACGGGTCAAGCGGCGCGTGGTGGGGGACGAAGTGCACATCCTCTGCCACAGTCACAGTCGGCAAGAAAAGGACCGGGCGATTCGCGAGCAGCAGAAGCGGCGCCTGCTGGCGGACCTGCGCAGACTCCGCTCGCGCATCGCCGCCGGTCGGCTGGTGGAGGAACGCAAGATCCAGCAGGCCATCGGCCGGCTGCGGGAGCGACATGGGCGGGTAGCACAGTCCTACGA
>DAOUCP010000030.1:0-5011 GCA_034432155.1 Anaerolineae bacterium
CTAGAATCAGACGCGGATGACCGGGGTACACGCTGATCTCGACCGCCTGCTGCATCCCGGCGGCGGCCCTGCCAGGCACCGGCAGCGAATCGGCGGCCTGGCGGGAGCTGGGCACCGAATCGGCGGCCCGACCCAGCAGCGGCGCGAAGGCGGCGACCCGGCAGGGCAGCGGCGCGGCATCGGTGGCGAGCAGCGCCGCCAACAGCAGTCCCGGCAGCAGGATCGTGGCTAGAGGGCGCAAACAGACCATGGTCATACCGCCTCCCTTGCCGGGCCAAGCGGAACCGTCCCGGCAACGCCAGTCTACCCCCTGCTTCCGCTGCGGCCCACCAGGCTATCCATGCGGTCGGCGATGGCCCCAAAGAGTTCCCGGAGCGCAGCCGCATTCGCCTCGCCCACCGTTGCCCTCAGCGTGTACTTACCCGCCTCCTCCAAGAGGCCGGAAGCCAGGAACTCCTGCCGCAGCTCTGCGTCCATCTGCTCGTCAATCATCCCACGTTCGCGCAGGAGCTGCAGGTAGACCTCCACTTTAGCTGGCGGATAGCAGTACAGGTACCCTACCCTCGCCCCTTGCGCGGCTCGGTCACGCCCACCGAGAAGCCGCTCACTCCCCAGGCAATCGGACGGCCCCGCCGGGCCGACTCGTCGAGGATGTCCGAGAATAGTTGTGCGGCGGCCGGGCTGCATTTGGCCAGCATGGCGCTGCGATTCGTCTTGCCTTGCGGCGCCGAACCCTTGGTCGCCCGCGCCGCCTCCGTTAGTCCGATCACCCGCGGCACGACCACGCGGTGCTCGTTAGCCAGAAACTGCTTTACCTCGACCGCCAATACCTCGACGTCCGCCATCTTCGCATTCAGGAACTCGACCAAGCGCCGCAGCTCGCGCGGCGTCTCGTCGGCCACAAACAGGAGCCTTACCCGGCCAGCCCGCAGGTTGTCCTCCACCGTCTTCCAGAACGCATCCACGTCGGCGTCCTCGCTGCCAACGAGCTCCTGGATCCGCTCGTCCATCGACGCACCCGCCGCTTGTGCCGTCTCGGCGGCCGCTTGCCGCAGACGGTCGCTCGGCCAGTAAGCAGTCCCGTTCGCCGCGTAGTCCAGCATCTGGGCCACCACTTCGCGCCGGCTGCGGGTGTCCGAGGATCGCTTGCACTCGACAAAGGTCGGTATCCCGTCCTGATCGATGAACAGGTGATCGAGACTCCAGGCGCCAGCTCCCCCCTCCTCGGCCGGCACCTCCAGCTCGCGGCCTACCAACAGCCACCGCCGCGGCGCCTCCGGCGTGATCTGGTCACCCGGCAAGAGGCCCGGATACTCGGCCAAGAGTTCTTGGAGCACTTCTTCGCTGGCGAAAGGCGCCTCCGCCATTGCCAGGAGCTGACCCTCTTGCCGTCCCACCAAGAAGATGCGACCACCGCGGGCCATGGCTACCTCCTCTCGAATGAGCCGCTCCGATGACGCACGTCCCGCAGGCGCTCGTCGGGCCGTGCCCTCAGCCCTAGCGGCATTCTAGCCTCCGGCTACAGCTTGTCCAGGCCCCCGGCGGCCGCCCGAGGCCAGCGCAAGGCCCGCAGTGGCTCGAGGAGCGGCGAGCTTGCCCCGCTTGCAAGGCCAATCGTCGTCAAGCATTGCCGGTCCACGGAGACGGGCCTGCCGCGTTCACTTGCGGCCAGTGAAGTAGACCTGCCTGAAATGGCCGAGGTGCACCACATGGGCGCTGGCCGGACTGGTGGCGCGCCAAAACGCCCATCCGTCTGTTGCCGGGTACGGCTGCCCGGGTTTGGTGCGAATGACCTTCGCGCGCGCCATGCTCGCGGCCTCCGAGGGCGAGTCGCGTTGTGTTCCCTGGAAATCGATGGCCCCGTTCGGAAGGGCCGTCGCCGTAGGGGTCTGGCCCTTATGCTGCGCATGCAACTGCATGGGCGCAACGCTCACTCCGGCCGACACGAGGTCGGCAATCCTGACTCCGGGCGACACGAGGTCAGCAATCCTGACCCGCCGCCGTCCAGGTCGGCTGGATGCCAGCGTCGCCGCATCCATCACCGGCGCCGCGACCGCCGCTGAACGCGCTTATCGAGGTGCCTCGACTCCGTATCGCTGAACAGTCTCGACCAACTGGTCCCGTAACCGGAAGATGTCTGCGAGGTCGGTGACCGGCACGCGCGTTTCATGCTTTTCCGCATCAAACACACCGACGTACTTCTTCGGACCATTGAACCACAGGCGGCAAATTGGTCGCCGGTTGTTGTCATCGAGCAACACTGCGCAGTAGGAAAGTTGATCTCGCATGACGACGCGGGCTGGATCGACCAGTTGCGTGAGAATGGCCTGCACGATGTAGTAGCCGTGTAGCTCGTCCTCCGTAGTCCTTACCGGCGGGGGTGGAGGCGGGGGCGGCGTTCCAGCCTTACCCTGCTCGCCCTCCTGTTTCAGCGCCGCCTTCAGCCGATCGCTGACGCGGTCGCTGATCAACTGCTGAAGCGCCTGTTTCGTTATCTGGGAAAACTGCTCGCGAACGGCCTGTGTCATGCGACCTGGATACACCTTAGATGCGAAGAATCTAACGAACTCATCGGAAGGATCCCCGATCTCTCTATTGATCAGGCGCTTGATCTCTCGCGTGTATTTAAGATCACTAGCATTTGCTTTGATTGCTTCCAGGTCGAACTGGTCCTTGGCGAACTTCCCGAGTTCGGCCAGACTGGCGTCGTCGAGCGAATTCAAATCAACTTCAAGAAATGGCAAAGAATCCATCTTGTTAGGCTCTTCCAAGTCCGAGAAGAAGCGGTACACAATGCCGTTAGTCAGAATGCCTATCCGAGCCGGAGTAACGGTGAAATAGCGAAACAGTTGCGAGACGTGTGTCTCATCCAGGGCGACCGTACATGCCTTGCATTCGAAGATCATGATTGGAACGCCGTTGCGCAGGATGGCGTAGTCGACCTTCTCGCCTTTCTTGACCCCAACGTCAGCGGTCAGCTCGGGCGTAACTTCGCGAGGATCGAACACATCGTACCCTAGAGCAGCGATGAACGGCATGACGAAGGCGCTCTTCGTTGCCTCCTCGGTGAGCACATGGTCGCACTGCTCGGGAATGCGCGCAGCCAGAGCTCGGATTCGGTCGGCAAAGTCCATTTCCACCCTCCCCACTGCGACGATGCGATCGTACGTTCCCCAGTCTGCCACGGTGTGGCAGGACTGTCAAAGGACAGCCGGTTGGAAATGGGCACTGGACGGAGCAAAGGGCTGCCGTCCGTGGAGTGCTGCAAGAGCAGCGGGTGTCGTCCGTGGACTGCTGTAGTAACAGGGGCCGTGAGCTACCCTACTGCCATCGACTGGACAGCACAGAGGCGAGGATCACGCCGTGGGTCAGAATGCCGCCCGGCCAGAGGCTTGGCAACCGATCGAGGCGCTTCTTGCTCGCGACGGGTCGGAGGCCAAGGACGTGGCAGGCCAGCTGCTGCGGCTCGATGGCCAGCAGGTGGCACAGGAAGCTCTGGAGCAAGCGGTTACGGACGCGTTAGGTCGAGGCACCTACGACAGGCCACTCGAGGGCGAGGCGCTCTCCGGCTACCGCAAAGCGTAGCGCTCGGCGGCGATGCACACCGCTGAGGTTCGCCTTCAGCTTGCCGGCCCAGAGAGGCAAGCAGCGGCCGATCCTTACCGCTCGGCGTGGACTGCCTTCCTGGCGCGCCGCAGCAAGCTATGGGCGCGAGTGGCGGCGGAGATGGACACCCGCGGCCTGTCCGTGCGCGACGTCGAGGCGGCGTTCGTCGTGGCATGGCATCACCGACAACGGCCCGCAGTTCGTTTCCAGGGACTTCCACGAGCTCATTCGGATCGCGGGTCTACAGCTCGGCCGAACGTCGCGCCACTGTTCGCACAGCAGCGGCAAGTGCGAAAGATGGTGGCTGACGCGCAAAGCCCTCGTTCGCAGTCGGACGCCAATGTACGTGGAGGATGCAGGGAGGATCCTGCCGGGCTTCGTTGTCTATTGCAGCGACGCTCGTTCGCGCGGCAGGATGGGTATACGTGACGCCGAGGACCAAGCTTGGGGGGTCGAACTGAGGCGGTGATTGCGGAAGGTCAAAGGAAGCTCGGCGCCGCGCGCCTGAGGCAGCTTTCATCCAGCGACATCGCGTTATGAGAACCCCGTTGGACGTCGGAACGGCATCGTCGTATGCTGGGCGTGCCAACGCGGAAGACATGCCGACGCTGGGGAGCGACGCGAGCGCCCCACTGGCCGCCGAACGTAAGACGGGTACCGAGGGATCGGTGCGTACATCCTCCGGTGGCAGGGAAGACGCAAGACCCCGGGAGCGCCGGGCAGAGCCCCTGCACAGCGGAGCTCCGTCTATAACTTGCGACGCCCGCTTATCCAATTCACCCTGAACCAGCACACTCGCAACATACCCTCGGTTCCGTATGAAGCGCAGCTTGCGCCAATCCGGCCTAGTCGGACCTCCCGCATCGGAGGTGCCCATGGTGCGACAGGGAACATGGCCAGCTCTGCGGTAACGCAGTCGATTCGAATCGCCTGATCTCTCCTAACGTGGACAACCCGAGGGAGCCTACGTTCCCGGAATCGCGGGGCTGAGCGGCCAGGTGTCCAGCTAGGGGCGTAGACACTTCCTTGAGGCCGCTATGGACGGCCGCGGATGCGCTCGCGAATCGCATGGTCCCTCACTGAGCACGTCGGACTCGGCGGCAGCTGCCTGCGCCGCCGGGAGTAGCGCGCGGCGGCCCTTCGCCTCCCCACGCTCGACCACGGCCTCGACGTGCGGCTCGACCTCGACCGCGAGCTGCCCTGCCAGGCCGGCTTCGACTCGGTGGGCCCAAGCCAGGCATTTCTTCGCTGGGCCGGGTGCCCGATGGCCGAGCGAACACACGACGACGTGCCGCGGGCTCTTCGGCGAGGAGGCCTTGCCTTCCCATTACGACTTGTCTACCCTCGTCGCTCATCCGCGCGCCGGGCGGCCGCCCGGCCGCGGCCGCGCCCCAGTCCGCCGCCC
>DAOUCP010000031.1:0-5424 GCA_034432155.1 Anaerolineae bacterium
ACGGTGTGGGCACCTGGTATTCGCTGTCCGCCGAAGGCATCGAGCTCCCCGGCGCGGTAGCGCCAGCGGCGCCCGCCGAGGCGGCTCCGGCCGAGGCCGCTCCGGCCGAGGCCGCTGCAGTGGAGCCGGCGGCTGCCGAGGCGGCTGCACCAGCTGCCGCAGCGCCAGCCGCGGCGGAAGCGGCACCGGTCGTCGAAGTGGCACCGGCACCCGCGCCTGCTGGCACCGTCAAGGTGGAGGGAGCGACGGTATTTGGCAATCTCGGCGGCGCCTATGGCGTCCATGAGCTTGCCGTCACGGAGGGCCAGACCTATGAGGTGACCATGACCTACGGCCTGGACCGTGGCGGGGAGTGGTGGGGCGTCGGCTTCAACGTCTGGTGCCCGAGCGGCCTGGTGGCGCGTGGCAAGAAGGTTGACTTCGACACCAAGGCAGCGACCTTCACCGCGGACGAGAACGGCGTCTGCGGCATCCAGGTGTACAACTATCACCACGGACTGACCCTGTTCTACAGCCTGGAGGCTGGCGAGGTCGTCGCCGAGTAGGCATCGATCGCTGCAACAAAGGATCCCACCGGGCCCGGCAGCTTGCCGGGCCCGGTTGGCGTCGTGGGTCGCAGAGGGGCGCTGGCTCGCCCCTTAGGCGGTTGGCAACCGGCGTGCCGATAGCCGTATCTGGAACGCCTGGGCAAGCGTTCTACATGCGGGCAGTTGACCCAATCCTGGCTACGGCCCCGTGGTCAGAGCGGCGGGGGCGACCGCGCTGGCTCGGGGGACCGGCAAGTGGGCGCACAGGGAGGGGAGGGTTCGCTTGACACAGGTTCGCGGGCCTGTGCGAGACGTTGCGCGCGTGCGTTGCCATTCGCTTCGCGGGGGGATGGCTGGATGCCGCGCTTAGTGGCGCATCTCCTCGGCACGCCGCAGCTGTTTGTCGACGATCGGCCGGTCAAGCCGGCCTCGAACAAAGCGCTGGCGCTGACGTGCTACCTGATCGCCAGCCGGCAGGTTCACGCCCGTGATCGGCTGGCCAGCTTCTTCTGGCCTGAGTATCCGGACCGCAATGCCCTCGCCAGCCTGCGCACGGCGCTCTACGAAATCCGGCGCAGCCTCGGTGAGGCCGCCCCGCACTTCTTGGAGATCGATCGCCACCGCGTGGCCTTCCGGCCGGGAGAGGACGCGTGGGTGGACGTAACCGTGGTGGAGGCCGTTGGCGCCGAGATCGGCGAAGGCGATGCCGACCGGCTGCAGGCAGCCATCGAGGCGTACGGGGGCGAGTTCCTCTCCGGTCTCAGCTTGCCGGACTCGTGCGATTTCGACGACTGGCTGACGCTGGAGCGCGAGCGTCTGGCGCAGCGGCATCTTTGCCATCTGTGCCTCATGGCCGACCACGCCGCTGGTCAGGGGGACTACAGCCGCGCCATTGAGCTGGTCCGGGCCGTGCTGGCCGTCGATCCTCTGCGCGAGGATGTGCACCGCCAACTCATGCTGTACTACGTGCACAGCGGTCAGCGCGTTGCGGCGGTCACTGTCTACCGAGACCTATGCGAGCGGCTGGACCGCGAGCTGGGCATCCGGCCCTTGGAGACGACGACGCGCCTCTACCAGCGCATTGAGGCTGGCGAGGCAATCGAGGCGCCGGCCTCGATTCCGCACCCGGTGAGTCGTGCGGCGGCCCTCCTCTCGGCGGCGACGGAGGACGCGTTCCTCAGCTTGCGGCCGCAGAAGCTGGCGGCCCGGGAACGCGAGCTGGAGGTTCTGGAGCGAGCCTGGCAGGCGGCAGCGGCCGGGCGAGGCAGTGTCATCGTCGTCAGCGGCGAAGCCGGGGTGGGCAAGAGTGCGCTCCTGGCCGAGTTCGCATGCCGCACTGCTGACCAGGCCATTCTCTTCGTGGGTCGCTGCCACGAGGCCACTGCCAGCCAGCCCTACCGACCGATCGTCGAGGCGCTGCGGACGGGAATCGGCAGCCCGATTTGGAGTGTGCTGGACGTTCCTGCACCTTGGCGGCGACTGCTGGCACGCTTGCTCCCGGACTTAGGCGAGGGAGAGGCCGAGGCAGCACCCCTCGCCACGGACGATCAGCGTGAGCGCGACCGCCTGTTTGAAGCCGTGTGGGCGACGGTGTTGGCCGCCAGTGCGACGCGGCCGGTGCTGCTCGTAGTGGATGATGCCCAATGGGCCGACGAGACCTCCCTGGCGTTGCTGTCGTATCTCGGCAGCCGAGTGCGAAGCTGTCGCTGCCTGGTGGTGGCGCTGTGCCGCAGCGAGGAGCTGGATGCCGAGCGCCGAGCCGCACTCCGGCGCCTGGTTGCCTGTGGCCAGCAGCTGGCTCTCGGACCGCTGACCGTCGAGCAGACCGCCGAACTGATCGGCGATGTATCCTCGGCGGCCCGCGATCCGGTCCGCTTCGCCCGGCGCATTCATCGCGTCACGGGCGGCAACCCCTTCTTCGTTCTGGAGACACTGCGCGCACTTGTGGCGCAGGGGTCGGTGCAGCTTGAGCCAGCAGGTTGGACGACGCTCGCGGAAAGCGAAGCGGACGACTACGCCTGCCTGCCGGTGCCCGAGAGTGTGGCGGCGCTCGTGGACGCCCGCCTGGATCGGCTGGGCGACGACGCGCGCGTGCTGGCCGAGTGCGCGTCGGTGCTGCGTCGTGACTTCGCCTTCGACCTGGTGCGACAGCTCTCTGGTCTGCCGGTGCGGGCGGCCCTGGATGGCCTGGACCGCCTGATTAGCCTAGGACTGATTCAGGAGTCCGCCGCGACGCCCGGTGGCGTCGAGGTGCGCTACGACTTCTCCCACAGCCTGGTCCGGGATCGTGTCTACCAGGCGATGTCCGGTGCTCGGCGCCAGCATTTGCATCGGCAGGTCGCCGGCTTGCTGGAGGCTTCCCCGGGGGCGCCACCGGATCGCGTCGCCTACCACTACTTGCACGGCGGAGTGCGGGAGCGAGCCGTTCGCTGGGCACTTCGGGCCGGCGTGGCCGCTCTGGCCGTGCATGGCGGGGAGGCCGCGCTGCGCCACTTCGGTACCGCTCGTGAGTTGGCGACGGAGAAGGAGGAAGAGCGTCTCGCCCTGGTCGGCATTGGGGATGCGTATGTCAGCTTGGGCCGCCTCCGCGAGGCTGTCTTGGCCTTCACCCAGGCTCTTCGGCTGCCCGCGAGCCAGGAGGACGAGGCTGATCTGTATCGGCGCATCGGACGGGCGGAGGAGCGGCAAGGTGCTTACGACAAGGCATTGGCTGCCTACGGCCGGGCGAGACAGCTCCTCGCCGGGCAGTCCTCCTTGCGGGCTCTGCAGGTAGCCGACGGCCTGGCCACTGTCTACGTGCGCCTCGGCAGGCATGCCCAGGCGATTGGCCTGTGCCTCGATGCCTTGGCCTGGCTGGCCGAGAACCCCCAGTTGCCCGAAGGCCGCCACGCCGAGGCCTGGATCCAGAACACGCTTGGCATGGCGTACCTCCACGACGGCGACTACGAATCGGCCGAACGGGCACTGCTGCGCAGCCTCGAGCTGAAGCAAGCGCTCGCCGATCGGCAGGGCGAGGCAACCCTGCTCAACAATCTGGGTGCGCTGTGCTACCACCGTGGCGAGGACGAACGCGCTCGGGCTTACTACGAGGCCAGCTTGCGCATCAAGGAGGAGATCGGCGATTCCTACGGCCGAGCGATCGCCCTCACCAATCTGGCTCTGATGGAGACGCATCTGGGCAACTACGCGCAGGCCCAGGATCTCCTGGAAGCCGCCGAAGCGGCCGTGGGCTTGATGGGGGCGCGCTGGCTCGTGCCAGAGATTCGGCGCGTCGCTGCGCAGCGAGCGTTGGCCGTCGGAGACGCGGCGGCAGCGTTGGCGGCGGCGGAGGCGGGCCTGGCGGCGGCCGAGGATCTTGGCGTTCCCGCGTTCATTGGCGCCGCGCACCGCATGATGGGCTCGGTCAAGGCGCTGGCCTTTGGGGATGCAGCCGCGGCCCGTGAGCATTTCGAAACCAGCATGGCGGTGTTCGAGATGTTGGCCAACGAGCACGAGCTGGCCAAGACGCAGGCCGCGTTCGGGGAAGTGCTGAAAGCCACGGGCGATGCAGAGGCCGCTGAGCGGTACTTGCAGGTGGCCGCGGCAGTCTTCGAGCGCACGGGGGCCCACGGCCGCCGGCGCCGGCTGGATGCCTTGCTGTCTCGGTAGACGTGGCGCCAGCGGCACCACCGCGGATGGCCGGGTGAGCCTCGGTGAAACGAAGGTAAGCTATTCCCGAGCTGCCGTATAAGCTCCCGCACGGTATCCACATACCGCACCCACAGACCGGGCTTCCAGGCGACTGATTTCCCGTCCCCTCCGAAACGCGCGGCGAGTGCCATCGGCTCCCGATCCTGTCGTTGCCCAGGTGTTGAACTTGTGGGCCGGCGGCAGGTGCATCGAGGATGAGACCGATCTGCAGCACGATCCGGGCATCCTTCGGATGCTTGGTGCGAAAGCGATCCCGGGGTCAAGTCCCACAACTGTTGCGAAAGCAGGGGCGTGAGCTACGCGGCACGACGGACCTTCCCGTCGGTGGGGTTGGGCGGCGTCTGAGCGAGCTCTGTCCGGAGGTGCCGAAGCCGCTTACCCTCGAACTCGCTCATCCGCACGCTCTGGCTCCGTTGACTCGCCTGCCATAGCGTGGCGGATACCGCTCGTGTCTCGGGGAGTGGTGTACTTCGCCCGGCTGGACAAGGAGAGCCACCGTGTGTGTCCGCGCGGCGAGTAGGCGCTGCAGACGAAACGGAGGCAACCCGGCGGCTATCGGAAAGACGCCACTGGTCGAGCATCTCCGCAAGCTTGGGGGTGGACGATGACTTGCTGCGGGAGGGCATCGAACTGCTGGTCCGGCTGCTCGCGCAAATGGAGGTCGAGGAGCCCGTAGGCGCGGAGCGCTACGAGCGGCCGACAGAGCGTACCACCTACCTGAGTGGCTACCGGGAGCGGCCGTGGCTTGACGCGGTCGGCCGGAAGGTCCGCGAGATCCATCGGCTGGGCCACCGAGCGCTGGTGATCGCGATCGGGGCACGGGCAAGCGGCGAGCGGGACTTACTGGCAACCATGGCCTTCCCGCGAACGCACGGGTCGCGGATCGACTCGACCAACCCGCTGGAAAGAGTCAACAAGGAGGTCCAGCGACGGACGAACGTCGTCGGCATGTTCCCTGACGACGAGTCCGTGATTCGCCTCGTCGGTACGATTCCTGTAGGAGATCGACGACGAGTCGCAGCTCGACCGACGGACCTTCCGCCACGAGTCGATGGCGCTACTGGATCCGACTGGATCGCCCAAATGACTTTGGCAACAATCGTGCGTTCTCATAAGGGAGGCTCCCTTAGGCCCGGCGCGGCCCGGCATCCGTATGGGGCACGGCCGCCGGCCGCGTCGGTTGTCGAGCCTACGGCCGCTGACGCGC
>DAOUCP010000032.1:0-49446 GCA_034432155.1 Anaerolineae bacterium
GGCGGGATGCGCACCTCGTCGGGGTGCTCGCGGTTGTAGGGATGGCTGGCCGTGCTGACCATCAACACATCGTCGGTCAGGCTCATCCAGCCGTGGTAGACGCCCGGCGGGACGACGATGAGGCGGGGGCGGCGGTCGCCGACCACAATCTCCATCATCTCCTGGTAGGTGGGACTATCCTGGCGGTCATCCCGCAGCACGAACTTGGCCGCGCCGTGGACGATGCAGAACCAGTCCCACAGTTCGGCGTGCTTGTGAAAGGCGCGGATGGCGCCGCGCACCGGGTCGCCCACCAGGTAGACCTGGCCAAAGCGGTGGATCACGGCGTGCGGTTCAGGACCGCCGGCCGCGCGGGCGATCTCGAACAGATAGCCCCGGTCGTCCATCAGAACCGGCAGATCAATGATCTGTACTCCGTCTATCATGAGATTCTCCTTGCATTGCTATTGGATCAGCCTGCGCTGTGCCAGTTCCCGTGTCGCCATTTCGACGCGATCTTGAGCGTCCTGCTGCTGGCGCACCCATTCCACCAGCCCAGCCATCCCGTCCTCGAACCGCACGCGCGGCCGGTAGCCCACCGCAGCGATGCGCCCGATGTCGGCAAAGCAGTGGCGGATGTCGCCGGCGCGGAACTGGTGGACGATCTCGGGCCGCACCGCCCCATTCAGGTGCTCGGTCAGCGCCTGCGCCATGTCGAGTATCGTCAGCGCCCGCCCAGTGCCCACGTTGAAGGCGCCATCGTCCATCTCCTCCCGCTCCAGCGCCAGTAGGTTGGCCTGCACCACGTCGCTGACGTGGGTGAAATCGCGGCTCTGGAGGCCATCCTCGAAAACCATGGGTGGGTTGCCGTTGAGCAGCCGCGCGGAGAAGATGGCCGCCGCGCCGGTGTACGGATTGGAGAGTGCCTGGCGCGGCCCGTAGGTGTTGAAATAGCGCAGCGCCACGGTGGGTACGCCATAGGCTCGCCCAATCGTCAAACACATCTCCTCCTGGTCCTTCTTCGTAATGGCATAGATGCTGGTGGGGTATAATGGCTTTTCCTCATTCGTGGGCAGGGGTTGGACCGGCTCCCCGCAAAGCGGACAGTGCATCTCCCAATCTCGCGCCGCCAGTTGCTCATCGGAACGCAATCTCGGGTATACCTCTCCATGCGCGACGCACTGGTACTTACCCTCGCCGTAGATGGACATGGACGATGCGACGATCAGCTTGCGCACGCCATGTCTCTCGTTGGCGAGGATGTCGAGCAGCACGGCCGTGCCGCGCGTGTTCACGTCCACGTAACGCGCGATCTCGTACATGGATTGTCCCACGCCCACTACGGCGGCCTGGTGAAAGATCACATCCACGCCCTGCACGGCCCGGCACAGCCTCTCGCGATCGCGCATGTCGCCCAGGATGTACTCGGCGTCCGGGTTAGCATACTCAGGCCAACGGCCCTCCTCGGGCAAGCCGCCGTGCACCTGGGGCTCCAGGTTATCGTACACGCGCACGCGGTGGCCCTTCGCCACCAGCGCATCCACCAGGTGAGAGCCGATGAAGCCGGCTCCGCCGGTCACCAGTACCGTTTCACTCATAGGTCACTCGTCCTCTGAACGAAGGAAATCGGCCATGGCGGCGACCACGAAGCCTTGCATCGCTTCGGTCAGTTCCGGGTAGATGGGCAGCGCCAACGTCTCCCGCGCCGCCCCTTCGCTGGCCGGAAAACCGCCAGCCCGATACCCCAGCTCCGCAAAGCACTCCTGCAAATGCAACGGCGCCGGGTAGTAAATCTCTGTCCCGATGCCGAGCTGCTTCAGGTGCGCCACCAAAGCATCCCGCCGCGGCGCCCGGATCACGAACTGGTTGTAAATGTGCCGGCCGTAGCCGGCGTCATGCGGCAGGCCGACGACCTTCTGACCCCTGACCCCTGACTCCTGATCCGTGATCCCTGCTGCCGCGAACAGCCGGCGGTATGTGGCCGCGTTGCGCTGCCGGCCCGCGGTCCAGCCGTCCAGGTACTTAAGCTTCACCCGCAGCACGGCAGCCTGCAGCGCGTCCAGCCGGAAGTTGCCGCCCACGATCTTGTGAACGTACTTGGGCTTGGCGCCGTGCCCCCGAAGCAACCGCACCCGCTCGGCCAGCTCGGGGTCGTTCGTCGTGACCATGCCGCCGTCGCCGAACCCGCCCAGATTCTTGGAGGGGAAGAAGCTGAAGCACCCCAGGTGGCCGATGGAGCCGGCGCGTCGCCCTCGGTATTCAGCCCCGATCGCCTGCGCGGCGTCCTCGATGACGTAGAGGTTGTGCCGACCTGCGACCTCCATGATCGGGTCCATGTCGGCCATCTGTCCAAACAGATGGACCGGCACGATCGCCCGCGTGCGCTCCGTCACGGCCGCCTCGATCCCTGGCGGAGCGATGTTGTACGTCAGCGGGTCAATGTCCGCGAAGACCGGCGTGGCCCCCAGCCGCGCAATGGAGCCCGCCGTGGCGAAGAAAGTGTACGGCGTGGTGATTACCTCGTCCCCAGGCCGGATCCCGATCGCCATCAGGCTGACCAACAGCGCATCCGTGCCCGACGACACGCCGATGCCATACGGACACCCGCAGTACGCGGCCACTTCTCCCTCCAGCGCCTCAACCTCGGGTCCGAGGATGAAACGCTGTGACTCCAGGACACGGTCCAGCGCGAGGCGAATCTCGTCCTTGATGGTCGCATACTGGGCCTTCAGATCAAGCAGTGGAACGCCCATCGGGGTCTGGGTGGTCACTGCGGCCTCCGTTCTTCGCTCGCAGGGAGTGGTTCGTCCTCCGGCCAATCCAGGCAACGCACCACGCCTGGCTCGACCTCTCGATAACGCCAGCCGCTTTCGGGGCAAACCATCAAACCTTTCTCGTCCGGAGCGGCCAACCGATAGCCGTGGCGGCTCATCCAGCCGCGCTGGCGTGCCGGCACCCCCAACATGAGCGCATAGTCGGGTGCGTCCCCGCGCACCACCGCGCCAGCGCCGATGAACGCGTAGCGGCCAATGGTCGCGCCGCAGACGATGGTCGCGTTGGCGCCGATGGTAGCCCCCCGACGCACCAGCGTTCGCTGGTACTCGCTGTGCCGCACGATCTGCGAGCGAGGGTTGATCACGTTGGTGAACACGCACGACGGCCCGCAGAAGACGTCGTCCTCCAGCTCGACGCCCGTGTAAACCGACACGTTGTTCTGGATCTTAACGTTGTTGCCGATGACCACACCGCTGGCGACGAGGACATTCTGGCCCAGGATGCACCGCTCGCCGATGCGCGCGCCGGCCATCACATCGCAGAAGTGCCAGATTCTGGTCCCCGCGCCGATTTCGGCCGGCTCATCCACATAGGCGCTGGGATGCACAAAGTACGGCTTGTCGGCCATTTCAGAGCACCTCAATGGGCAGGCTCACCGGCTCGCCGTTCGTGACCAACGAACGCTGTGCGGCCTGCAATACCTTCAACACGCGCAGCCCACTGGCCCCATCGGTCAGCGGCGGCCGGCGGCTCGTCATCGCCTCCAGGAACGCCTGGCATTCCTAGCGCAACGGTTCGTCGGCGGGGAAAGGGATTTCCTGCCCATCGCCCTTGACCGGCACCAGCTCGCCGTCGCGCACGTCCACGTGCTGGTCGTACAGCACCAGCTTCTTGGCCACGTCGTCGAAGCTGGCCATCTTGCGCGCGCCGATGACCACCAGTCGCTGCTCCTTGAAGGGGTGTAGCCACGAAACGTAGATGTGGGCGCGCACGCCGTTGTCGAAAAGGAGGTTCGTCACCGTCACGTCGGCGATGTTTGGCTGCACGTAGCATCCGCCGCAGGCGGTTACCTGGAAGGGCAATTCGCCCACCAGCCGCAAGATGATGGCGATATCGTGCGGCGCGAAACTCCACAAGATGTTCTCCTCGCGGCGCACCTTTCCGAGGCTCAGGCGATTGGAATAGATGTAACGCACTTCGCCTAGCTCGCCCGAGCGCACGAGCTCCAACAGGCGGCCAATGCCCGGATGGTATTCCAGCACGTGGCCGACCATCAGGATGCGGCCCCGGCCTTCGGCGAGGCGCACCAACTCGACACCCTCGTGGTACGTGAGCGCCAGCGGCTTCTCCACCAGCACGTCCTTCGCCCCGGCCAGCGCCTCGCGCGCCAGCGCGTAATGGGTCTCCGCTGGCGTAGCGATCACCACGCCCTCCACCGGAGTGTTCAGCACTGCGTCCATGTGGGCGACCACCCGGGCTTGCGGTGCGACCTCGGCTGCCAATGAGCAGGCTGATGGCGAACTGTCGCATACTGTGCCAAGAACTCCCAATTCGGCGAAGTTGCGCACCAGGTTCCGCCCCCAGTGACCGCAGCCCACCACAGCTATGGATTGTCTGTTCGTCAACGTGCGATGTCTCCTTTGTGATGTTGAAACGTCCGGCTTCCACCAATCGTGAAGCACAGGCCTGTGTGGGTCACGGCTGTCTTTGGCTCGGCGAGTCTGGGCATGCGCTCTCAGCCACGCTTCTCGCTGGTTGTCCGCGCATTAAGCACCACTGGTCGGCCCATCTGCTGAGAACCGCACCCGTAGAACCATGGTCCCCAGGCGTCCAATCCGGGATACAGGCAGCCGCCGGGCACGCTCCGCCCCCCTCTACTGCCTCAATCTGGGGAGAGGGACCACGGCTATGCGCACTCCACCCGGAGCAGCGGCTACGACAGGCGGGGCGGTTGGTTGCAGTATGGCGCAACCGGTTGGCTGTGGCAGGGCACAGCCGGTTGCTTGGGGCTGGGCGCAACCGGTTGATTGCGGTACGCGGCCAGCAGGCGGCCGCGGCCGCGGGTGCGGCGCGGCGGGCGGGGGCGGTCGGCGACCGGCTCCAGGGACCCGACCGGCACGATGGCGCGGCTGGCGGCAGCCAGGAAGCGGATCAGGATGCGTACGCGCTCGGCGGGGCCGGTTGGCCCCTCGAAGATCCCCTCCAGGCCGGCTAGGGGGCCTTCTTTCAGCCGCACGCGCTGACCGGGCTGGAACTGCGCCTTGGGAAAGCCGCCCCACGCCTCGAGACGGGCCACCACTTCCTGCACCCGGGCGATGGCGGTCTCCGGCACGCGCGCGGGCACGCCATCGAAAGATACCAGTCCCCGCAGCCCGGGTATCCAGCGCGGGATCCACGCATCGGACGGCTGGGAGTCGGCGCGAGCGAAGAGGTAGCAAGGAAACACCGCCTGCAGCGACTCGCGTCCCCGCCGCCGCCGCGTGCACTGGGGCAGATACGTCTCGACCCCGCGCCGGTCCAGGTGCTCCGCGACCAGCCATTCCTGGCGCGGTTTCGTGTGCAAGGCGTACCAGAGGTGCGACCGCTGCGCCATGGCCGGGTCGTAATCCGACCTCCCGGCACGCGTGCCTTCTCGGCCCCCCATTCCTGCTGGTGGCTCATGCCCGTGTCCCGGTGGCTCGAACGGCCGCGCATCTGGGCCCGCAGGCCGCAAGTCGCCAGTACGCGAGGCTCTCACGATGAATCGCCACTCCCCCTGCGCGCCAATTAATGGCGCAGGCCGGGGCGCAGTGTCAAGAAACGGCGGTTCACGGTGACCCGCCGTTGACGCGTTGCCTGAGGTGCCAGCGCCGCCGTGCCTGCCCGGCGCCGGCGCACAGATGGGCCAGGCAGGTGGTACAATACGCGTGCTGCCCGCCTGAGAACCGGCTGGCGCAATACGGGTGCTGCCAAGCTGACAGCCGGGTTGGGCGACGGGGGGATGGCTGGGGCCCGGTGGCCTCCTCGGTCTTCAAAACCGTTGGGCGGCGGCGTGAGCCGGCGCCGGTGGGTTCGACTCCCATGCATCCCCGTCTCCGCGGAGCGCTGCCCGTCCGGCGGTGGCTGGTGGGATGCCAGGCCCTGCCCCAGTGCATCCCCGCCTGCGCGGAGCTTTGCGGCGGCGTCCTGCTACCCGATGGCCGAGTCTAAGTGCATCCCCGCCTCCGCTGGGCGTTGCCACCGCCGAGGGCAGCGTCAAATGATTGACGGGCCTCCCAAAACGATGGGGGGCCCGTCAACTTAGCAGCCGGCGCACCCGGCCCGTGAGACCGGGCGTCGATTTCCGCGCACCCAGCATCAGCTTAACCGATCTGCGTTCAGATTGCCTGACCGATCGCTTACCGCACCCTGACGGCTCGCGGACGATCGACCGACAACTACTGTTCGGCAAGCATCTCCAGCCTTAAGCGGCAGGTGGCCAGGCCGTGGAGCGCCGTGCCCCATCCGCTGGCTGGCGGGTCGTGTGCGACGCCAAGCCTGCTCGCGCCGCTAGTCGATGACGCCCAGCTCCTTCCCGACCTTGGTGAAGGCGGCGACGGCCTTCTCGAGGTGCTCCTGCGTGTGGGCGGCTGAGATCTGCACCCGAATGCGCGCCTGACCCTTCGGCACCACCGGGTAGAAGAAGCCGATGACGTAGATCCCCTCCTGGAGCATCCGGTCGGCCATGACCTGGCTGAGCTTGGCGTCACCCAGCATGATGGGCACGATGGGGTGCTCGCCGGGGATGATGTGGAAGCCGGCGGCGGTCATCTGCTCCCGGAAGTACTTGGTATTGCGCACGAGCTGCTCGCGCAGATGCGACGTGGTGGACAGGATCTCCAGCGTCTTCAGGGCGGCGCAGACGATGCCGGGGGCCAGCGTATTCGAGAAGAGGTACGGCCGGCTCCGTTGGCGCAACAGGTCGACGATCTCCTGCCGACCGGTGGTGAAGCCGCCCGAACCGCCGCCCATGGCCTTGCCCAGAGTGGAGGTGATGACGTCCACCCGGCCCAGCGCCCCGCAGTGCTCCACGCTGCCGCGGCCCGTCGGGCCAAAGAAACCGGTGGCATGCGAGTCGTCGACCATCACCATGGCTTCGTACTCGTCGGCCAGGTCACAGATCTTGTCGATCTGGGCGACGATGCCATCCATCGAGAAAACACCGTCCGTCGCAATCATCACCCGCCTCGCGCCCGCCGCCCGCGCCTCCTCAAGCTTCGCACGCAGGTCGGCCATGTCGTTGTTGGCATAGCGATAGCGCTGCGCCTTGCATAGGCGGATGCCGTCGATGACCGAGGCATGGTTCAGGGTGTCGCTGATGACGGCGTCCTCTTCGCCGAGCAGGACTTCGAACAGGCCGGCATTGGCGTCGAAGCACGACGTATACAGAATCGTCGCCTCGGTACCGAAGAACTCGGCGATGCGACGCTCGAGCTCGACATGGATGTCCTGGGTACCGCAGATGAAGCGCACCGAGGACAGGCCGAAGCCGTAGCGGGCCATGCCGTCTTGGGCGGCCTTCACGATGTCCGGGTGGTTGGCGAGGCCCAGGTAGTTGTTGGCGCAGAAGTTCAGAACTTGTGCCCCCGTGTTCAGCCTGATCTCAGGCTTCTGGTCGCTGACGATGATCCGCTCGCGCTTGTACAGCCCCGCCTCGTCGATCTCCGCGAGCGTTGTCCTGAGCTCATCCCGTACTCTGCCAAGCACTGTGTTGCCTCCCTTTCCTGTCTATCTGGTTGAGCAATGTGGAACGCGGGCCGCTAGATCAAGCCCTGTTCGTGCTTCTTGGTCAGGGCTGAGAGCATGTCCCGGGTCATGGCGTCGAGATCATAGGCCGGTCGCCAGCCCCATTCCTCCCGAGCTGCCGAGTCGTCCATCGAGTTGGGCCAACTATCGGCAATGGCCTGCCGGAAGTCCGGCTTGAAGGTGCAGGTGAAGTTCGGGAGGTACTTGCGAATGCTCTCGGCAAGTTCGCCCGCCGAGAAGCTCATGGCGGCGACGTTGAAGTCGCAGTGGTGCTTCAAGCGCTCGAACGGCGCCTCCATGATGTCCAGGGTAGCCTTGATGGCGTCCGGCATGTACATCATCGGCAGCCGGGTGTCCTCGCGGACGAAGCACTCGTAGTGGCCGGTCTTGACCGCCTCGTAGTAGATGGCCACTGCGTAGTCCGTGGTGCCGCCGCCCGGCAGCGTCTCGTGGCTGATGATGCCGGGGTAGCGCACGCCTCGGCAGTCGAGGCCGAAGCGGCGGACGTAGTACTCTGCCAGCAGCTCACCCGCGACCTTGGTCACGCCGTACATCGTCGTGGGTCGCAGCACGGTGTCGTTCGGCGTGTTCTCGAGCGGCGTGCCGGGACCGAAGACGGCGATGGAGCTCGGCACGAAGACGCGCGTCAGCTCGTGCTCGACGGCCACGTCCAGGATGTTCTTCAGGCCATTCATGTTGACGTCCCAGCAAAGGTGCGGCTTGCCTTCGCCAACGGCCGACAGGATGGCCGACATGTGGTAGATGGTGTCGATGTCGTACTTCGCGACAGCCGCGACCACGGTCTCCTTCTTCGTGACGTCGATGTACTCGAAGGGGCCGCCGGCGAGCACGGCGTCGCTAGGCCGAGTGGTGTGTCCTGTGGCCAGCACGTTCTCGGCGCCGTACTTGGCCCGCAGGGCGAGCGTCAGCTCGGAGCCGATCTGGCCCGCCGAGCCGGTCACCATGATCCTGGTCATCTTGTCTCTCTTCGCCATGACGTGTCCTCTTGTGATGGGTCCTGGGATCGCCGGCGGAGGCGCGGTGCGTCCGTCCTCCGGCCCACTGCGGCCACCGGCGCCTTTCGGCCCCCCGGCGTACTTGTGCCACCGGCGCCTTTCGGCCCCCGGCCGGCCGCGGGCGAGTATAACACAGCCGGGCGTCCCACCGCGCGTGGCGAGGCAAAACGCCGAGCGGACAGCTGGAGCATGGCCTAGCGCGCGCCCCACCGCGCAGGGCGGGCAGCCCACGGCGCACACCAGCGGGCGATCTCACCGCCCGGCGTCCGGCCCGCTAGACCGCCGTCAGACGTTCGCCGAGTGGGCGTCCAAGGCCGCCAGGCGGTCGAGCAGGTCGACCACCCGGTTGGCGTAACCCCATTCGTTGTCGTACCAGGCGATGACCTTCACATAGCCGTCGCCGCGCGTCTTGGTCGCCAGCGAGTCGAAGATCGACGAGTGCGGATCGCTGATGATGTCACTGGAAACGATGGGGTCCTCCTCGTAGCGAACGATCGACCGGTAGCGGGGTGTAGCCGCGGCCGCGGCCACGGCGGCGTTCACTTCCTCGCAACTGGGCTCGGCCCGAAGCTTGCAGGCCAGGTCGACGATCGAGCCGTCCGGCACCGGCACGCGGATGGCCAGACCGTGCAACCGACCGGCCAGGTGGGGTAGCACCTGCCCGACTGCCTTGGCGGCTCCGGTGGTCGTCGGAATGAGATTCTCGGCCGCGGCGCGACTGCGGCGCAGATCCTTGTGGGGCACGTCGGCCAGCCGCTGGTCATTCGTATAGGCGTGGACCGTGGTCATGAGACCCGCTTCCAGGCCAAACGTGTCATCCAGGATCTTGGCCAGCGGAGCCAGGCAGTTCGTGGTGCACGACGCATTCGATATGATCCGGTGTTCGGGCCGGAGCTGCTCGTCGTTCACGCCAATCACGATCACCGCGTCGATCTTGTCCTTGGGCGGCACCGTCAGGATCACCTTGCGCGCTCCAGCCGCTAGGTGCTGGCTGAGCTGCTGAGCCTCGCGGAACTTGCCGGTCGCCTCGATCACGTAGTCGGCCCCCAGGTCACGCCATGGAATGAGCCCCGGCTCTCGAAAGCTCGTCATCGTCGCGCGGCGATCCCCGAGCCAGAGGACGCCGGGCTCGGCGCGGACCGCCTTCTCGAAACGCCCGAGCACGGTGTCGTAACGGAGCAGGTAGGCGGCCTGGCTGCTGTCGAACAGCTCGTTGATGGCCACTACCTGCAGGTCCTCGCGCTCGCTCAGGATGCGGAAGACGGAACGGCCGATCCGGCCGAAGCCGTTGATGCCGATGCGCACCGTCATGCCGATGCTCCTTTCCCCGACAGACCGTCCAGCTCCATGAAGCGATGAATCAAATCGATCACACGATTCACATATCCCCAACTAAGGTCGTACCAGGAAAGTGTCTTGCTGATGCGATCCTGCAACACCATTGTGGCCAGTGAATCGAAGGTGCTAGAGTACGGACTGCGAATGATGTCACTGGAAACGATTGGATCGGTCTCGTAGCGGATGATTCGATTCCAGTGCGCACTTGCGGCCGCGGTGCGGACGACCTCGTTGATCGCCTCCGCCGTCACGGGCTTCTGGTGCCAGCATACCAGGTCCACCAGGTTGCCGTTGTGCACGGGCACATTGATGGCCTGCCCGATCACCCGATCCCGCAGCTCGGGAATCAGGTCCATGATGACTTCGTCGGCGTTCGTCTCCTGTGGGATGATGTTCTCCGCGGCAGCTCGACCCCGGCGCAGATCGGCGACCGCCACATCGGCCAGTCGCCCCTGGTTGGTGTAGGCGTGAACTGTGGTCACAAACGCGCGCTCGATCCCAAAGGCGTCCCCGAGGATCTTCAAGATGGGCGCCGCGCAGTGGGCCGTGCTCGAGCCATTGGAAACGATGCGATGCTCTGGGCGAAGCAACTGATCGTTGACGCCCATGACGACGGTGATGTCGGGCGGCTCCGCAGGCGGTGCGCAGAGAATCACTCGTTTGACCGTTTCGTTCGTGCCTGCCAGGTGTCCTTCCAGCTCCTCGCGCTTCCGGTAGCGGGCCGTCGCTTCGATGACGTAGTCGACACCAAACTCCGCCCAGGGCATGTTCCGCGGTTCCTCGATGGACAGCATGGGGATCTGGCGGCCCACCACGTACAAGTGGCCATCGCGGATGGACACCTCTTCGGGGAAGCGCCCCAGGATGGTGTCGAAACGGAGGAGGTACTCCAAGGCCTCGTGGTCAGCGATATCGCTGATCGCAGCGACTCGAATCTCATCACTGTTATACAGGATTCGGAAAAGATCACGTCCGATCCGTCCGAATCCCATGAGTCCAATTCGTACCGGCATCTTCCCACTCCTCATCGTGCCATCCGGTGCTGCCACGTACCGGCGGAAGGTCGCGGACCGGCGCGCAGGGATTGGCGCAGGGCGCGACTAGCGCGCCGCCACATCGAGCGGCGCTGGCTCACGCTCGGCAATATGGCCGAAGCGCGTTCGGAACTCCTCGGGGGACAGGCCGACCGTCGCCGCCAAGCGCTCGAGCATGGCGGGGTTCTCCAGGTCCGCTTTCGTCAGGCGCATCATGTACTGCCGGGCGATACGGTAGCGTAACCCCCCGGTGTCTACAAAACGAACGGCGGTGCGTCCGGTGGCCGGGTCCATGAGCTCTTGGAACGGAATCGGACGGAGCCGCCCCGCATCGAGCATCACCATCGCCCCGCCCTTACCGGCCAGCACCATGCGGGCAGCGCAGAAGCCGAGCTCGCGGCAGTAGACCTTGTCGAAGGCCAACGGGTCGGCACAGCGCAGCTCGTAACCGATCTCCTTCGTTACGATCGTCTGATCGATGCCCATCGCGGCCAGGCTCCGCACCACTTGCCCCTTGAAGAACCGACCGATATCGATCTCGCCCAGACGCACGTTGCCATGCTCGTCCAGACGGACCTCCCCGGCGGCAGCCATGTCGGCTTGGGCCAGGCGGTCCACGATGCCCTCGGCGATGACCGCGACGCCCCAGGACCGGCCAAGAACCCGGTTCTTGAGGATGGCTGCCACCAGCTCGTCCACCACCTCCGCCAGCGGGATGGGGCCCGCCGGCCATTCCTCAGCGATCAAGGTGATGGCCGCATCGATGGCCGCCCCCATGGCCAGCGCCAGATGCCCGGCCTTACGACCCATGGCCACCAGGAAGAACCAGCGCGACATCGTCTCGGCGTCACGCGCGATGTTCTCCGCCAATTCTGACGCCAGCGTCACTGCCGTCTGGAAACCGAAGGTATCGACATGCGCCGGCAGCGCCAGATCGTTGTCGATGGTCTTGGGCACATGGACGACGCACAACGGGCGTCCCGCCTGCGTCGATGCCTCGGCCAGCTTCGCGGCGCTGAAGGCGGTGTCATCGCCGCCGATGGTGACGAGCTTGTCGACGCCCAGGCGCTCCAGACTGGCCAGCGTTGCCGCCAGATGCTCGGGCTTGCGCGTCGGGTTGGCTCGTCCGGTGCCCAACAGGGATCCGCCACGGAAGTGCGCTCCGGCGACACGCTCGGCCGTGAGCTGCTCGATGTGCTCGCAGTCGCCCTGCATGAGCCAGCGAAAGCCGTCCCGGATGCCGATCACGGCCACGCCCGCCTTCTGACACTCGATGGTGACGGCGGCGATCACGCTGTTGATGCCAGGCGCCGGTCCGCCGCCGACAACGATGGCCAACTTGCCCGCAGTACTCATGCTGTCCTGTTCCTGTTCTAGAATTCCCTCGGCGGCCGGCGCTCGGCCCGACGCCTACGGCGGTCGAGCCCGGTGGCGATGCCTACCGACTCCCAAAGCTCGGCCCAGTGCCCACGATGGCTGCGGCCCGACGGCTACCGGCGGCCGAGGCTCGGCCCGACGCCTACCGGCGCACCCGTTCCCGGAGGTAGCGCTTGATGGCGTTGTACTGGCCGGTGCCGTCCAGGCCCGCCTCACGCATCACCATCCGGGCGACCCCACTGCCCAGGTAGTGCCCCTTCTGAAAGGCATGCAACGACATGCGCCGACCGAAGTCCGACGTGAGCCACCGTGTGATCGTCGGCAGGGTGAAGCCCGTGATGCCCATCGCCCGACGGCTTTCCTCGGCAGGGAATACACGCGCTTGCTCCTCGGGTGACAGGAGGTCAAACAGCTCGGCGCTGGCCACGTAGTACACGTTCAGGGCGATGCCCTCCTGTTCCAAGCGTGGCATGACCTCCTCTACGAAGGCATACGCCACCTCGCTGCCCTGCAGGACGAGTGTGCCCTCGCTCGTGTCGCCGCCCCCGTGGAGCAGATAGACGCCCTGGGCAGCCGCGGTCGCCGGCGCCAAGCCCAACGCGGCCCGATCGAGCACCCGTTCCGGCGGCCGGGTGACAAACGGGGCGATGATCGCCGGACGCCGCGCCAGGGCGGCGCTGACCAGCGGCCAGATCTCCTGGGGCTCCCATGGGGTCAGGGTAATGCACGTGCCCAGGGGGAAGTTCTCCTGCAGCAACTGCAGCGACTGCGGATCGGCATGCGTCGGTCCATCCTCGCCGGTCTTGATCCCCGCGTGGGCGCAGACCAGGAACATCGGCCGGTAAGGCTCACCGGTGGCCTCGTGTCGTGCCTGGGCGCCAATGGCATGCAGGCGAGCGGCAACGTGGCCCAGGGCGGCGAGGAATGCGCCGTACGACGAACCGGCGCCCACATGATGGCCGAAGGTGGACAGGCCGGCCATGATGCCGGTCATGGCATCTTCGCAGATTCCACCGGTGGCCAGGATGCGCGACTCGGGGTTGTCCTGCGCATGGTAGTAACCTTCGCCAAAGCCCGAACCGACGACCTTGATGCTTGTGGAGCCCAGCAGGTCCGCGGCTGCCACCAGAAACGCCCCGCCGGACAGCCGGTTGTAGTGCAAGAGCACGCGGCCCAACTGCTCCCGCAGCGTAGTCGACTGGCCCGGCGCCAAGGCCAGCTCTCGTGGCTCGCTGGCGCCCTTCTTCGTGGCTGTCTCGTACACCGCCGCCACGTTCGGCGCCCCCTGGCGTGGCGCCCGTTGCCGCGCCGCCAGTCGTTCCCGCGCCTCGCGCAGCCTGGTGGCCAGCCCCTGGACCATGGCCGAGCGCGCCTCCAATTGCCCGCGGATAGCCTTCAAGGCCTCCCAGAAGCAGGCCTCCATGACTTCCGGTCCATTGGGCCCTTCGCAGCGCCGGCTGCCCGGCTCGCAGGTCGGGAGAACGAGCTTTGGGTCGTCCAAGAGGGGCCGCAGCGCGTCGTAGAAGCCATCCGAACATAGCTTGTGACCAGCGCCGTGCGATGCGCGCCCCTCGATGCCGTACTGCCAGCCCTTGACGGTGCGGTAGATCACCGCCGTCGGCTGGCCGCTGTCCATGGCCAAGGCCAGTCGCTGGGCGGCGGCAATTTGCTGCCAGTCCCGTCCGTTGGGGACATAGACCACATTCCAATCGTGCAGGTAGAAGAGCTCCATCGGGTTCCACTGCACGTAATCGCCCGGGGTTTCGCCTTCTCGGCAGACGCGATTGCTATCGATGGAGGCCTGGTTCCAATCGAGATGCAGGATGAGGTTGTCAAGGCCGGCAGTTCCCGCCATCGCCAGCGCCTCGGCGACCCGCCCCGGCGTCAGGCCGCCCTCCCCTTCGATGACATGGACGCGCGGCGCTGCGCTGCCGTAATAATCGCGAGCGCCGAGGGCCAGCCCGATGCTGGTGGCTACGCCTACGCCCGAGGCGCCGGTGGCTAGCCGAACAAACGGCGTCATCGGCGTCGGGTGCCCATCCAGAGCTTTGGCGCGGTGCTTGACGAACAACGGCGTCTTAGTCACCGGGTTGCGCCGAAAGCCGAGCAGGTCCTCCAGTCGGAGCTGCCGAGCCTCATCGGCAGGCAAGAGCTGAGGCGCGCCCAGCCGGGCCACTTCGTTGCGCAACGCCCACATGGCATAAAGGCCCATCGCCTTGTGGCCCGCGGCATAGGAGATCAGGTCGGCGTCCTCGCGATCGGGCTGCGAGAGGTCATAGTCCATGGCTCCGTAGAACAGGCTGGCCACGATTCGGCCCGACGAAATCGAGCCGCCGGGATGCCCGGAGGTGGGCACGTAGTTGAACAGGACACCGCAGAGGCTGCGGTAGATCAGATCGAGATTCTCCAAGTGACTCTGGTTGTCCGCGGATAGGGCCGGCGCCCGCTCGTCGATGCGGGTGGTGATATCCACGTATGCGGCGCGGCGCGGACCCAACTCAAAACCCATGGCTCGTTCCTCCACTTGGCAGTCGCATTCGATGAGGCTGAGGTTGGCGCCGTCGTCAGCTCCAGCGCAGAAACCCGGGGGCTTGCGGAGGGTGCCGGAATCCAGCGCTGACCACACCTTTTCCCCCGGCGGCGCCTGGGCCACAAGGCCAGCCAGTGTACCACAGCCCGGTCACTCAGGCCAGATGCAGCGGGGGATTCTTGCCGCCGCGTGCCGGGTGCCGCGGGGCCAGCGACGGCTCAGACCAGGTCGCTCGTCCCGACGCACGCCTCGACCCGTGCGGAACACTCGACCCAGCGGCAGGCGGCTGGCAGCGCCAGACTGGACGCCCTGACCAGCGCGGATCAGTCCCCGAGGAGGCGAGCCATGCCCGGCCAGCTTGGCAGCGGATCGGTGGACCGCACGCGGTGCATCCCGGCTGCGGCAAAGCGCGCGAAGGCCTCCTCGGCGGCTGCCGAGTAGTCGGCGCCAGGCGCCACAACGGGCGAGGTGCAATCGTCCAGGAGGTAGACGCGGTCGGCCAGGGCCGGATCGCGGGCTTGGATCTCGGCCAGCAAGTCTTCGATCGTCCAGGCGACGCAGTGGCTCTTGGCCTGGCCAGCTACCAAGATGGCGTCGTGCTTCAGCAGAACCGCCAACAGGGAGTCCCGCTCTGCGGCCAGTCGGTCATCTTCTCTCTCCAAGCGCACTTCCGGGCCGAGCGCCGAGTAATGCTCGGTCAACGGCGCCTCCCCCTTGATCACGAACTGCGCCTGGCTGGCGCGGGCCACGGTGTGGAAGAACACCGCCTCTTCCACCGCTGGCACCATGGCGTGCCCAATGCCCCCCAGCATGGCGTGAAAGGGCCAGACGGTAAGGGCATACTTGCCGCGCTCGGCCAGCGCCGAGGTATAGCGGGCCAGGTAGACCTGCCCTTCCTCGGCCGTCAGGCCCAGGCTGGCCACTGCATCCGGATGGAGCCGCCAGCGACCATCGCGCACGTCCTCGGCCGTGATGACGGTGTAGGCGGGTGGGGGCTCGCCGTGGGCGTCGACCAGCATCGGGCTGTGAAAGATCTGAAAGGCCCGGTGCGTATCCATGGTGACCACGATGTGGTTCACCGCCGCCAAGTTGTGATACAGGAAGCTGCAGATGCGGCGGCTATCGTCGACGGCTGCTGTGCCGCTGTGGCCGCCAACGAACAGCTCGAATCCGGGTGTGCAGAACGTGTTCTGGACGTCGATGAGCACCAGGCACAGCCGGTGGCGATCTCGATAGGCCGGCTCGATGCCGTGGGTCCGAGCCCAGGCACGGGCGGCAGCCGCAATGGCCTCGTAGTCGACGCGCCACACCTGACCCACGCGCTCGGGCTGGAAATGGGGCGGCAGCGGCAGGGAGCGACTCATGGGGATCCTGGGGACGGAGAGGCCATCGGCTGCCCCGATCGGGCGGCTAGTGTTTCGCCCGTTCCTTCACCACCGGCTGCACCGGGATCGGCTGCGGCGGCCGACGCTCGAACACCAGCTCGTCTTTCTCGGGGTCCACTCGCACCACGATGGTGTCGCCCATGTCGAACTCGCCAGCGATGATCCGCTTTGACAGCGGCGCCTCGATGACGCGCTGCAGCAACCTTTGGAGGGGCCGGGCGCCGTACTGCGGATCGTAGCCCTTCTGGGCCAGCCAGCCGCGGGCGGTCTCGTCCAACTCCAGATGCAGGCCCTTCTCGGCCAGGCGCTGGCCCATGGCGCCGACCTGCAGGTCGACGATGGCCGCCAGGTGCTCCGCCGTGAGGTTGTGGAAGACAATGACCTCGTCGATGCGGTTGAGGAACTCGGGCCGGAAGACACGCTTCAGGGCGTCGCGCACGTCGTTGGCAAAGCGCTCGTTGTTGACGGCCTCATCCATGCGGCTGAAGCCCAGGCTGCCGCCCCGCGTGGCAAGCTCGGTGCCGACATTGGAAGTCATGATGACCACGGTGTTGCGGAAGTCCACCACGTGGCCCTGGCCATCGGTTAGTCGGCCATCATCGAGCACTTGGAGCAGGATGTTCCAGACCTCGGGATGGGCCTTCTCGACCTCGTCGAACAGAATCACCTGGTAGGGCCGCCGGCGCACGGCCTCCGTGAGCTGTCCGCCCTCCTCATAGCCGACGTAGCCGGGCGGCGCGCCAACCAGACGGCTGGCGGCGTGCCGCTCGCGGTACTCGCTCATGTCGATGCGGAAGAGCGCCTCCTCGGACTCGAAGAGGAACTCCGCCAGCGCTTTGGCCAGCTCTGTTTTCCCGACGCCCGTCGAGCCCAAGAAGATGAAGCTGCCGATCGGTCGATGGGGGTCCTTCAGTCCGCTGCGGCTGCGGCGGATGGCGTCCGCGACGGCCTGGATAGCTTCGTCCTGGCCCACGATTCGCTTGTGCAGTTCCTCTTCCATGCGCAACAGCCGGGTGGCCTCGCTCTCCAGCAACCGGCTGACCGGAATGCCGGTCCACGTTCGCACCACCTCGGCGATGTCTTCCTCATCCACAACATCATCGACGCCGTGCTCGGCTCGGTAGCGGGCCAGGTCGGCCTCGAAGCGCTGCTCGAGCTGGATGCGCTGCGTCCTGGCCAGCGCGGCTCGCTCGTAGTCGGGAACCCCGACGGCGTGTTCCTCCTCCTTCAGCAGACGGGCGATCTCCTGCTGCTGACGGCGAAGCTCGGGGGGCATGGTGAACAGGTCGATGCGCAGTTTGGCAGCCGCCTCGTCCATTAGGTCGATCGCCTTGTCCGGCAAGGAGCGACTGGTCACGTAACGATGCGAGAGCTCGGCGGCGGCGCAAATCGCCGCATCCGTGATCTTCACCTGGTGGTGCGACTCGTACCGCGGCCGCAGCCCGCTCAGCATGTCCCTGGCCTGCTCGACGCTCGGTTGCTCGACGTAGATGGGGGCAAATCGCCTCTCCAGGGCACGATCCTTCTCGATGTGCCGGCGGTATTCCTCTACGGTGGTGGCACCGATGCACCGCAGTTCCCCGCGGGCCAAGGCCGGCTTCATCAGGTTGCTGGCGTCCATGGCGCCTTGGGCCGCGCCGGCGCCAACGACGTTATGCAGTTCATCGATGAACAGGATGATCTGGCCGGCGCCCTCGCGGATCTCGTCCAGCACAGCCTTTAGACGCTCCTCGAACTCGCCGCGAAACTTGGAGCCGGCTACCAGCGCGCCCAGGTCGAGCTCGATGAGACGTCGATCGGCAAGGCTTTCCGGCACCTCACCGCGTACAATGCGCTGGGCAAGGCCCTCGACGATGGCGGTCTTGCCCACTCCCGGGTCGCCGATCAACACCGGGTTGTTCTTGGTGCGGCGCGACAGGACGCGCATCACGCGCAGGACCTCGGTCTCGCGCCCGATGACCGGATCCAGCTTGCCCTCGCGGGCCAGGGCAGTGAGGTCGCGGCCGTACTTCTCGAGCACCCGATAGCGCGTCTCGGCGCGCGGATCGGTGACCCGCTGGCCGCCGCGCAACTCCTCGATGGCGGTGCGAATCTCATCGCGATCGGCACCTGCCTCGATCAAGAGCATGGCCGACATGCCACGCTCCTCGGCGACGATCGCCAGCAGCAGGTGCTCGGTGGACACATACTCGTCGCCCATCGCCCGGGCTTCGGCCAGGGCAACCTGGCCAAGCCGCTGAATGCGCGGTGTTACAAAGATCTGCCCGCCGCCAGGCCGCCCTGGCACATTGAGCTTGCGGTTGTTGTTGAGGTACTCGTCGAGCTGCATGACCAGCAGCTTCGTATCCACGCCCAGAAGGCGTTCCAGGATCTCGGCCGCGAGGCCATCGGGCTGCTCCAGGAGCGCCAGGAGCACATGCTCGACGTCCATCTGATTGTGGTGGTAGCGCGCCAGAATCTCCTGGGCGCGCGCCATCACATCCTGCGCCCGCTCCGTGAACCGGTCGAAAGGCATCATGTTTGGCACTCCGCTGCGCTGGCAGGCGCTTTGTCGCGATCAGACCAGCGTCGGCGGCAGACCCATTATAGCTCTCGTGGCCTCTCGCGGCAATCCTGCCGATCGGCTTTGGCTCGGCAACTCGGCCGTAACGCTGCCTGGCTGGCCACGTCATACAGCACGGAATCTTGCCAGGCCCAGGCATAAGACGCGTGTCGCCCGATCGTCCATACCCCGTCGTCGCCTTTGCCGTGGCTGTGCTGCTCGTGGCCGCATTGGCTGGTGGGCATACTGCCCCCGCTGTTCAGGCGCAGGCGTGCCCGCCGTATTGCCCCACTCCCTTGATCACGCCGGCGTGGCACCTCCACATGTGCGACCAGCCCTACGAGGCGCAGCTGGCGGATGGGCACTGCATGGTCGGCCAAGGGGTCACGGAGTATGGCGACGATGTGCCAGCCGTCTACACCATCTACTGTCACCAGCAGACAGACACAGTGATTGTCAGTATCCGGGATTCGGGTGGCGGCCTGCAGTATATCAACCATCCCGATGGAGAGACGTATCTAGGCAGCGCCTGCGAGAGCTTGGAGTTCTCGCGGCCGGGAGGCATCCTCTCGGCCGGCAGCCCGTACTACACGTCGCTGCAGTGGCCCGAGGGGCCCTTTCGGGGCGTGGGTGCTGGCATCGAGTGGTACGTCGGCATTCATGTGCGCTTCGATGCCGACGCCTACTACGGAGAGTCGGCCACGGCGCGGATCAGTGCTCGGGATCCGGCCGCCAACGAGAGCCCGGTGCAGCGGGACGAGATAACGGTGCGCGTGGCGAGCACCACCGATCCGGTCGGCCTGGAGCTCACCCTGCGCGAGGAGCTGCCATCGTTTCCGGTGTTCCAGGCGCTCCAGCCGTTGCGCTTCTCGCTGGCCCAGACGGATGCCGCGAGCACAACCCTCCAGGTGAGCCACGGCGATACCATTACGGTCAGTTACTGCCCTCGGCAGTGCAGTCAGCCGTACACTGACGTCGCGACGTGGTATGACCTGCCAGCAACGGTCACGCCAACCTCCTTGCCGACGCGCCCACCGCCGCCCGATACCCCGACGCCGGAAGTCCAGCCGACGGGGACGACGCCCCAGTTCCTGGTGCTGCGCCCGGCAGCGGCCGACGTCGGCTATGTGCAGCAGATTTCGGCGCAGCCTGATCGCCCGAATCAACTTGGCTATCCCTGGATCCTCGTCGGCATGTGGAGCCGCGGCAAGAGCATCCACTACGGCATGATCCAGTTCGACTTGTCGGCCATCCCGACACCGTCGTTGGTCGAATCGGCGCGGCTGGACCTCGTCGGCCGCGATACCCGCTTCCTGAAGCCCGGCACCTGGACGGTGCACATCTTGGGTCCCGAGATCGACGCCGGCTGGCGCAGTGCAACCTTTGACCAAGTACGCGCGGCCTCCAAGCTGGCCGACGTCGGCGGACCACTCGCCGCCACGGAGCTCGCCGCGGGACGCCTGAACAGCCTGCGGTTCGGCGAAGCTGCCCTGGCGGCGTTGCGCGAGCGCTTGACCACCAGCCAGCGTCTCAGTCTGCGTGTCGATGGCCCCGCGAGCGAGGAGAACAATCTGTTCGGCTGGTACTCCGGCGTGGATGTCTATGGCCGAGAAACCGAGCCCGTGGATCCTGCCTTGGGGCCGGCGCTGGTGCTTGGCCTTCTTCCTGGCCCCACGGCGACTGCCGAGCCTGCCAGCGCCACGCCGTCGGCCACGGCACCCGGTTCCGCTGGGCCCACGGCCACTGACGAGGTTGCCCCCACGTCGACTCCGTCGCCCACCGACTCGCCGACGCCGACGGTCTCGGCCAGTCCCAGCGCTACCTCGTCACCGACTGCCACACCCACGAGTTCGGTCACCCCGTCGCCCAGTGCCACGCCGACGGCGTCGGTCACGTCGTCACCCAGTGCCACGCCGACGGCCTCGGCGACTCCAGAGCTGGCGCCGCCGACTCCGAGGCCGTTACCGTCGGCCTTGGCTACCAGTACCAGGACGGTGCCGGCGGATGCCCCGCGGGGGCGGTTGTGGCTGCCCTTGCTCCTGGTTCCGGCGGCCCGCACGCGCTAGAATGGCGAACTGGGGGCGTCGTCGCGCCCCAGCCACAACGCGGGCGAGCGCGCGGGGCGCGCGACGGCCGCGCTACCGAAGTGAGGCGATATCGCATGGCACGCGTGCGCAACGGTCTCTTGCTGCTCCTGGTCTCTACAGCCGGCGTGGTGGGCACGCGCGGAGCGCTGGCCGAGGTTCGGCTGCGCGACCTGCGGGTGTCCGCGGAACCGGGCGGTCCGCAGGTGGAGCGCTTCGATCCCGGCATCCGAACGGTCTATGCCACCTTCGGCTACCAGGAGGCGTCGAACCACCGAGTCGGCGTGAGCCTGGTGGCGCGCGGTGGGCTGACGGTGTTCGAGGCGGCGCAGCGGTACACCGGCACGGGGACGGCGACGGTGGCCATCGAGGGCACGACGGTCGTGCACGAGCTGGCGAGCGGCCTCGAAGAGGCAGCATTGGCGGCGCAAGCAAACGCCGACAAGGCCGCCACGCAAGAACACGGTGTCCAGGAATACCTGGCGGCGGTCCAGGGAGACTTGCTGACGGTGGAGGCGGCCGTGGGCTTGCTCACCACGGTGCCGTTGGGCGATGCCAATGGCGGTCGCCTGCAGGCGATCGCGGCCGTCAATGCCGAAGCGCTGCGCACCGTGCGGCGGGCCCTGGGCTGGCCAGCGAGCGACGTGGACCGCAAGCGCGCTGCCGCCGAGGAGCTTCGTTTGCCCCTCCAGGAGATGGTCGGCCACGCCGGTCAGTTGCAGCGTTCGGTGACGCGATCGACCGATCTGCCGATTCCCGAGACGGGCCTGGATCCGAAGGCGGCATACACGCTCCAGGTGAGGGTGACCGATCAGCAATACCTTGTGCTTTCGACGGAGTTCCGCGTCGCTCGGCGGCCGATCGTGCTGTTGCCATTTCTGGCACGCGGCGTGGCCCTTGGCCGCTAAGCGCGGCAAGGCCTGCCTTGCCCGTCGACGGCGGCGATGGTATGGTGCTGGTGCGAAAGCCCTGGCCTTGGCGAAACGTTGGTGCGGCTGGGAGAGCACTCGTGGTGCCGGCGGCTGGTGAGGCTGGCATAGCGTTCGCGATGCCGACGGCTGGTGAGGATGGCGCGGCAACCGCGGTGCCGACGGCCGGGCCTCATCGGAACCTAACGACCGCTTCATGTTGTGCTCACGGCGGTCTGGCAGCTTCGAGTACGACGACTCTGTCGGGTACCGCCACCGGATGGCGGTGTCCCTGTTGCTTGACCGGAGCAAGGAGTGGGGAATGAGTGTCAAGGGATACCTGACGCCCTCTCTCGCCTTTGTGGCGGCAATCGCATTCGCCGGTGCCGCCGCAGCCCAGGGCCATGTCATCGGCGGGCTGCGCATCGCGGACGAGACGGGAGCGGCAGTGGGCGTTCTGCCGGCGCCGCCCGGCGAGAAGTATTACCAGTTGGACGCCGGAACGACTTCCTACTACATCGCGTTCGACTTCAGTGGCGCGTCGCCGGTGGAAGTGGAGCTGCGCGTCCTGGGCCCCATGGGTACGGTGGTATTCAAACATACCGCCACGTACAGCGAGCCTGGAACGCAGGTAGTGCGAGTGGATTCGCCGGTGCCGCTGGAGGACAACGAGTACGTCGTGAATGCCTACGTGGGGCCGGAATGGTACCTTGCCGACAGCTTGCAACTGGCAGTCGGAGCGGCCCAGATCCCGGGCTCGAAGATCGAGGAGTCGGCCGGCACGCCGGTCGCCGCCCAGGCGACGATGGTGCCGGTGGAACAGACGCCGGCCAATGCTGCGACGCCGATTCCAGGCGGTCCGCATCGCGGCGTGCTGGTGGCCGCGGGGGCGCTCCTGGTCATTCTGCTGGCTATTGTCGTTTGGGCGACGACGTCGGCGGTGCGAGGGCGGCAGGCACGATGATCCTGCCTGGTGGCTGCCCCCTTGGGTGCTCTGGTCCAAGGCTTCGGCACACGAAACGAACGGAGGGCACGATGCCCGTACTGCGACGATCCTGGGCGCTGGCCGCGGCCGCGTTGGTCGCCACGGCCCAACTCGCCCTGGCTTCCTTTGGCGTGGACGAACTCGCGGTCTCGTCGACGCCTGACATGAGCGGCTCGGCGGCGACTTTCCCCGTCGGCACCGAGCTCGTGTACGTCGTCTATCGGTATTCCGGTGCGCAGGGCGAGAAGATCCAAATCAACGTGGAGATGAGCAATCTGCCGGAGCTGTATCAATCGCCGGCCAGGACATACCGCGGCGACGGCTCCGACAGCGTGCCGATCCGGGGAGCCGACATCTACCGCAGTCTGGCAGCGAGAATGGACGAGAACCTGGCGGCCATCGGCGACATTCTGCTGCTCATTGAGAACCAGACGCTGGTTCACGACTACTTCCTTCAAATCCGGGCGAGCGCCAACGCGACGACCTCGGTCGCGGAAGTCGTGGCCGGCTTCAAGGACAGCCTGTCCGCCGGGTTGCTGAGCGACGCCGAAAAGGTGCGGCGGCTGATGGCCGACATCGGCGCCCTGGCCGACGAGGCGTTGGAGCTGCCCCAGTCAGACCTCGAAGGCAAGCGAGCGCTGGCCGCCGAGATCCGAAGCCTTGCCCAGGCCGCCTCGGCGAGTGCGCAGAACATCAGCAGCCATGCCGCCAGCGTCACCAAGATGCCACTTCCGGCCACCGCGAGCGCGGTGGATGGCTTCACGGTGCAAGTGTGGAAGGATGGCGGCCTGCACCGCGACACGGCCTTCGGCATCGCCGGTTCGGGCTCCCAGGCGGCAGGCTCGGTGGTGGACACCGGGACGGCGACCGCGGTCTCGGAGGGGGCTCCGGCGGCAACGGCCACCAGCCGTCGGCAGGCGACCGATGCCCTGCCCAGTCAGGCCGACAGCGCTGCTCCGGCCGTGGCCACCGGTGTGAGCGCCAGTGCCAACCGACAGGCAACGGTCCTGGCCGGCAACGCGATGCGCACGGCGCCGGCAGGCCAGGCCAATGCCTCGCCGACGGCGCCATCCGAACGCTGGCTCGCCGGCACGGCAACGCTGCTCGCGCCCACGGGAGCTCCCACCGGCGCCGCCGATAGCCTTGGCCAGGTTGGCCCATGGCCGACAGCGGGGCCGGCAGGGATGAGCTCGTCGGAGGCCGGCGTGGCGCCTACCGGCGCTCCCTTGGGCACCGCCGTGGGCTCGGCCACGGAGGGCAGCGGTACGTCTGCGCCCCGACCGGGCCGGACGCCCAACGCGGCGGTGCTGGCCGCTGGCGCCGTTGCGCTGGTGGTGGCCGCGTTCTGGTTGCGGCAGCGCCTGTGAGCGATCTCGGGTGGTTGCGCCAGCGTGTGTGACGAATGACGGGAGGTCTCGGGCCCTGGCCAGAAGCTGACGGGCCGGGTCTTGGCATCACCGGAGCGCGCGCCACGGATTCATTTCAAGCCGAAGCATCGGAACTACCGACCGGAACCACAGATCGGAACTACAGACAGGAGTGAGGAATGCATCGAGTCACAACGGTTCTCATGGCGGCCAGTCTGCTGAGCCTCGTGGCCATGGGTCTCATCCTCCCGGCCAGCATGGCGATGGCAGACCGAGCGCCCGCTGGCCTGACAAGCCAGAGCACGGTGACGGTGTACATGTCGAGCTCGGAGGGAGGTCCCCGACAGCGTACCTTCCCCGCCGACACCACTCGCATCTATGCGGTGGTGGCCTATGAGAACGCTGTCCAGGAGTCGTACGTCGTCCGGCTGACCGACCTCTCGGGGATCCGTGTCCTGAGTCAGCCCATCGGTCCCCTGAGCGGCGACGGCACGGCAAGCATCGCGGTGAGTGCCGAGCGCTTCTTACAGACCTACCGTTCGGCATACGTCGAGACGCGAGACCAAGCGGCAGCGGACAATGAGGCGATTGTCGATGCCTGTCAGAATCGGCCGGCCGTGCCCGAGCCGTGGCCGCCGCCCGAGCCGACTCCCGGGCCAACGCCGCCGCCGGATCCCTACGTGGTGTGGGCAGAATTCGTGATGGGCAAGGCCGAGCAGATCCGCTCGACGACCGGCGAGATGACCCGCACGCTGCAGGCCATGACCACGTTGCCCAACATCGCCGACGACCTTCCCGCGGTGGCCACCGATCTCGACGGTGCCCGAGGCTTGCTGGCGACCGCGCACGGCCGCCTGGCGGCCACATCCAGGCTGCTCTTGCCGGTGACGGGGCGACCAGATCCAGCGACCGCTTGCCAGGGCATTCAGGCAGCAGGCCAGGAGATTGCCAGCGCCATCGCTACCGTCGATGGTGCGTTGGCCCGCCTGCCGGCCGATCTCTCCGCGTGGCGATTCCCGGCGACGCGGGCCCGCTACGACGGTTCCCGGTTCGCCGGCTGCTCCGAGTACAAGACGGACCTAGTGGCCGGCGTCGACCCAGGGGGCACGCCGGCTCTGTCGGCGCTGTGGACGATTGGCGATCCCGGCGCGCCGGCGCTGATCTTCCCGGCAGCCGACCAGACGGACCGCGGACTGGTGGGCTACTTGAGCCTGCGCCTGCCGGAAGGGGCTCGCCATCTCTACGCTCGTCAGGTTAAGGTACCGGGTGCGCCTCACGAGGGGGATCTCGGCGCCTTCGTGACCGACGCCAACTGCCTGCCGGTGACGCAAAACGTCGTTCTCTGGGCTAGCCCGGAGCTCTCCGGTGGCGCGACGGTGGATCCGTCCACCGTGGTTGCCCAGGAGGGCGAGGCCAGTGCCAAGTTGTTGGCCGGGGACGACGTGACGCACATGCGACAGGGTGGCTGGGTGATTGCCTGCGCCGGGGCAGACTGCGTGCCGCTCGCCCCCACGCCGCGTCCTGGCGCTGTCCCGCCAGGGCAGGCCTGGGGCAGCGTACGCTTCGAGGTCGTTGGCACCGCGGCGGTGACGAACACCCTGTTGAAGATCGATCCCGATGAGATCAACCGCGCCAGCGACGAGACGGCCGGAATCGCTCTGCAGGTGAACGACCGCAATGGGCGGCCGGTGGCCAACGGCACGCGAGCGCAGATCTGGATCGACGTCGGCAGTCCCGGTTTGCTGGCCTATGATCGCCGTCGGGTGGTTGGCGGTCGTCCGGTGGGCGATGCGGAGCGTGTGGTGCTGGGCAAGTCGGCCGATGTCGTGGTCGATGGGGGGCTGACGCGCTACCCAGCCAGTAGTGACCCCGGCTTCGTCAACACCGGCCGTCTCTTTCTGTTTGCCGGCGACCAGCGGGACGGCGAGGTGACGTTGTGCTACCGGGTCGACGCCGTGGAGGCTTGCCAGCCCAAGGCGGTGACGATCGTGAACCGCATTCAGCTCTACTTGCCCTCGGTGATGCGGGAGCATGCGCAGTACAACGCCACGGCCACTGCTACGCGGCGGTTTCCAACCGTCCAGGTGCTCGACCTCCGTCGGCCCTGAGGGCAACGGCTGAGACTGCAGCCGCTGGTCCTCGACCAGCACGGAGGCCGACGATTGATGCGCTCCCGGTGCTGGACCTCCTTCCGCCCTGAGGCCAACGGCTGACACGGAACGAAAAGACGCGGCGTCCCCCTGCGGAATCGGGGACGCCGCGTTGCCGACTCTAGTTGCGCTACCGCCCTGCGGCTCGAAGGCGCGCGCGCCTTCTAGGGAACGGCCTCCGCTTCGGCGAAGACCACCGTCCAGTAATGCCCGTAGGCGGTCCGCCGGTCGTAGCGATAGGCTGCCCCAATGTGCGTGTACTGGGGGTTGAGAACATCGTCGCGCTGCGTCCGGCCCATCCAGGCGTCCACCACGGCAAAGGCATCGCCGCTGCCGCCGGCAATGGCTTCTCCAACGAGACGGGCCCGAAAGCCCTCCCGGGCAACGCGACCGTCCGGTGTCGAGCCGTCGCTGCCAATGTGGCCAAAGAATCGGTTCTGGATCATGTCGTCGTTGTGCGTCTTTGCCGCGCGGCGCAGCGGCTCGCTCATAGCCAGCGGATCCAGACCTGCTGTCACTCGCTGCCGATTCACGGCGTCCACGATGGCAATGGCCTTGGCCAGGTTCTCGATCGGCTCGGTGGGAGTTGGTCGGCCACTGCCCGGGGGACCGTATTGGATCCGCAGCACAGGCGGCCAGCGATCGCCAAGCCCGCAGCCACTGTCCCATTCGGCGATGTTGGAGAGGCCGCTGCGTGGACCGTCGATGCGGAAGCTAACCTTGCCCGAGCCGCGCACCCGTTGCTCGAGCTCCCACACCTGTTCTTGGCTGAACTCGAAGACATTCCTGACTCCAACGCCGAGATCGGTCTGCCGTAGCTCGCTGCCAACTTGGGAGTGGGTGTCGGCTGCGGACAGCACGGCATAGTTGTGCGTCGTCCAGCCGCTGTCGGCACTGGTCTTGAGTAATCGCACGCGCCACAGTCCGTTGCCTTCCTTGGACAAGCGCGCCGTGGACTGGCCGGTCAGAATGAGCTGGGCCTTGAGAATGGCTGCCTCGCTCGGCACACGCGACACGTCAAACTGCAGCGCCCCTAGGTAGGCACGGCTGTAATAGAACCCGGCCAGGATGCTGTCGTCGCCGAAGTGGTTCGTCCCTTGTCCTTGCATCACCCAGCCGACATCGGTGCAGGCCGGAATGAGATCGAGGGTTCCGCTGTCGGGAGGCGATGTGGGTGGCGGCGGCAGGGTAGCCGACGGCGAAGGCGTGGCCGTTGGCGACTCCGTGCTGGTGGCCGTTGGGGCTTCGGTGCCGGTAGCGGTAGGTGTCTCGGTGGCCGTGCCTTCCTCCGTAGGCGCTTCGGTGGCCGTCGCTTCCTCGGTGGGCGGTAGGGTGGCAGAAGGGGAACCGCTTTCCGTGGCGGTCGGCTCGGGAGTCCAAGTCCCAGTGCTGTAACTGATCACCAGCTGGGGACCGGAGCCCTGGCTTTCGGGCCCGCAGCCTGACTCCCAGCTAAAGAGGTTGGATGCCTCGCCGGTGGTGGGACCGTCAAGGCGCAGCGACAGCTTCTTGGAGCCGGCCAAGCGGGAGGCCAGGGTTTGCAGCTGGGCGTCGGTGAAATTGAAGGTATTGGCCCGACCAGCGTCCAGATCGTCGGGTACCAAGACGGGCAGCAGCATCCACTCGACGGTGGCGTTGTGGATGGTCGTGTAGCCGTGACCGGCGAAACCGGCGTCCAGGTCGGTCGAGAGGATCTTGGCTGACCACGCACCGGACTGGCCTAAGTACTGGCGAGTCCGCCCGGTGAGCACCAGCCGTGCGTAGTTGAGGTGCGTGCCAGCCGGGATGGCCTCCAGATCGAACTGCATGGCGCCGTGATACAGCTGGCTGTTCCACGTGCCGGTGTACGTGTCGTCGTCGCCGAAGTGGTTCTGGCTGGGCTGACTGCTCACCACCCAACCCACCCGGTCGCAGGCCGGCGTGAGCACCACCTCCACCGGTACCCCCACCGGCGTAGGGGTCCGCGTCGCCGTCGGGGAGGGCGGCGTCACCGGTGTGCCCGTGCCTGGCTGTGGCGTATTTGGCCAGGCGATGGTGGGTGTTGGCCCGCTCACCGTCCGGCTTCCGAAGTCAACGGTCCAGTAGTGCTCGAACAAGGTCGCCGACCGCCCATAGCCAGCGCCAATTTCGGTGCAGGTGGTGCACAGGATGATCGCCCGGTGTGCACTGCTGCCCATCCACGCTTGCACCACGGCTGCTGGCGAGGTGTGCCCGCAGGCCACGATCTCGCCATAGGGCGCACCGTAGCCGGCATCGCGCATGCGGTCGAAGGGCGCGCTGCCGTCGGAACCGCCGTGGCCACAGAACCCCACACTCGCCATGTCGCCGGAGTGCCGCGCCGCGGCGGCGCGCAAGGAGGCATTGGTGTACAGGGGCGTCAGGCCGGCCACGAAGCGCTCGCGGTTGATCAAATCCTCCACTTGCTGGACCCAGTCGTTGGCCGGCGTGGCGGTCTGGGTGGGCAGTCCGACGGTGGCCGGCGGTCGGGTAGCCGATGGCACGGGCGTCTCGCCGGTGGCGGCCCCCATCTCCAGAGCGCGACCGGCATCGACGCGACCGGCACCAAACAGCGGATCCCAGCCAGGCGATCCCAGGTCCTGTGCCGAGTTCTCAAGCAGCGTCTCGATCTGCAGGGGCGTACGCGACGGCGCCTGGCCCTTGAGCAGGCCAGCGATCCCGGCCACGATGGGCGTTGCCATGCTGGTTCCGCTCCAGGCCTGGTAGCCACCGGCCATGACGGTCGATAGGATGCCGACGCCCGGAGCGGCCACGTCCACCGTGTCCCCGTAGTTGGAGAAGCTGGCGCGACCGTCGGACTGGGTGGTTGCGGCAACGCCGATGACTCCAGGGTAGGCCGTTGGGTAGGTCGGATTGGAGGAGTTGTCGTTGCCGACCGCGGAGATCACCGACACTCCCTTGCCGATGGCGTAGGACACCGCGTTGCGCAGCGTCGACGAGGAGTAGAAGCCGCCGAGGCTCATGTTCACCACGTGCGCGCCATGGTCGGCCGCCCAGACGATGCCATCGGCAATCGTGGCGTGGCCGCCGTTGCCGTTCGAGCCCAGCGCCTTGATGGGCATGATGCTGGCGCTCCAACCTGCCCCGGCGACGCCGATCCCGTTGTTTGTCACGGCGCTAGCCACGCCTGCGACGTGCGTTCCGTGGCCGTGGTCGTCGCTGGGGTCGTTGTCGCGGTTCACGAAGTCGCGGCCGGCGATGCAGTTGTTCTTGAGGTCGGGATGGGAGCAGTTCACCCCCGTGTCCACGATGGCGATGACGATGCCGCTACCGTGGGTGTAGTCCCAGGCGACCGTACTCCGCACTCGCGCATGATGCCATTGCTGCGAGAACAGGGGGTCGCCGGGCGTATCCAGCATGCCCAGCGGCAGTCGGATCGGGGCCCGTGGCCCGGCATCCGGCCAGCCGTACACCGTGACCAGGTAGTCCGGCTCCGCGTACGCCACCGCCGGTGAGCTGGCGTACGCCGAAGCCGAGACCATGGCTTCGGTGGGCACCTCGAGCACCTGCACTTGCAGAGCTGGGATCTCGTAAAGAAGCCGGGCGCCGTATCGGGCATGCAGCTCCGCCTTCGTGGTCTCATCGGTGCCGGGTGCGAAGCGCACGAGCAGATGGTTGGGCACGTAAGGCAGGCCCTCTTCCTGTTGCAGGCGGTCGTCCGGCTTGGGCGATTTCTGCAGCGTCCAGGGCTCGGGCAGGGCACAGGTGCGGCATTCCGCTCGCGGCGGTCCGGCTGCCGAGGCCCGGGGATAGCCCAGAAGCAGCGCGACCAAGGTCACGCCAAGGATGGCGGCTCGCTGGCTCATCCGGTCAGCCCTCCTCGCTCCGGTTCCTATGAACATCGGATGGCACGACACGCTCCGTGCGCCGGCGGTGGGACGCCGGCCGCTGGTCCGACAGCTCCACCATGCTGCCGCCACCGACCACGGTGTCCCAGATCCTTCCGCTGCACACGTGGGCAACCCTTCATCCGTCGTAACGCCCGCCAGGGCGGCGCGTTATGGTTGCCGAGAGGCGCGCTGGCGGCCGTCCAGTCGGTGCTTGGGCAGGGGCAGACCGGATTGCTGGCCGCAGGGCGCCTCTCCGCCTTTCGCGTACCGGTCGGCGTCGCCATGCGGCGGCACCTGCGGCTTGCCGACAGCCAGCACCCAACCAAGCACGGCCGCCGCGAGAGGTGCGCCATGCTGTTATTATAGGATTAAGCGGCTCGCTTCGCAACTGCCGCTGGTTGCCGACGACGATGGGCAAACAGAAGAGCCCGGCCGGCGGTCTGACGCGGGCTCTTCCCAGTGTAAGGAGGAGAAAACGCACCGCTAGTGTAGCCGTCTTGCACCGACTGGCGGCTGACGCCCAGCCAACGCTTACCCTACGCTCCGCTCAGGCTCCGGCATGTCCCTTCCTATCCCACCCTTGTCCTATACTTCCCGCGCATGACACTCCCCTTGCGGCCCCCGGCGATGCTGACGGCCGCGATGCGGCCCTTGGCAGTGCTCGCGGTCGTGCTGCTGGCCGATGCCCTGGGCGCGCCGCCAGCGCAAGCGCAGGCGACTCTTGCGCTGCCCGACGCCGAGGCCACGCGAGCTGCGGTGCGCATGGTTCGCCGTCTGTCGCCCGAGCGGCGGATTGGCCAGTTGTTCCTGGTGCCCTTCCATGGTGCCGAGGTCAGCGACGGGTCCGCCATTGCCCGGCTGATCGACGACTACGGCATCGGCGGCGTCGTTCTGTCCCCAGCGCGGGAGAACTACCGGGATGGGCCGGACGCTCCGGTGCAGGTTGCCCGCGTGGCGAACGCGTTGCAATCACGCGCCGCGCGTTCAGGCGCCTTCGTGCCGCTGTTCGTCACCGTGGAGCAGGTCGGCGGAATCTACCCGGCGGATAGCCTGTCGGGCGGCATGACGCCGCTCCCCAGTGCCATGGCCTTGGGAGCCACCTGGCGGGCCGATCTGGCCGAGCAGGTCGGGATGATCGTCGGCCGAGAGCTGAGCGCCTGTGGCATCAATCTGCTGCAGGGGCCTCAGTTGGACGTGACGCGCGTGGTGCGACCGGGGACGTCCGGTGACCTTGGCGAACGCGTCTTCGGCGGCTCACCAGCCTGGGTAGCCCAGCTAGGTCGCAGCTACATCGCAGGCATCCACCGCGGCAGCGGCGGAAGGGTGTTTACCGTGGCCGGCAGCTTGCCCGGCATCGGCGCTGCGGATCGCAGTCAGACGGAAGAGGCGCCGGTGGTGGAGAGCACCCTGGAGCAGCTTCTGGCTGCCGATCTGGTGCCGTTCGTGGCTACCGCCGGGGCTCGCGACCAGGATGAGCGGACCGATGGACTGGCCACCAGCCTAGTGCGGTATCGCGCGGTGCAGCAGCAACCCGATCGGCCGCTGGCGCTGGACAGCGGTGGCCTGCGTTACCTGTGGGCACAGGTCCCCTCCCTGGCGGCTTGGCGCGAAGCCGGTGGTCTGCTCGTCAGTCCGCCGCTTGGCGTGCCGGCCGTGCGCCGGTACGTGGATTCCGTGGAAGGGGAGTTCAACGCCCGGCGCGCGCTGCGCGAAACCTTGGTGGCCGGCCATGACATCCTGACCATGACGCACGTCGGCGCCGATGACGATCCCGAGGCTCAGGCCGAGGCGATTTCCTCGGCGCTCGAGTGGCTGGCGACCACCTATCGCGAGGACGAAGCGATTCGCGAACTGGTCGATGCCGCGGTCGTGCGCGTGCTCGCGGCCAAATGGCGGCTCTTCGGCGATTCGTCGCTGTCGGACGTCCTCGTCGATGCCGAGGCTGCGGCCTCCCAAACCGGCCTGGGCATCGAGACGGTGGCCCAGGTCAGTCGCGCGGCTCTGACCCTCGTTACGCCAGCGGGCGGGACCGCCGTGGCCGCCGGCCCCCGATCGCCCAAGCCGGGCGAGCAGGTGCTGTTCATCGTCGACCATCGCCCGAGCGAGGGCTGCGCCGACTGCCCGGCGGCATCGTGGTTGGACCCGGAAGCCTTGGTGGCGGCGGTGCGGCGCACCTATGGGGCCGAGGGCATTGGGCGACTGCGGCACGAGGAGGATGTTCGGGCCATCACCTTCCTGGATCTGAAGGCCTGGCTGCAGGCCAAAGGACACGTGGGCGCCGCCGACACCACGTGGCTGGTGCCGAGCGCATCGCCTGCGCACTTGGCCGAAGTCGAGTCGTCGTTGCGCCGGGCCGACTGGCTGGTGTTCGCGATGCGCGACGTGCGCCCCAGCGAGGCCATGGCGTCGGATGCTCTCAAGCTGTTTCTGCGGGCCTTGCCGTCCGAGCTCGCCGATCGGCGTCTGGTGGCGATCGCCTTTGCGGCCCCGTACTATCTGGACACCACGGAAATCGCCAAGCTCACCGCATACTACGCGGTCTACGCGCCCGCGGAACCCTTCGTCACGGTTGCCGTGCGAGCCATCTTTGGCGACGAGCCAGCGCAGGGTGCCAGTCCAGTGTCCATCCCGGGTGTGGTCTACGATCTGGATCAGCAGCTCCAGCCGGCGCTCAGCCAGGTGCTGCGCCTCGAGTTGGTTGGGGCCGATGCTTCGGCACCCATCCGTCTAGGCAGTACCCTCCGCGTTCGGACCAGTCCGATCGTGGACGGCAACGGCCATCTGGTGCCCGACGGCACGGCGGTCGCCTTCCGCCTCTACGATCGGCAGGAGGGAGTCTATCTGCCCGACGTGCGGTCGACGACGCGCGAGGGGCGAGCCCTGGCGGCACTGCGCGCCGAGCGCCATGGCGAGGTGGAGATTCAGGTCGTCCTGGACAACGGCCTGCGCAGTGAGCCACTCGTGCTCTCCATTGCCGGTGGCCGGAGCCCGGTGGCGCAAACGACACCTGCGCCCGGTGCGCCGGGCATGGCTTGGCCCCTGCGGCCCCAGGTGGCCGTCGACTGGGGCATTCTGGTTCTGAGTCTGGGCTTGATGCTGATCGCCGGCGTGCTCGTCTTCGCCTTCGACGCCGAGGCGTCGCAGTTGCCTGCCCGCTCGTTGCGCCTCTTCCTGCTCAGTCTGGCCTGGGGACTGGCTGGCTACCTGCTCGTAGCCGCGGGTGGTCTGGGCGTCACCGCCCTACCCGGAGGCGCTAGCCTGTGGCCGGCGCGACTGAATCCGGCGTACCAGGCCCCGCTCATCAGCCTTGTGCTGGCCCTATTGCCCATTGTGCCGGCAGTGGCCCACGCCCGCCGCGCGGCGGTGCGGGTGGCAGACGATCACGGCTCGCCGGCCAAGGGGAAGCGACCGCCCTCCTAGGCTGGTGCTCGCCGGTGCTGGCACCGGTTGCCTACCTGGGCTCCCGCTTGCCACTGCTGGCACTGGCCGTTCTCCTGGGCTGATGCTTGCCGGTCTTGCCTACGGCCACTCTCCAGGCCGCCGCCGGCGCCGGCCGCGCGCCATCAGGCTACGGCGCCGCCGCACCCGAGCCTGGGGGGATGGTCATGGTCGCCGGCGCGCTGTCCGCCTCGAGGGGTGCGACCACGGCCGGGGCAGCGCTGCCCGCCTGCCACGTGGCCAGCGTGGCCAGCAGCAACAACAACGCCACCAGGGCCAAGAGTCCGGCATTGTCCCACAGCGCCGCTCTCCAAGCAGCGGCTGCCGTCCCTAATTCAACGTCGGCGCGCAGCGGGGCATCGCCGCGCAGCAACTGGCGCAGGGCGGCAGCGTCGGCTGGCCGACGCTCGGGATGGAGGGCCATGGCCGTCAGGATGACACTCTCGAGCCGTGGCGACAGACGAGGATTGAGTTGGCTTGGTCGCTGCAGGGCGTTGGGCATCAGGAAGCGTTCGTGGGCGGTCGCCGGTGGTCGCAGGGTCACCAGGTGGTAGAGGGTTGCCCCGAGCGCGTACAGGTCGCTCCGGGCGTCGGTATGACCGGTGTCGCCGGCATACTGCTCCAACGGTGTGTACGGCAGCGAGCCGACGCCTCGGGAGGCCGTCAGGGTCCTCGGATCTGCCGGATCCAAGTGCTTCACCAGTCCGAAGTCGACGAGCTTCAGGCGGTCGCCGGTGACCAACTTGACGTTGGCCGGCTTGATGTCGCGATGGATCACGGGCGGCTCGCGACTGTGCAGGTACTCGAGGGCATCCAGCAACTGCCCCGCCCAATCGATGATCCGCGCCTCGGGCAGGAACTCCCCGCTGGCCCGCGCCTCGCTGATCACTTGCCGGAGGTCCGGACCGGCGACATAATCCATGACCAGGCAGTCGATGCCCGATTCGACGAAGTAGTCCGACACTCTAGGCAGTGCGGGGTGATCCAGTTGGGCCAGCACGCTTGCCTCGCGACGGAACTGCGCTTGCCCAGCCGCCCGCGCCTCGGCAGTGGCCATGGGGTCCGGCAGGATGGTCTTGATGGCTGTCTGGCGGCCCGGCAGGCGCAGATCCTCGGCCAGGTAGACAGCGCCGAGGCCGCCCTGCCCTACCGGAGCGATGATGCGGTAACGGCGGCGCAAAACCGTCCCCGGCGCCAAGGCATCGGTCATGGCCCAACCGTAGGGGGCGGACGACGCCTTGTCAAATGCCCCTGTGCCTGAGGGTGGATGGAAGCGCATGGCAGAGGCCAGAAGCACGCCAGTCGGCAATCCTGGGGAACGCCGCGAAGGAGCGCTGTTCATCTTGGTGGATGGCAACCAGCGGCGCCAGTTCAGCCTTGGCGAAGTCACCCACATTGGGCGCGACCGCGAGAACGAAGTTGTGCTGGACGACCGCCAGGTGTCGCGCCGCCACGCCGTGGTGCGCCACACCGCGGACGGCTACGTGTTGGAGGACCTGGACAGCAAGAATGGCACCTGGTTGGGCGGCAAACGGGTGACGCAGCCCGTGCTGCTCCAGGATGGCGACGAAGTCATCATTGCGGCTCGCTACAAGCTTCACTTCGTGGCTGCCGATGCTACAGCGCCGATTGTCTTCGAAGGTCGTGGTCTGCGCCTCGATCCGCAGACGATGACCGTCTACGTCAATGGCCAGGCGCTGCACCCGCCACTTTCGGGGCCTCAGTATGAGCTCCTGGCCATGCTCTACGCGGCCGCCGGTCACGTGGTGCCTCGCGAGCGCATCGTCGGCCAAGTGTGGCCCGACGAAGAGGGGTACGGCGTGAGCGAAGAGGCCGTCGACGCCCTGGTGCGGCGCTTGCGCGTGCGTTTGGCAGAGCTGGATCCCAGCCACAACTACATCGTCACTGTGCGCGGCTATGGCTTCCGCCTGGACAACCCAGCCTAGCGGTTGCGCTGGCCGGCTGGTGGGCGATGCTCCCTCCGTGCACTCCCCGCTCCTTGGGCACAGTGACGCTCGTCCGGTGGCGCTCGACGCGCCGGCTTGGGTGGACCCTGTGACCCGCATCCCGTGGGGGTCGACGCGCCGGCTTGGGTGGACCCCGTGAGCCTCGTCCCATGGCGCTCGACGCGCCGGCTGGGGCGGCTGCTCGGGCCTGTATTGGTGCTCGCAGTCGTGGGTCTCATTGCACGCCAGGTGATGGCGGACTGGCGTCGCCTGCCAGCCGGTAGCCTGGCCGCCTTCCGACTGACGACCGGGCCGCTCGTTGCCGCGTGGTCGGTGCAGACACTGGGCTGGTTGTTGGCGGTCGACGCCTGGCGGCGCATCCTGGCGGCCCTCGGCTTCCGGGCGCCCTTGGCGGAGCACGCTCGTCTGTACACCTACACAGCCCTCACCCAGGTCCTGCCGGGCAGCTTCTGGGTGCCAGCCAGTCGTGTCGTCGGTTACCGCCAAGTGGGTGCTAGCGCCTGGGCGGTCAGCGCTGCGCTGGTGATCGAATGGCTTGTCGTCGGGATAGCCGGCGCCCTGTGGTTTGGTGTGAGCGCGCCGCTGGGCGCCCGGGCGATTGGTCCACGCTGGTTGCCGTGGTTGGCTGTCGGGCTGTTGGCGGCCACGCTGGTCAGTCCCGGTGCTTTGGCGCGGCTGGGCCAGAAAGCGCTGGCTGCCCGCGGCCGCCAGGCGTCTCTGCCCACCCTAAGGCGTCGCGATGTGGCTTCGTGGCTGCTGGAAGAAGTTTCGGTCGTCGGAGCGTCCGGGCTCACCTTGCATCTCTTCATGCATGGCCTCACCGCTCGGAGCGATCTGGCGCTGGCGGCAAGCACCATGGGCATCACCGTAGCCGTCGGGGCCTGGCTGGCCTGGATGCCCCTCACCTCGGTGTTGCGTGCCGGCATGATGGTCGTTCTGCTGGCGCCGGTGTACCATTCGAGCGTCATCGCGCTGGCGGTGGCGATTGCCTGGCGCATCTGGTGCCTGCTTACCGTGGTCTCATCGGCGGCACTGGCAGCGCTCTGGGCCCGTTGGCCTTGGCCGCGGGGCCGACGCCTCGTGGCGCGGGGAGAGAAGGATTGATGGAGCTGCCCTCGGCGGCAGGCGTGGACGGTCTGATCGAGCTACGGCACCGCGAAACCACGGCGGCTGGGGCGTACGAGAAGATGTATCGGCACCGCGGTCTCGGCCGCGGTCGGCGTTTCGTCGATCGTCTGCTTCGCTGGCTCGACGTTCAACCTGGCCTGCGGCTCCTCGATGTAGCGTGTGGCGAGGGCGCCCTGGTCAGCCGGGCCCAGGAGCTTGGACTGGAGGCCCACGGCGTCGATTTCGCCCTGGCCGCGCTGCGACGGGCGACGGGCGGACATCTGGTGGTGGCCGATGGCGAACTCCTGCCTTACCCCGACAACGCCTTCGATCGCGTGGCCAGCATCGGCAGTCTGGAGCACTATCAACGACCGCTGGTCGGCGCTCGGGAGCTGGCGCGCGTCTTACGGCCTGATGGCCGGGCGCTCGTCCTTCTGCCTAACGCCTTCGGCCTGCGCTGGAACGTCGCCTACGTCTGGCGGCACGGGGATGTCTGCGACGATGGCCAGCCCATTCAGCGCTACGGAACCGTGGGCCAGTGGTCGCACCTGCTCCGCAACGCTGGTCTGGTGGTCCACCGGGTCATTGGTTACGAAGGCGAGCTGGAGGGCCGTCGGCTGTTGGCCAGCCTGGCCCATCCCACCCACTGGCTGGTGCCGCTGGCGCGCTGGCTTCCGGTCAATGCCTGCAGCCTGCTCGTCTTTGTCTGTGGCAAGAGCGGCGCCGAATCGAGCCCGCCCGGTCCGGCTGGCGGCGGCGGATGACCAAACGTTGGTTGGAGGAGCTGCCTGTCGGGGCTCCGGTCCGCCCGCAGCCGGAGGCTGACGTTCGCGGTCGGGGGCCAGGGTAGCGAAGGGTAGGCTGCGTAACCGTATTGCGAAACCGTAACGGAGGAGAGCGTAACCATGGCACGAGCTAGCGATTGGCGACTTCCGGCGCTGACAGTGCTTGTCGGTCTGGCGGCCGCTCTGGTGGCCGGTTGTGATCGCTTCGGCGGCCCGTTTGAGCGTGGCCAAAGGCTGCTGCAGCGGGGCGATGCCCAGAGCGCGGTCCGGGCTTTCACGGACGCCATCGAGCAGGGGGTGCAGGTTCCGAAGGCCTATGCCTGGCGTTGCTACGCCAATCTAGCAGCCGGCGAGAACGAGGCGGCGGTGAAGGACTGCAGCGAAGCACTGGCTCGGCTGGGCGAGGCCGAGGAAGGGGCAGCGGAGGGCGATGAGCCCTATGCCCGCTGGCAGCTCTTGAATAACCGTGGCGTGGCCTACCTCAACATGGAGCGGCGGGAAGAAGCCGAAGCCGACTTCCAGACGGCCATCGAGCTGAATCCTGGCTATGCCGAGGCCTATGCCAATCGCGGCCGGCTGTACGTGGACGAGGAGGACTGGGAGAAAGCGTTGGCCGATCTGACCCGTGCCATCGAGCTGAATCCGGACTTGGCGGAGGCGTATGGCAATCGCGGCCGGGCCTACGAGGGCCTGGGCGACGGCGAGAAGGCGCTGGCCGACTACGACCGGGCGATCGAGTTGAGTCATGACACGCAGGCGTACTTCAATCGGGCCATGCTTCGCTATGCGACGGGCGATTTCGATGCTGCCGACCGCGACTTCCGGGAGGTGATCGACCGCGACCCTCCCGACAGCTACTTGCGGTTTCTGGCCGAGCAGTACGCAGAGACGCTGAGTCGGCGCGCTACCCGGGTGCCCGAACCTACGCCGGAGCGGCGATCCACTCGGGCACCCGAACCGACCCCGGGGGGCTGAGGGCAGAGCGGGAGACGGGCGCGCCTCTGCCTGCATCAGGCGCCGGCCTGCGCGAGCGGCTGCCGGCAGTTCGTGTGGAGCAGGTCACTGCCTGCGCCGGGCACCGGCCCTGCGGATCGTAGGACGTATCCGAGGAGGGCGCACCTCTCTGCCGGCGCCGGGCACCGGCCCATGGGGCAGGCGGCGGTATCAGGGGCGCGGCAGATGGGGGATGGTGCCCCCCATAGGCTGACAGCGCCCTGGCCGAGGGTAGCTAGGAGCGTCCTATCGCCACCGCCGAACGGTGGTTGACGGCGGAATGCGACCAAAGTAGTAGTCGCAGGAGGCCCGAATGCGACGCATGGACCATTGCGCGAAGCGCCTCCCCCCCGATATACTGCGTGGGTGAACGAGGCCGCGATTGCGGCCGCAGGTCCGATCAGCTCGAGTACCTTAGAAGGAGGTCGTGTCCATGAAGAAGCTTCTTGTCTTGGTGTCCATGGCGGGGGTCATTGCGCTTCTCGTTGCTGGCTTGAGCGGGGCGTTCAGCAAGAGCGAGGCGCCGGTGGCGTACGCCAGCCGCTTGGCCGGGATCCAGCAGCAGGGAGTTACCGGCATCAACGTCCAGAATCTGGACGAGCAGCAACAGGCCACCGTCATCGCTGACTTCTACAAGCAGCCGGATGGGGCCAAGACCCAGTACAACGTCCCGGCGCCGGTGCCACCAGGCGGGGTGGTCAACCTGAACCTGCCAAGCATCACGACGCTTGTGAACGGCGCCTACTCGGCGATCATCAGCGCCGACCGCCAGATCGCGGCCATTGCCCGCACCGACTGGAAGACGAGCGGCGGCACGGCGATCTACAGCAACGTCGTTCCGGGCACCGATGTGGTGGTCCCCCTGGTGCTCAAGGAGTACAACAGGTCGAGTTCGCTCGTTTCGGTGATGAACACCGACCCGCAGAACCCTGCGACGGCGACCATCACCCTCTTCGAGGTGGGCAAGGCGACACCGGCCAAGGAATTCACCATCAATCTGCCGGCGGGCACCTCGCGCACCCTGGACTTGGTGCGCGACACCGAGCTGTTCCCGGCGACCGACGTGCCGGCTGGATTCCGCGGCTCGATGCGCGTCAGCAGCGCCACGCCGTTGGCGGTGCAGACGTTCGTGGATCGGGCGAACCATCAGCTGGCGGTCTACGCCTTTGAGGGTGTGCCGGCTGACCAGGCAGCGACAAAGCTGTATGCTCCACTGTTCCGGCGCGCGTACCGCGGCAACACCGGCTTCTCGGTGGTGAACACCGAGGACCGCGAGGTCAACATCACCGTCACCTACTACGGAACGCTGGGTGCCTGCAAGGGTGGCGGTCCGTGGATCGAGCGCAAGACGATCGCCGCCAAGTCCAACGTGATCGTCTACCAGGGGTCGAACGATCCCGCCAATCCGCTGCCGACGAACTGCGGTGGCGCAGCGGTGATTGAGGCCGATGGCAAGATCCTGGCGATCATCAACGACGAGAGCGAGGTCGTGACGACCCAGGGTCAGACGTTGAAGACCGCTGCGGCCCACAACGCGTTCACCGATGCCGATGGCGCTACCAAGGTGGCTCTGCCGCTGTATCGCCGCAACCATACGGCGAACAAGCTGACCACCGGTATCCAGGCCATGAACATCGGCACCGAGACGGCGCAGGCGCAGATCGTCTTCAAGCCGAGCGGCGGGCTGCCCGAGGTATCGGGATGCCAGGGCTGCAACGTGTCGATTGCGCCGCTGGCTGCCTACACCTGGCTGCCCTCGAGCATTGACGCCGTGCCAGATGCGAAGTACGGCTCGGCCACCATCACAAGCAGCCAGCCGTTGGTGGTGATCGTCAACGACAAGGCGTACGCGACCGACAAGCCCATGGACGCCGCGATTTACAGCGGCATCAAGATGCAGTAGAGCGGATCGACCTGCGACGGGTCGGCGGGCCCCGTGCATCTGGTACGGGGCCCGTCGTTCTTTTCCCAAGGGCGGCTGCGCCCCGGAGCGATGGGGGCCCAGTACGTCCGCAGGCAGCCAGCCATCCGAAACGACCGGCGGAGGGACGAAGGTGAGGGTGATCGCGGGTCAGGCGCGAGGGCGTCGACTGCTGGCCGTTCCGGGGGAGGACACCAGGCCCATCACTGACCGGGCCAAGGAAGCCCTGTTCGCGATTCTAGGCCAGCGTGTGCCCGGCAGCGTCGTACTGGACCTTTTCGCCGGCACAGGCAGTGTCGGCATCGAAGCCCTCAGTCGAGGCGCGCAGCGATGCGACTTCGTGGAGCGATCGCCGCTCGCCTGCCGCACCATTCGTGCCAATCTGGAGCGCACCGGCCTGGCCGATCGAGGGCGGATTGTGCGACGCGATGTCTTCCGCCTCCTGGCCGGGCCGGCGACCGGCAGCTACGACATCGTGTACGTGGCACCGCCCCAGTATCGCGGCTGGTGGGCGCGCACCGTGGCCTTGTTGGACGCTCGGCCGGAGTGGCTTGCCAGGCAAGGGGTGGTCGTTGCCCAAACCCATCCGCGCGAGATGGAGGTGCCGGCCCTGGTTTCCCTGGTTGCGCTGGACGAGCGCCGGTACGGCAGCGTGCTTCTCCGGTTCTATGGTTGTCGGGCCGATGCCGAGAGCGGTTCTTGACGGCGCTTCCGTGCCCCGGTGGCGCTCTGCTAGAATTGCGCGCCGCCGAGGCTAACCAATGCAGAGTGTCCCTGAACGCCCGCGCGCCGATCGCTGTCGCAGCTGTGGTTCTCGAGTCGGCCCCGGCGACGCCGACTGCCCCATCTGCGGTGCGACACTTGGTGGCTGGAGGGCGCTCCGGCGCTTGATAGCCGAGTCGCTGATAGCGGCGCTGGGCCTTGTGGTCTTGCTTGGCCTGCTCTTTGCCGTCGGCGCCGGGAAGCTGTCGTGGCCCGGGCGCAGGGCCGGCATCGAAGTGAGTTCGATGCTGCCGACCGATGTGCCGACCTTCACCCCGGCACCACCGCGAACCAGCCTGGCGTCGCCAAGTACGCCTCGACCACCCACCGTCACGCCGCTGCCGGCGGTGATCACCCACACCGTGGTGAGTCGCGACACGCTGTACGGCATCGCCGGTCGCTATGGCGTGACCGTGGCCGCCCTGGTCGAAGCCAACCCGGAGCTGCAGGAGAATCCCCATCGGCTGGCGATCGGCCAGGAATTGCGGGTACCGGTGGCGGCCGGCCCGCCGTCACCGACGGCCAGGCAGGTCGCCGAGGCGCAGCCGTCCGTGGCAGCCGAAGGGCCGGCGGCGGAGGGAGCGGCCACGGCGCTGGCCGGCGACACCGTGACGAGCGGCCTGGCGGTGACGGCAGCCATGGCCGTGGCTACCCACGAGGTGATCGCCGGCCAGACGATCACCGAGGTAGCCGAAGCCTACCAGATGACTGTCGACGAGCTGGTGGCCGCCAATCCGGAGCTCAAGGCTCGACCCGCTCTGCTGCCCTCCGGCGCAGCCCTGATTGTCCGGGCGCCATCGGCTTTGACGGCCACCCTCGGCCTCAGTGGCTCGTGGCGGGCCGGGGCGGTCGATCAGGGCGGTGCGGTGCCAGGCTGGCTGCCGCCGGAGGACGTGGGCACGGCGGTCTATCCAGCGCCGCGCCTTCTGACGCCTGGCAACGGTGCCGTGGTCACGAGCCCCACGCCCATCCTGCAGTGGTCATCGGTCGGCGTGCTGCCGGCAGGCGTCTACTACGTGGTCGCCCTGCGCGATGCCGATGCCAGCGATGGCAGGGCCCGCCTGATCTGGATGGCAAGCAATGCTACGGCCCTGCGCGTCCCGGCCGACGTGCGGCCGGCGCGGGGCAGTCGCGCCAACATCGCGTGGTCGGTATCGGTGCGGCGGATGGGCAGCGGCCTGTTCGCCAGCGATGAGGGCACTCGGCTCAGCGCCGGCGAACCGTGGCGCACCTTCACCTGGGCGCCCTGAGGGGGCACGCGAGACCCCGTCGGCTGGTGTGTCGGCGGCCAGCGCCAACGCCGCAGCGAGGAACCATCAACCGCCGCGAAGCCAGCGCAACAGCCGATGCAGCCCGTTGTCGCTGCTTGCCGGTGGGCTCGCTGGTGCCGGGGGCGTGCCGGTCGGTGGCACCACGACGATGACGTGATCGCCTTTCCGTGCCCATTTCTGCTTTTCCCTGGCCCACGCTTCGATGCCCTCGTCGGTCTGGAGTTGATACGTCGCCGTCTCCAGGGCTGGCACCGAGGTCTCGAGCGCCGCAACTTCCGTCAGCAGGGCGAACTCCGCCTCGCGAGCCTGCCGATTGGCCAGCGCCAGGCTGAGCAGGGACAGCACGTAACCGGCGGCCAGGGTCACCAGCACCACCGCCCCTACCCGCAGGGCCACTTTCAGCCGCACGTCCACGGCGATGACCTTGTCTGCGCCTGCCGTACTTCGCTCACGCCGACGAGTATAACGGACCTTCCGGCATCGAACCAGCGATGGCACCCGCGCGGGCTGGATGGCGGGGACTACTCGCCCAGGCCACGGATGATCCGCTCACTGCGCAAGTACCAATTGGGCAGGGTGAGAAATCGGTCGGCGGGCTCGACCAGGAGTTGCGGCATCTGCACGCCGCCCAGATTGGGATCGACAACGGCGTAGGTGTACACGGGATGATAGAGTGCCAGGCCCGGCTGCTGGTCTGCCCAGCGGCGTCCAAACTGGCCGTACAGCAGACGCCGGGCTTCCACCTGGTCAGGCGATGTCCGGCGGGCACGCAGCATCAGATCATCGGCCACGCCATCGGCCCAACCGGCATAGTTCTGACCGCGCCCGATCTGGGAGGAGTGCCACAGGGCAAAGGGGTCCGGGTCACACTGGCCTTGCTCCCACTGGAAAAGGAAGGCGTCGAAGGCTCGCGTTGCCAGATTGGCCACCGCCGTCTGCTGGTCTAGGATCCGCACACTGGCTTCGATGCCGGCCTGCGCCCAGTCGGCGCTGAGGCGATGGGCAACGGCGACGAGGACCGGATCATTCGTGGTCTGCAGCTCGAAGGAGAGGTTGCGACCTTCCTTGTCCCGGACCCCGTCGCCGTCACTGTCCACCCAGCTGGCACCGTCCAGCACGTCGGCGACCTTGGCCGGCGAGTACTCCGGCGCGTGCAAAGCCTCATCCCAGGCCCAGGAGCCGGGCGGGATCGGTCCGGCCGCCGGCACCGCTTGGCCGGCCAAGACCTCATCGATCAAGCCCGCTCGGTTCGTGGCCAGAGACAGTGCTCGGCGGACCTCCATGTCGGCCAAGAGGCTGTTGGCCGGGTTCCAGTACACCAGGGTCAGGCCCGAGCGGGTGACGGAGTACAGCCGCGCGTCGTCCCCCAGCGCCGGGAACGCTTCGGCCGGGACGCCGCCCATCGTCTGTACCTTCCGACCCACCAGGGACTCGAGCGCCTCGGCGTGTGTGGCGTGGAGCCGGAAGACGATCTCGTCCAAGTAAGGCCGATGACCGTCGCTGCTCCAGTGCGCGTCGAAGCGCTGCAGTCGGACTGCCTCGCTGGTGATGCCGCCCGGCTGCGCTACGCGGTATGGCCCAGCACCGATCGGTTCGATCGTTGAGAAGCGATGTTGCGCCAGGATCCGCGGATCGACGCCGGCCAGCAAGTGGGCCGGCAGGAGACCCAAGCTCGTGGCATAGAGGAATGGCGCGAACGGCTCGGCAAGCTCGATGCGCACCGTCTGGGAATCGATGCTCACCGCATGCGCTTTCTCCCAGGCCGAGGCCAACGTGGCCTTCTGCGGCAGCTTCGCCGCGGCGACCGAAGCGGTATAGACCACGTCATCGGCCGTCACCGGTTGGCCGTCGTGCCACCGGGCGCCGGTCCGCAACTTGAAGGTGTACGTCCGTCCATCGGCGCTCACCGACCAGCGCTCCGCGAGGTCCGGCAGCACCTTGCCGGAAGGATCCACGCGGGTCAGGCCAGCGAAGACGAGTCGCGCGATGTCGACCTCAGTGGGCGACAGCGCGAAGACCGGATTGATGGTTGCCGGCGGACCAACAACGGCCTCAACGAGCGTGCCGCCGCGGGCCGGCCGATGGCCGAACGCCTGTCGCGACACGGCGAACAGCAGCAGGCCGACGACGGCCAGTCCGCCCAGTGCCAGGGCGATCTGGGGACGTAAGTGGCGAAGCACGCGCGCTACGAGCTACCGATGAGCACGGTGAGCAGCGAGGTCACCAGGAACAGGACGGCCAGCACAATGGTCGCGTTGTACAGCGTCTTCTCCATGCCGCGGCGCGTCTTGTAGATGCCGGTGTCGCTGCCAAACACGCTGCCCAAGCCGCCACCACGCGCCTGTAGCAGTACGAGCCCAATCAGCGTCACCGAGATGATGATCAGAGCGATGCTCGCGTAATCTGAGAACGTCAACAGTCCCTCCGTACCGCAGGTCGGTCGGGTTCGAGGGGCCAATCATAACTGCGCCGCAACGACCGCGCCAAGCGACGACCCATGGGCACAACTTCTCCGTCCGTCGTCAGTGCCGTACAATGTCGGCCATGAGCGAGGGCGCCAGTGCCGTGTTGAATGGCCGCTACCGCCTCGACGCCATCGTCGGCGAGGGAGGTATGGCCGTGGTGTGGCGCGCCCGCGACTTGCTCTTGGACCGCGAGGTCGCGGTCAAGGTATTGCGAGAGCAGTTTGCCGCTGATCCCGAGTTTCTGGAGCGCTTCCACACCGAGGCGCGTCTGGCCGCCGCCCTCAACGATCCGGGCGTGGTAGCGGTTTACGACGTCGGCGAGGACGCTGGCCGGCACTACCTGGTCATGGAATTCGTGCCCGGGCGTGATCTCAAGACGTTGATCCGTGAGGAGGCGCCCCTGCCCTGCGAGCGCGCCGTGGGCATCGCCATTGCCCTGGCACGTTCGGTTGCCGCAGCGCATCGGCTTGGGCTGGTCCATCGGGACATCAAGCCGCAGAACGTCCTGATGACGCCGGACGGTCGGATGAAGGTGGCGGACTTCGGCATCGCCCGCTCCATCACGGCGGCGCGTCTGACCACGCCCGGTTTGGTCATGGGGACGGTGCACTACGTGGCGCCGGAGCAAGTGGCCGGCGAGGTGGCTACCCCGGCCTCGGATGTCTATAGCCTGGGTGTGGTGCTCTATGAGCTGCTCTGTGGTCGGGTGCCCTTCGAGGCCGAATCGAGTGTCGGCGTGGCGATGCGCATCCTGCACGAGGAGCCGGTGCCCGTCCAGACGCAGAACCCCGGTGTGCCACCAGCCCTAGCGGGAATCGTGGCCCGCGCCATGGCGCGGCGGCCCGAGGACCGCTTTCCCGATGCGGCGGCCCTGGCCGACGAGCTGGAGCACTATGCCGCTGCGGCCGCAGCGGTCACCGGACCACTGCCCACCGGTGGGGTGCAGGCCGTGCCGCCGTTGCGCCCCGTGGTGCCCCCCAGGCAGCTGGCTGCCGGTGGGGCTGCCACTCCCGTTCGGCCTGGCTTCAGCTGGGCGGGCGTACTCTTGGCCCTGATTGCTCTCTTGGCGGTGGGCGGCTTGATTCCGCTTTGGCTCGCTGTCCTGGCTCGCGTCGAGGCGATGCCGAACCTGCCGCTGCTTCCGGACAGCCTGGCGGCACCCACCCAGGCACGGGCGGAGCCCACCGTCGATGAAACGGCTGCCGTCCGCGAGCTTCTGGTGACGGTGCCGCCGGTGGAAGGGCTGACCGGCGCCGAAGCGCGCAGCCGCATCGAAGCCCAGGGCCTTGCGGTGACCGAGCCCCGCGAACCGTCGGACACCGTCCCGGCCGGCCGCGTCATCCGCCAACGGCCCCGGCCGGCGGAACAGGTACCCCGCGGCACCGTGGTGGAGATCGTGATCAGCCAGGGGCCGGCGGTGCGCGTGCCAAGGGTGAGCGGCGACTACGCGGCGGTCGCTGCCGCATTGTTGGAAGCGGGCTTCGAGCCGCTGCGCAGCGATCGCTGGACGGGCGCCGGCGGCAACGTTGGTCAGGTGCTGGGCACGGATCCGCAGCCCGGGATGATCTGGCCAATCGGCAGTCCGGTGCGCGTGCACGTTGACAGTGGCTCGTGGCTGCCGGTGGGCGCCGACTTCGAGGGCGGGCTGCATCTGAAGGGGGTCGACTTGCCCCGAGCGGAGGTGGCGCCTGGCGACACCCTGAGTCTGGTGTGCACCTGGGAGGCGTCGACCGTCCCGGAGGGAGACTACATGACGTCTGCTGTCCTGACTGGCTCCGACGGCTCCGAACTAAGCCGAGCCGACCTACCGCCGGGCGATCGGCCCACCTCGACCTGGACGGCCGGCGAGCGATTCACCAGCGGCCGCTTCGATCTGCGCATCGACCCGGCCACCCCGCCTGGCGATTGCAGCCTGTGGCTCACGGTGTGGCCGCTCAACGAGCCCCAGTCCCCCCTGTCGATTCGATCCCGGGGGCTCGCCCGCGGTGGACAGGGAAGTCGGCTGCTGGTGGCAGCCATTCGCGTCGGCTGACGCCATCTGGCGTCGGCCGGGCCGGCAATCGACCAGCGCCGTCGACCGCTGTGCGGGGGCCGGCGCGGTCGACTACCGGGCCGCGCATGGCTGGCCGCCGTCGACCGCTGTGCTGGACAGGGCGGCCGACGTCGACCGCTGCGGGGAACATGCGTCGGCGCGGTACACGCACGTTCGCTGGCGCCGCCTGGACCGCTCTAGCCGGCCGGCGCTGGCAAGGCCGGGGCGCCGTTGGCCGCCGATGTATCTCCACGAGCTGCGCCATGCCCGACCGCGGAGACTATAATCAGCCGGGTCGTATGGTGAGATCTGGACGGCTGCGATGCGTTCGGTGAGCCGCGGTTGGCTGATTTGGGCGTCGCTGGCGGCCCTGGTGTTGCTGCTGGCCGTCAGCTATCGGGCGGAGCGCGGTGAGCCATCCGAGATGTCGCTCACCGAGCTGCGCCGCGCCGTCCTGGAGTCCGAGGTCAAAGCCATTGAGGTGAGCGGCGACGAGGCCAGTGCCGCGGTGACGCTCAAGGATGGCTCCGAGCGCCGGGTACGCAAGGAACAGGGCGCGGAAACGCTGTACCAGCAGCTGGGGCTCGGTTCGCGGCAGCTGGCCGGGGTGGAGTACAGCGTCGGTCGAGACACCAGTCTGGACGACGTGGTGCCGCTGCTCGGGGCACTGCTGCCGTTCGCTCTGATGATGGGCTTTCTGATCTTCATGGTGCGCCAGGCCCAGGCGGGCAACAATCAGGCCTTGTCCTTCGGCCGCAGTCGGGCACGGCTCATGCCAGGCAACACCCCCACCGTCACCTTCGACGATGTCGCGGGCGTCGACGAAGCAAAGCAAGAGCTCGCGGAAGTAGTGGAGTTCCTCCGCGAGCCGGACAAGTTCATGGCCCTGGGGGCGAAGATTCCGCGCGGTGTGCTCATGGTCGGGCCACCGGGCTGCGGCAAGACGTTGATGGCCAAGGCAGTGGCAGGGGAAGCCGGCGTGCCCTTCTTCTCCATTTCTGGTTCGGAGTTCGTGGAGATGTTCGTCGGTGTCGGCGCTAGCCGGGTGCGGGATCTGTTCGATCAGGCCAAGAAGCACGCGCCGTGTATCGTGTTCATCGACGAGATCGACGCCGTGGGCCGGCAGCGGGGTACTGGACTGGGAGGCAGCCACGACGAACGCGAGCAGACGCTGAACCAGATCCTGGTGGAAATGGATGGCTTCGACACCAGCACGAACGTGATCGTCCTCGCGGCGACGAATCGCCCCGACATCCTGGATCCGGCGCTGTTGCGCCCGGGTCGCTTCGACCGCCGGGTGGTCATCGACCGGCCCGACATGAACGGCCGCTTGGCCATCTTGCGGATCCACGGCCAGGGCAAGCCACTCGGCGAGGATGTCGACCTGGAAGCCATCGCCAAGCAGACGCCCGGCTTCAGCGGCGCCGACCTCGAGAATCTCGTCAACGAGGCGGCGATTCTGGCGGCGCGGCGCAACGGCCGAGCCATTCGGATGGCCGACCTGCGGGAAGCGGCCGACAAGGTGCGATACGGTCCCCAGCGGCGTAGCCGGGTCATCAGCCGGCAGGAGCTGGAGATCACCGCCTACCACGAAGCCGGCCATGCTCTGGTGACGCACCTGATTCCGGAGTGTGACCCAGTTCAGCGAATCAGCATCATTCCACGCGGTCTGGCTACCGGAATGACCACTTTGTTGCCGGAGGACGATCGCTACCTACGCAGCCGCACGCGCTTCAAGGCCGATTTGGCGGCGGCATTGGGTGGTCGGGCGGCGGAAATCGTCGTGTTCGAGGATGTCTCGACCGGTGCCACCGAGGACCTGGAGTTCGTCACCCGTACAGCTCGTGAGATGGTGACGCGCTTCGGCATGAGTGACCAACTCGGTCCGCTCACCTTCGGCGAGCGGCAGGAGCTAGTCTTCCTCGGCCGCGACATTGCCGAGCAGCGCAACTACTCCGAGAAGACGGCGCAGGCCATCGATGCGGAGGTCCGAGCACTCATCGCCGACGCGGACGAGCGGGCCCGGGAGCTTGTCACCCGTCACGTGGATCGTCTGCATCGCATTGCGCAGCGCCTGTTGGACGTGGAGACGTTGGAGCGGGCGGAGTTCCTCGGCCTGCTTGCCGAACCGATCGCCGCCGCGACGGCCGCGAGCTAAGGCCCGCGGCCGGAGGCGGGGAGGAGAGCGATCCGCTGACGCCGTCGCCGGCCGAGACCGGGGACCGCCGCCGAACGCGGGGAGGAGAGGCATAGAGCTGGGGCTGGCGGCGCTGGGTCTCTGCACCGCCTCCGAACGCGGGGAGGAGAGGCCCCGCCGCGAGAAGTCCGCCGTGCGAAGACGGTCGGGCCGCCGGCTGCGTCGCGCCAGGGCGCACCCGTGGGGGAGGTCGGCTCGCCTGGAGGCCAGTGTTGCTCGGAGGCTGCCCTAGGAGCCTGTCGGAGAAAGCTGGCGGTTCAAGTGGGCTGGGGTTATCCTATGCGGCATGAACAAGTCCTTCCGAGAATATGCCATCGACCAGCCATTCTTGCTGCCGCCGGACTTGCGGGAGTGGTTGCCCGAGGATCATCTGGCGCTGTTTGTTGCCGATGTCGTCGGGCAACTTGACCTGTCGCCGATCTACGC